>JACQCJ010000008.1 GCA_016201685.1 Candidatus Peregrinibacteria bacterium | reverse complement strand
CTCACGAACAAGGGGGAGCTGCGATTCATGCTCTACGATCGCACGTTCACTGCGCCGCTCTGCATCGATTTTCTCAAACGCTTGGTCAAACACCGCAAGAGAAAACCATTCGTCATTCTTGACCGCCACCCCGTTCACCGCTCATGGAGATGAAACACGCCATTCGATCCTTCATGATGCGAAAACAGCGTGATGCAGGTTCAGTCATCGACTACTTCAAAAAGGCTTCTGTCAGCTATGCAGCATGAGCGGGTGTCGGATGTTTAGTGTTTGGAGTAATATGATTCGCGCAATCAAACGTTTCGGAATGACGTGTTGAGCAGTAGTACGTCAACCGCTCTGCTCGAAAACCCGTCTCCTCCTGCAGTTCACGCTGAGCCGCCTCCTCATGATCGTCCTCTTTGTCTGCTCGCCCGCTCGGGAGCATCCAGAGGTACGTGCCGTAGCGCGGGCGAAACTCGCGAACGAGGAGAACCCTCGAGGGAGTGGGAAATGCCAGAATGTGGACGGAATCGCACCGATGCACAACGACCGCTCGCTTGACGCGCCCATCCGGCAACGCCGATTCGTCGATCATCAGTTTCCAGCCGTAGCCGTCGTAGAGGACCTCTTTTTGCATGAATGAAGGAATCGACAGAATGATGTCCTTCCATAGATCAAGAAACAAGAACTTCCCCCAAGCATGTCACCCTCGTCCCCTTCGGTACGCTCGGCACTGCCTCGCTACGAGGATGACATCGCGGCGCGTATCGAAGGGGACATGTGGTTCATAAACAGTGCACAGTAGATCTTTCACTCACACAACCATCGCCACGTCCCGAATCTCCTTCTCGATCTTCTCGGCGATTTTCGGATTCTGGAGGAGGAAGATTCTGGCCTGCTCGCGGCCCTGCCCGAGCGTCTCTTCGCCGTAACGGAAGAACGCGCCGGATTTCTCGAGAATGGCGTACTTCACGCCGAGATCGATGATCTCGCCCGTCTTGCTGATGCCGGTGGCGTAGAGAATATCGAATTCCGCCTGGCGAAACGGCGGTGCGACTTTGTTCTTCACCACCTTCACGCGCGTCCGGTTGCCGATGATCTCCTGGCCGTCGTTCTCCTGTCCTTTCCCCGTCTTCTCCACGACTTTATCGATGCGGCGGACGTCGAGACGCAGCGACGCGTAGAACTTGAGGGCGTTGCCGCCGGTGGTCGTCTCGGGATTCCCGAACATGATGCCGATCTTCATGCGGATTTGATTGATGAAAATGATCGAACAGTTCGTCTTGCTCACGATGGAAGTGAGCTTCCGCAGTGCCTGACTCATCAGGCGCGCCTGGAGGCCCATGTGCGAATCGCCCATCATGCCGTCGATTTCCGCCTGCGGCGTAAGAGCCGCGACGGAATCGATCACGACGATATCGATGGCACCCGAACGCACGAGCGTCTCGGCGATTTCGAGCGCCTGCTCGCCGCAATCGGGCTGCGAGACGAGGAGTTGATCGATGTCGACGCCGATCTTCTTGGCGTAATTCACGTCGAGAGCATGCTCGGCATCGATGAATGCGGCCCGTCCCCCCTTCTTCTGCACTTGGGCGATCGAGTGCAGGGCGAGCGTGGTCTTTCCCGAGGATTCCGGCCCGAAGATCTCGACGATGCGACCCTTAGGCATGCCGCCACCAAGAGCGATATCCAGGGTAAGCGATCCGGAGGAAAAGCGCTCGATCTGCGCGACAGGCACATCGCCCATCTGCATGATGGCGCCGTCGCCGTAGCGCTTCTTAATCTGTGCAAGAGCACTCTTGATCGCATCGATCTTGGCATCGCCACTCGACGATATGGAAGAATCAGCTTTTGTCTTCGGAGAAGGAGAGGACATAACGGTGGTGGAGGAGGAAGTCTTGGCCATAGTACTCGGGAGGAAGGGAAGGAGAGAAGGTGTACGAACGTTCACCAGTATTCCGCTGCGGCTTTCACCTGTCAAAAGAAAGGACTTGAAAATTCATGGAATTGGTAGGAAGTAGAAATAAATGGTTACATGGTTCGATGGCTAGATGGTTGCCAGGCAAGACCAGACCCTGTCATGAATTCTTCAGAATCGCTTGCGAACCATCCAACCATCTCACCATCATTCTTCCTTCATTCTTCCTTCATTGACACCAGCATCGATCCTCTTGTTCAGAACGCCCGACACACCCCGATATTGTTCTTCGGATCCGTGACGGCGCAGTAGAATCCGGCGGGACAGAGAATTCCCGCAATTCCACCGCAAGGTTGTCCAGCCGAAGCGCTCGCCGACGACGAGGACTTTTTCTGGTTGATGCTCGCGCTGGAGGATGAGAATTGTCCGACGGCACGGAGCGAATGCTCCACGTGCGCCTGGATTTCCGCCATGGTCTCATCCGAAGGAGAGAACGCGACGAAGACGAGAGTGATCACGCGCTTCTCGGGGGCAATGGAAGGATCGATCCCCCGATCGATCGAAATCGTCTCGGCGCCCGTGACGGCATCGATGGCGCGGATGGCCCGCTTGGAACCGATCGAGAACGGCGTGCGCGTGACGGTCGCGTGCGCGGCGGCTCCTGTCTCGAAATCTGACCCCGCAATCGGCTGGAGGAAGAGGGTCAAAAGCGGCTCACTCGATCCCGATGCCGTGAACTGTGCGAATTCGTCTTCCGCATGGCTCGTCCAATCCGTGGGAACATCGAAGGAGATCTGGAGGAGCGGGAAGGGGACTGTGTGATACAACATCGAGCCGCTGGCAATCATGAGAGATCGGGCGACGAGGACCGGCAACGCGGTGGCATCGGTGTTGGGTTCGATCACTCCCTTGAGCGTCACGCGCTCTCCTTCGTGCACATGGAGATTGACCGCAGCGCTCTCGACATCGAAGAGAGGAATCCCCTGCTGGAGCAGAACGTGCGTCCCGCGACGATGGAGTGAAAACGCGAGGGGCTTGAGGATACCGGTGACGGATTGTTCTCCTTGGGGAAGCGGCCCCGACGGGTTGGATCCGCACGCGGTGACGAGCACAGAGGAGAGAAGAATGATGGAGAAAAGACTGCGTTGCATAGGAAAGAAGGCGAAAACGATAGCAGGCCTGCCCCATCATGGCGAACACCCAATGTTCCACCCGTCATTCGACCATGGTCAATGCTCGGAATGATCCAACCGATGACAATTTCGACGAGATCTATCCGCCGTCAACCACAATCTGCTATTCTTCGCGCCAATCTTGCCTTGTCCCCGCCATGGCCAATCGTCCCGTCACCTACGCTTTCATCGATGCACAAAATCTCAATTTGGGAGTGCAGAGCATGGGGTGGAAACTCGATTGGAAGCGCTTTCGCGTCTACCTGCAGCACAAGTACCGCATTGAGAAAGCATTCCTCTTCATCGGCTATGTTTCGGAAAACCAGCGACTCTACAGTGCTCTGCAGCAAGCCGGTTACATTCTGATTTTCAAGCCGGTATTGACAGGAAAGGGCAAGACGAAGGGCAATGTCGATGCCGAACTTGTTCTGCATTCCATGATCGAGTATCCCCGCTATGGTCGCGCTCTCATCGTGACGAGTGATGGTGATTTCGCCTGTCTGGTAAAGTACCTCGCGGAGAAAAACAAGCTCGCAATGGTCTTGAGTCCCCAGTATGAAACGTGCTCCGTCCTCCTGCGCCGTGCCGCAAAGAGCCTCATCGCCTACCTCAAATATGCCCGCGAAAAACTTGAATACAAAAAACGAGGCAACGCGGAGGGACGCACCGCATCCGCACTACCTCATCATCGTAATTCCCACTCAGTGTAGCACCAGCCCAATCCGCCGTCAACCAAAATCGGTATCCTTTCCACCATGCCCCGTCCCCATCTACACATAGAATAGATTCTTGTCCATGCGTCAGCCCTCGAAATGCGGCAAGAAGGTCTTTACCTTCGCCCACACATCCGCGGCATTCACGTCGCTCTTCACGATGTAGCCCTCGGCGCCCATTTCCCTGCACTTCTCCTTGTTGATATCCTGGCTCAGATTGGTGATGACAATCACCACCGGTATGCGGATTTTGTCTTTCTTGAGTTCGGCGAGAACGTGAAATCCGTCCATCACCGGCATCACAAGATCCAAGAGGATGAGATCGAATTTCTTCTCCTTGATGATCTCCAGCGCTTCTTTTCCGTTACTGACGATCTCTGCATCGACTCCGTGTGACTCAATCTCCAACCGGTAGAGATCAGCGATAAACCTCTCATCTTCACAAATAAGTACGCGGGGTTTCGTGAGGTGTTTCATACTGACAGAGGGAACTGGATAAGGAAGGTTGTACCGCTGTTCTCCTTCGACTGCAACGTGATCGAGCCTCCGAGGAGAGAGATCAGTTCATGGACGAGATAGAGACCGAGCCCGGTGCCGTTGACGTCCCGCTCAAGGACATTGCTGCCGCGGAAGAACTTCGTGAAGATCTGCGGTTGCTCGTCCTGGGGAATGCCGTAGCCGTTGTCCTCTACGGAGATCGTGAGAAACTTTGTGTCCTCCTGAGCGCCGAGGCCGATCCGGCCGCCATCGGGAGTGTATTTGACCGCGTTGCTGACCAGGTTGGAGAGAACCTCTTTGAGCAGTGCCGGATCGGTCATGTGCATGAGACTTCGCGCCTGCACAGAGAGCGTCTGCCGCTTCTGCGCGGCGTCAGGCGCATACTGTTTTTGGATGTCCGAGAGCAGTTCCCTGATATTTGCTTTGACGATGTCAGGCTGCATTCTCCCTATTTCAATTTTTGATACGTTGAGCATGGTACGGATGGTTTCCGACATGTGAAGGGCGTACCGCATCATCTGTGCGAGATACTCGCTGCCTTCCATGGGGATCTTCCAGGCTGCGCTGCATTTCTGCAGTCTTTCCAATCCCAGACGCACCGCCGTCAGCGGCGTGCGCAGCTGATGGGATACGAAGGAGATGAATTCAATCCTGACTCTTTCCACCGATCTGCGGTCATTTTCGACTTCAACAGAACGGAAGGCGCGCTCCACTGCCGGCATCAGATGCAGGAGTTTGTCCTTTAACACGTAATCCATCGCTCCTTTCTTCAGCGTCTCCACTGCGCGTTCCTCCCCCATTGCCCCGGTAACAAAAATGAAAGGTATGTCGGGATGCCTTTCGTGTGTGATCGCGAGGGCCGAAAGACCGTCAAATTGAGGGAGTTGATAGTCTGCAAGAATGAGATCTGGCGCAAAGGCATCGAGTTCATGCGAAAAATCTTCTCTCGTCATCACGCGCTTTGACACGAATGCCAAACCGCCTTTGCGCAATGCGCGTTCTATCAATTCCGCATCAGCCAGTACGTCTTCGAGTAGTAAGATTTTACATTCTTTCATATGTATTTGTGTGACGTGTTCTCATTGTGGCGGAAGCTTATTGATGACCATCCAATACAGACCGACTTGCGAGAGTGCATTGGAAAAATCATCGAATTCAATGGGCTTCATGATGTAACTGTTGACCCCGAGTTTGTAACTTTCTTTGAGGTCAGAATCTTCGCGGGAGGACGTGACGACGACGACCGGAATGATGCGGGTGCGCTCATCTGCTTTCATTTTTTTGAGAACCTCAAGGCCGTTCACCTTCGGGAGTTTCAAGTCGAGAAGGATAACTTTTGGGAAAGGGGAAGTGCACCGCTGCGCGTAGCGGCCTGTGGCAAAAATAAATTCAAGCGCTTCTTCTCCGTCTTTTGTTACATAGACTTTGTTGGCAAGAGCATGCTTCTCTAATGCCCGCAGCGTAAACTCCACATCATTGGCATTATCTTCCACAAGGAGTATTCCGGCTTCTTTACAATTCGTGTTCATATTTTTGTTGGGGATGATGCAGGGGTTGCTGGAGCTGTTGGTTTGGTTTCTGCAGATGGGATGGGATTCTTCATCACTGGCAGCGCAAAGTAAAATGTGGCGCCTCCATCGACCTTCCCTTCGGCCCACACCCTGCCACCATGTCGTTCCACAATGCGCTTGACTATCGCAAGACCAACGCCAGTCCCTTCAAATTCTGCTGGGTCGTGGAGTCGCTGGAACACTCCGAAGAGTTTATCAACATGCTGCATATCGAAGCCCACACCATTATCTTTTACAGAGTAGATCATCTCCCCATCGGTCTTGCATGTGACATCAATCACCGCCTCTTCCCGGGGCTTGGTAAATTTGATGGCATTGGAGAGCAGGTTCGTCCAGACCTGCCTCATGAGCGCTGAATCCACCTTGGCTCGGGGGATTTTCTGGATACTCAACGTTATTTTTCGTTTGGGTACGGCGCCTTTCAGCTCTTCAAATATCGTTGTAGCCATCTCGTTCATTTCGACGTCTTGCGTCTTCATCTGTTCACGCCCAATTTTGGAGAAGGCAAGCAAATCATCAATGAGTCTGCCCATCTGTTGAGTGTTTTTCCGGATGGTCGAGGTGAGTCGCACTCCCTCATCACCAAGTTTGGGTGCATATTCCTCAAGCAGTATCTTGGAGAAGCCGTCGATCGCCCGCAGCGGCGCTCTGAGGTCATGGGATACGGAAAAACTGAATGCTTCAAGCTCTTTGTTGCTGGTCTCCAGTACCTGGGTGGCTTTCTTGACCCTTGTGTACTCACGCGCCGCCGCAAAGACTCCCAGCACGTTTCCTTTCTCATCCTTGTACACTGCCGCGTTATAGAGAACATCGGTGAGCTTTCCATCCATCGAGCGAATAGTCAGTGGATAGTCAGTCACAAACCCCTTGTTAAATACCTGCTCATACCCCTCGCGTGCCTTTTGTGGTTCGGTGAAATAGATAGAAAAGTCGGTGCCGATAAGCTTATCGCGTTTAATCCCCGTTACCTTTATCGTGGCTTCATTGACGTCCGTAACCTTTCCCTCGGCGCTGATGGTCACGAACGGGTCAAGACTTGATTCGATTAACGAGCGGGCATATTGAGACGATTGTTTGGTCTGCGTGACATCGCGAGCCGCCGCAAATATTCCGCGCACTTTCCCCGCTTCATCCTTATAGACCGATGCATTGTACAAGACATCAGTGATTTTTCCTGAAGCATGATGAATAGCCAACGGGTAATCGCGTACGGATCCTTCTTTCAACACGCGACGGTACCCTTCCCGGGCCTTGCGGGGCTCGGTGAAATAGGTAGAGAAATCCGTGCCAATGAGCCACTCGCGAGAGACGCCGGTGGCCTCTTCCGTCGCATGATTCACGTCCGTGATTTTTCCATCGGGACTGATGGTGACGAGCGGATCAATACTTGATTCGATAAGACTTCTCGCATAGGCCGACGTCTCGTGCTGCTGCGCCTCTGCTTTCTTTCGTGCAGTGACATCACGGGCTGCGGCGAAGACCCCCAGCACCTTTCCTGCCACGTCCTTATAGACCGTCGCGTTATAGAGAACATCGGTAAGCATGCCTGAAGCATGATGAATCGTCAGAGGATAATCCCGGACAGATCCCTCCTTGAATACTTGCTGATAGCCAAGGCGTGCTTCTTCCGGATCGGTGAAGTAATTCGAGAAGTCACTGCCGATCAGCGTTTCTCTTGCAACACCAGTGACCTGTACCGATGCTTCATTCACGTCCGTAATCTTTCCCTCGGGGCTGATGGTGACGAGCGGGTCAACACTGGCTTCGATGAGCGAGCGGCTGTATTGGGAAGCCTGCTTTTGTGTAGTAATATCGCGAGCCGCAGCAAATACTCCCAGCACGTTTCCTTTTTCATCCTTGTAGACTGACGCGTTATACAGTACGTCGGTGGTTTTACCAGAGCCCTGACTAATCGTTAGGGGGTAGTCCCGTACGACTCCTTCTTTCAGCACTTTACGGTACCCGTCACGGGCTTTCTCCGGCTCCGTGAAATAGTCGGAGAAATCGCTGCCGACAAGCTTCTCTCGAGTGATCCCCGTTACTTGCACGGTTGCTTCATTCACGTCCGTAATCTTTCCCTCGGGGCTGATAGTCACGAGCGGGTCAAGACTTGCCTCAATAAGCGAGCGAGCGTATTGGGCTCCCCGTTTCGTTGCGGAAATATCACGGAGAATTTTTGAAAAGCCTATAACCTCTCCGACTGGATCTTTAATCGGAGAAATACTCAAAGAGACATCAAGAAGGACTCCGCCTTTTCTCTTCCTTTGAGTTTCATAATGTTCGATGGGCCGTCCCTTTTTAATTTTCATGAGAATATCGGCATGTTCCTCTATGCGCTCTGGGGGATAGAGAATACTTACTGGTTGTCCGAGAATTTCTTTCTCGGAATAGCCGAACATCTTCTCTGCGCCTTTGTTCCAGCTCATGACGTTACCATCGAGTGTCATACCAAGAATGGCGTCTTCAGAAGATTGAATGATGGCCGCATAAAAAGAGGGTCCCTGCTCTGGGTTGATGAAGCTTGGTTGATTTTGTTTTGGTATCATTGCCATAGGAGAAAATTTATACACAAAAACTACTCGCCTCGCTGAAGCTCCGGCGAAGCGGGCCCACGCGAACCCCGCACCAGAGTAGACTCGGTACGGGGCAGGCGTCGGTAGAAGAAGCAGGGTCTCTTGGGGAGACTCTTACAGGGAGACTATTGTGTGTGAGAGAGAGAGAGAGAGAGAGTTTCCATGCGCGGTTTTGATTATGAGGTGATTGCTTCTATTATAGCCTAAAGCAACGATAAAAAGCAAGCTACTGTACCTCGATCTTTGACCGGTATGCATCACGAGATCGCTCCCACGGGGATCACGTCATCTTCCCGTGAGAGCGGCACTACCTCCGGCACGAGCGAGATGACGCCGCCGCGGCCGATCCTCGGGATGCGGGACCGGAGG
Organism: Candidatus Peregrinibacteria bacterium; assembly: GCA_016201685.1. Lineage (GTDB taxonomy): Bacteria > Patescibacteriota > Gracilibacteria > Peribacterales > Peribacteraceae > JACOTD01. Next base: position 31,853 of record JACQCJ010000008.1, on the reverse strand, counting down.
AACGCGATTTGAGCGAGCGCATCGGGCCTGACCTGCACGGCGCGCTTGATCTCGAACGGATGGAGAGCACCGTCGGCTTCGATGAGGAGATCCACCTCGTGACCTTCTTTGTCCCGAAAAAACGTAATCGGCGGCGGCAGGCCGCGCAGGAAGTAGCTCTTGATGATCTCACCGACCACGAATGTCTCGAACAACGGCCCGCTCATCGCTCCCGCCATGAGCGTCCCGGGTGTCTGCCATCGGCAAAGGAAGGACGCAAGGCCGGTATCGAGCATATAGAGCTTCGACATCTTCACCATGCGTTTCGTCAGGTTCGCATGGTAGGGACGGAGGCGGAAGACGATAAGGCTCTGCTCGAGAATGCTGAGCCACGCACGGGCAGCATGGACAGAGATGCCCGCATCCCTCGCAAGTTCTGAAACATGAAGCAGCTGACCGGTGCGCGCCGCGCAGAGCGCGATGAAATCCTGAAACGCGCCGAGTTTGGTCACGCCGGCAATGAGGCTCACGTCGCGCTCAAGATATGTCTGCACGTACGCACTGTAAAACGCGGACCAGTCCGGCGAGTGGGAAACCCAGAGAGCGGGAAATGAACCTCTCCAGATATGTTCAAAGAGTGATCGCTCGGAGAGTGGCATCAGACCGGTGCCGGTCTTCGGAAAAGGGAAGGGTCCTTTTGACACTGGCTTGCGGAGGATCTCCGCGAGCGAAAACCCGAGGAGGTGGAGAATGCCCACGCGCCCTGCGAGGGATTCGCGCAGTCCTTGCAGAACCGAGAACTGCTGGGATCCCGTGAGCCAGTATCGTCCGCGCGCATCCGACGCATCGACGCGCCTCTTGATCGCCGGGAAAATCTCCGGCGCGTACTGGACCTCATCGATGAGAAGCGGCGGTGGAAAGCGGTCGAGCAAGAGTTCCGGATCCGTCTGCGCAAGGCGACGGATGGCAGGGTCGTCGAGAGAGAGGATTCGGCGTTCTCCACGCCGAACGAGATGTCGGAGCACTGTCGTCTTACCGACCTGCCGCGGCCCACCCACGTAGACGACTTTGAAGGTTCGGCTGAGCCGCCGGATGGTCCCTTCACAGGAACGGGTGATGTACATGCGTCTATTTTAATTTATGAAAGTCAAATAGTCAATAGTTTGTACCTCGCCATACCATCTGCCGAGCCCTCAGGAAACACTCGATGGATTCTTCTTGCTCGCATCGAGGGCGTACACGGCGCGGCCCACACGGGTGAAGTACGGCATCTTTTGCAAGTTGAGCGAAATCGTACCCACCTTCACCGTGCGCTGCTTGGCCACTTCGGCGATGATCTCCTTCTTGCTGAGCGGTCCCTTCTCCCGCAGGATCCGCTCGATGACGTCGGCGACGGTTCCCGGCTCGTAGCCCCACTCGCGCAGCGCATACAGTCCTCGCCCGACGAGGACGAATTGGGGATAGCGGATGAGTTCGTTATGGACGGCCTGCACGGTCACGTTCTTGTGATCGAAATGGGCATCACGAATGCGATTGGCGATGTCCATAAAGTGCAGCGGCTCGCCGGTCTTCTTGAGGATGATCTCGACCTTATCACGGATGCTGCGGGGCCGCACGAAGCGCCACTCGGTGAGCCCCCAGCCGTCTTCGATCTCGCGGAGACGCTCGTCGATCTTCAGGCAGCTGCCGATGAGTTCGGGGCTCGGCATGCGATCCTTGAAGAGGTTGATGGACTGGATGGCGGAGATGAGTTCCTCCTGCTTCATGCACGTCTTGCGCTTCTTGAGGATCTTCACGATGGACTCGACGATGATGTTCACATCCTCGGCGGAGAGCGAGGTGAGCCGCCAGAACGGGACGAAGGTGTTGCTGCGACCGGTGGAACTCATCTCGTGATCGATGGAGAACGAGAGGCGGAGCACCGCACCGTCGACGGCCGTGGCGCCTTGGATGCGCTTGAGGACCGCGCTGATCAGATCCTCCTCCGGCAGAAGACCCCCGTGGGCCCGCAGCACGCTCTTGGCCATCTCATTCACCTCGTCGAGGCGGGTGGTGCGCACCGTGCGCTTGAGCTTGCTGAGCGCAATGCTCTCGATCTGGCGGATGCGCTCGCGCGTGACCTTGAAGTGCTTCCCGATCTTCTCGAGCGTTTGCTTGGGGTGCCCGAACAAGGCGAAGCGCTTCTTGACCACCGTCACTTCCTTCTCCGTCAGGACGAGGAAGAGGTTATTGAGCAGCTCTTGAAGATTGATCGTGAGCTGGGCCGAAGCAGTCTGCTGAGCGGATACGGGGGTTGCCGTGGGTGACATGCGGGGCAGGGGGAAGAACATCCCTCGTTCTACCAGAAGATTGACAGGAGTAAAAGTTCTTCGAACGGTTCGGGTAGACGGCTTCTCTGAGTTGTGACTTGCTTGTGTAATGTCGAGAATTGAATACTTCACTGCTCGATTCTGACAATTCCAGTCTCCCGAGGAGAAGGCGAATTCCTTCAGGATATCAGGACCACAACACGGGGGAGATCAGGACCACAACACGGGAGCGCGGGATATTCCAAAGACCTTGAGATACTATAGTAATGACTTAAATTTATCTTGTCAAACCCTCTTTTCGATCGAGAAAACTCTGCAGAATCGCGCAGGCGGCCGCACTATCGCCATCGTAGTTCTTGGCAGGAATTCCACTCGTCTGAGGACGAGACGAAGCGCTCGTGAAGCGCTCGTCGATCGTCGTGACAGGCAGGCCCTGCGCCAGGAGGAAAGGGATGCACTCTCGCACAGAGCGCGCCTGCGATCCTTCCTCTCCGGAAGGAAGAAGCGGGAGTCCAACAACGATGGCATCAATGTTCCGTTTCCCGAGAAGTTCACTTACCGACGCAATGAGTTCTGACGTGTTTCGGTGATGGATGGTCGGGAGTGGGAGGGGAATCTTCGCAACGTCATCGCCGTACGCGATGCCCGTATGCCGCATGCCGATGTCGAGGGAGAGGTAATGCATGAAAAATGTAGAATGTAAAATGTAGAATGAAAAATGCGATTGCGACTCAGACAACAAAATTACTTCCGCATTTTACATTCTTCATTCTACATTTTTCATTTCAAGAGTCTCGCCATCCTCGACTTCTTCCGCGCGGCGTTCTTGGGATGCAGAATGTGCTTCTTCGCTGCGGTATCGATCACCTTGTACACGCGCGGGAGGATCTTGGCGGCTTCATCCTTCTTCCCATCCTTAATAAGATCGATGAAAGCGCGCATCGTCGTCTTGAGCTGCGTCTTGAACGGCTGGCGCCGGATGCGGCGCGCTTCGGCTTGCTTGGCGGCTTTGATGGCGGAGAGGGTGAGGGGCATGAGGAATGAGAGGACGAAGAACGAATCGAGAGCGGCGAAAAATTACGGCAATTGATCCTCTGCGTCAAGGAAAGTTCCGATCATGGCTGCTTCGACAATTTCGCTCTCGCTGCATCCACAAGGGATACGAGGTAATTCGGAAGAGTAGGATTGAAGACAGCATCCGCTTTTCGCTCAGTCCGATCGACTGGATATCGACTCGCATTCGCGATCGGCAATCCAATTTCCCATTGGCCATCGATGTGCTGACATCCGAGAGACAGTCGCTGCAGTATGGGAGGATTCGCTCGCACATCCTCGCTGTACAGCAATTCGAGCAACAGACGATCGCCTGTCTTCGGATCCGAGTCCTTGCCGATGTAGACGGCAAGAAGGTTTTTGCGCGGGAGAGAAGGCATCGCAAGAATCGACTGCAGAACGGGTATGTCCGATTGCTTGTCGAGATTTCCGCTCACTGCCACGTACGGTTTCTCGGTTGGAAAGAGGGTATCGCGAACGGCCGTATCTTCCTGTGCGGATTTTGTCGGAAGGAGCGAAAGAGCGCCCGGCCCGGTTTTCGGAAGCTGTGCCTCAAGACGATTCTGAAATTGCTCCCGCGCACTGAGTGATCGCAACGCCGTGCTCGTGACATTCTTCATGCCGAGAATACTTTCCCGCAGACTCTCGATTTCCGACCGATACTGTTTCTCGGAGACCTCATACGTACTGCGAACTCTTTGGATCTCCTCATACTGCGAGCGAATCTGCTCGATCTCCGACGATGAAGCAGTACTTTGGCCACGAGAAGAATCACGTTGGCGGAGTTCGGTAAGGAAACGATTCTTCATTGTCATGTATTCCGTGCGACGATTCTCGATTTGCAAGGACTTCACGCCGAGCTCCTTATGAGAAGTACGCAGCTCGTCGGGAAAGAAAAGGAGTTCTTGGTTACTGTAGCGCGACGGAGTTGGAAGAGGGGGGTTATCACCGCGGAGTGCATCGATCATCGCCCGTATCTCCGTTCGTTCACGTTCCGAGGCTTCCGTCGATTGAATCTGATCCAGAAGATACTGACCGGTGTGCCCGAGAGAGGAGAGCATCTGAATGTCGGGAATGCCGATGAAGTGTTCGGGCTCGCCGCGCACGGGCTCGCGACGTTCCTTCATTTCTTCCTTCATTTTTGCGGAGGATTCCGTGAGATCCGGCAAGAGGGAGAGCGCCTTGTTCTCGAAGCGATGGTGCCCGCTGACGTACTGGATTTTTTCCTGCGCTTCTTGCGAGACGATTATGTCTCGCGGATTTCCGGAATCGCCGTAGACGCACGTGAAGAGCGCGAGTGTGTTGCCATCGGTGAGGACTCTCTGTTGCTGGAAGATCGCGACGAGCTTTTCGCCTTGGAATGCTTGTTTCTGTGCTGCGCCCTCGAATGGCAACGGATCTCCCTCACCACGGAAATAGTGGAATGGGGAAGCACTTGAGAGCATGCGAAATTCCTCAAGTTTCTGAGGCTCTTTCTGAAACAGTGCAACAGCAGCACGCGTCAGAACGTCGTGCGTAGCGTACTCGCTTGCATTCTCCGGAAGTTTCCCGTCTTCCTTTCCCGTTGCGGTACGGAGGAGAACATTGACCGTTTCGCGGTGAACGATGCGCTCGGGTTCGTTTGGGGCGAACGCCGTTCCAAAGAGCGGCATGGCGTGCTGCTCTTCCACGGTCTTCGGGCCGATTTTCTTGAGATTATAACGAAGAGCCGGGTCGCTGATGCAGAGACTCGCGAGCGTATCCGATGCGCCAAAATCGAGAGTATCGGGAAGACCGGGATACTTGGATGAAAGACCAGTGAGTGTCATCGTTCCTCCATTCTCGAGCTGACGCTGCAGGTCGCGCAGAATGCAGCGGGCAAGCGTTGGAGGGACGCTGGGGTCATCGAGCCTCGACTTCTGCCCGACGAGTTCTCCCATCGTTTTCCCGAAAATTTTCTTCTGACTCTGAAGTTCAACTGCGCGTGACAGGCGCTTGTATTCCTCCGATTCCGGCTGATCTTCATAGTCCTTCCGCGCGTAGAGAAGTCGGTTCAGGCGCATCTGCTCGAAATCTTGCAGTGTGAACACTGCTGCTTCCAGACACGCTTGTCGAACGAGCGTCTCGCAGACGGCTCGCGGAAGAATCCCAAGACCGGTATCAATCCTGCCTTGCCTCAACTCATCCAGTTGTTGTGGGGGCACGCCCATCTTCTGCGCCGCGCGCGCGAGGCAGAGGAAAAGATACGGGAGCGTGACGGTCCTGAAGTCCCCGCGGAAGAAATCCTCTATGCTGCGCGGATCATTCTTGCTGCGGAAGATGCGGTCGTACAGAGGGCGAGCCCGTTCAGCGAGTTCCGAACTGAAGAGCATGAAGTAATTCTTGTCTCGGACATCCTTCATCGTTCGCTCGTTCTCCGGGATCAGCGTCCAGGAAGACGCGTTTGTGATCATGTCGTATTCCGTTCTGCCGAGGACTTTCGCGCCGCCCATCGCTGCAAGCAACCACGCCGGCCATTGTGCGATCAGTTGCCTGTGTTGACGATTCCGAATGGCGGACGCGACGACTTCGACCGTCACCCCGACGGCGGCAATCGCAATTCCCGCAGGCCCCAACGCGATCTCCGCACCCAAGTACAGCGCAGCTCCTCCACCAAGAATTGCCGTGAGGTTGGCGCCATGACCGATGCTGCGGAGAAGATCCGGCTGGGTTGTGACGTCGAGTGGTTTCTGTAGCTGCTGGAGTGAGACCTTCACGCCCGCCTCTTCATTCATATATGTCTCGGTTTTTGCATCGTAGATGAAACCCAAGCCGATCAGTGTCTGATGCATCTGTTCTTTTACTTTGGTGATGCGATTCATTTGGTCGGCCAGATCATTGAGGCTCGATCGCAATGCGATGCCCTCTCCAATGGCAGCGGCACCGATGGAGAGCTTGGCCATAATGTTCGCTGTCTCTGCACTCATCAATAATTTTTGAGCCGATACAAGGAACTCCTCTGCGGCCTGAGGACCAACGTTCTTCTGCAACATCGCAGCAATTTCCTCGACCGTGAAATCGCCACAGAAACCATTTTTCACGAGGAAAAATGCCTGATCCTTCGAAAGCCCTGCTCCTTTGAGTATATCGATCTTTGCCCGCAACTCCTTGTACGTCCATTTCGGACCAGTCATCTCGATATCATGAGCATTCCAAATAGCATCACCGATTGCACTCTTCGCTTCGGCAGTGAGCTTCGATGGATCGAATTTCAGTGAAGATTCCAGCGCCATTGCACGCTCTGAAAGGCCAATACGTCCAGCTTTATCTAATGATAATTCATGCAAAGAACGTGCAGCCGCTGAATTGGCGCTATTCGCTAATTGCCGTCTCTCGTTTACCACTCGTCCCACGAAATGGGAAGGACTTGTATACTGATATGCGCGCCCGATGTAGCCAGGGCCATATGTCACCGAATTAAGAGCATTGCCAAACTTGGTAGCACCTGGAATCTTTCCGATAAGTTTTGCCGCAAGTTTGGAGCCGGGAATTTTTCCACCGACGGCTCCGACAAGGCGCGCGGTGCCGCGAAGTAATGCACCAGGAGTCTCTGTCACCGCGCGCCCACCCCAACCTCCCATTAATAGCCAATCGTAGAATGGTGCAATTTCGATAGCAGTCCACACACTGAGATCGTGCTTATTCGCGTATCCACTGGAGCCCAAGGCATTGAAGATCATCATGGTCGTCAAATCGGCATTCATATCCACGAGATAATTGGTTGCTGCCATCACACGTTGGTTCATCAGACGAACATCCTGCAGATCTGCTTGCGTCACTTGTCTCTGGCCCTCCGACGCGAGTTTCTTCTCCATTTTCTGGAGCGTTTCTTGGGAAAGCTTTGCCGCCTCTTGGAGAGCTTTCTTCGTATTTCGAATCTTCTCGCGGCCCCGCACAACGCGCTCTTTCATCGCTGTGAGCCTGCTGTACAACGCCGCAATCTGCTGCACTCTGCGAACATCCTCAGGTTTCAATCGCGAGAGGTTCACAAGATCAAGAGCTTTACCTGGTAACCACCATGTCACATCTATTGCCGTGATTTTTACGTCGTTGAGACCTTGAATGATCGTATTGAGGATGGATTCTTCCATGCCCGTGACAAGCGTATCCAAGGCTTGAGCCTGACCAACTTTCGCTGTCAGGTCCTTCTGAAGAAGAGATGTATATTGAATGAGATGTGCAATATTCAGTTCGGGTTGTTTTTTTTCTAGTTCACCAACGATTTCCTTCGGGAGCATGTGCTTGCGATAAAATTCCTTTTCGTCGGGGGTCAAATCCTCAACAGCTTGTCTGACATACGGACCCATTTGTCCCATCAGATAGAGCATTGACGTCGTATCGAGCTGAAATCCAACAATTGCGGGAGCGTACTCCTGCCATGCCCCGTCCATTTTTTCCAGCGTGCGGGATAATTCATCAATGCGCTCGACGGAAACGGGGACCCTCTTGCCATCCTTCTCCGTTGGAAAGATCTGATCAGTCACCTCATGCAAATGTTTCATGACCATCGTTCCGTACATCGCGTGTGCGATGCGCGTTTGTCGCATCTGCGGATTCTCTTTCCCGAAGATAAATTGTTCCGTATTGGTGTATTTCGCAATCTCTTGGAATAGTTTCTCCATTCTCTTGCCGAAGTAATCCGCTTTCACTTCGTACGGTACATGCGTTCCGAGTGTATCGCGCAATTGTCGATCCCATTCCCAAAGGGCTTTTTCGAGTTGCTCGGGTGAAATGTCTTGGCTGATGGAAATATCTTCTTCTTTGCCATCGACCTTGAGTTTCACCGTTTCCTTGCCTGTGATTTTGAGTAGTTCTTTGCGAAGATCACCCGAATTTTGTTTCATCTTCGCAGCGCGGTTCGGGTCATTCTGTTTCTGAGCGAGACCTGCGGTCTGTTCGACATAATTGATTTGCAAGGCAATGGCAATCTTTGGAAGCACTGCTTTTAAGTTTGTCAAAATACTCTTCACTTCCCTTTCCCAACCTTTATTTCGCGCTTCGCCAAGAGTCGATTGGTGGGTCTCGCAGTATTCCGCATACTTTTTGACCGTGCTGACGAAGTCAAAGAGCATTCCTTCTTCGAAAACCCACAGAATCTTCTTGAGATTGACGTCTTTCAAGAGTTCTACATCTCGGGACTTCTGCTCAAGCTGCGTTGAGTCGCCAACAAACTGCAAGAATGCATACTGAACTACATTGGCGAAACTTGTAGCATTCGGAGAGAGAACAAGTTTTTCCAAAGGATCTGCTTTTTGAAAGAGTTCTGTGCCATTAATTGGTCGCGGCGATTCCTCAGCCCACACTTTCCATTCCGGCGTTGCGATGAGCGGCAGCCGGTTCTTTCCAGAATTCAAGGGACCTTCAACATATCCGGACAATCGCAGCACTTCATCAGCAAGTCGCGCCAATTCTTTCGGCGAATCGTTCTCTGCACTTTCTTTCAGCTGATCCAACGGCATACGGGAATTGGTATAGAATGTGTATTTTTAAGAAACTTCTCAATTCGGATAGAACGCTTTTCCTGCTTTCTCCGCAACCGTTCCGCCACTCATAGGACCGACACCAGCAGATCCTGCCGTGTTCCGAAGAGTTTCTGTGATGGGAGCGGCAGTCGTTGATGGAGCCCCCATCCCAACCTCTTTTGCAGAGGCAAAGACCTTGCCTGTTACTTCCTTCGCTATACTCATGATCTTGTCCCAATTGCGATAACCCAGGTATACGAGCACAGCTAAGATGCCAAGCTGCACCCACTTATTACCCAACACCGCCTTCGTCTTTTCCCATACCCAGCCGCCCATCTCTTTCAGCTTTCCGAAGAATCCCTTCTTCTGGTTCAGGGTTTCGCCGAGGAGATTCACTTGTTCACGCAACTTCGGGACGTTCTTCCCGAACATCTCCTTCACTTCTTGCTGATTCTCAAGCTTGGAGATGAGCACATCCCGGTCATCCTTACTCTTGAGATCGCTCTCCACTTCCGCCACTGGACGGCCGAGGATGCGGGCGATATCCTTGGGGGCAAGGATTTTCTCTGGGGAAGCCGATCGATCTGGGCGAGGGATTTCCTCTTGTTCAGTTGCCATACGAAAATTAGGAAACGGGCTGCATGGATTCCAGGAGAGCGTGCCGAACATGTGTGAGGGCAGCGACAGATTCTACTTTGTCATCGGACTGTGCTTCCTCGAGAAGAGGAATGACAAACATGGAAATGCCTGAGGGGCCGAGGGCGAAGTAGATCTCCGCCAAGTCGCTTTCCTGCACTTTCGTCAGGTCGATTTTTCCAGCGAGTTTGAACAACTCCTCAGCATTTGTGATTGTTCCTGCTTTCTCTTGGAATGAGAGTAATTTGGGATCATGCAGATGCATCACGGCAATCCTCATGCGTCGGCGTTCGTCCGAATCATCAAACGTCAGCATCTCCTCCTTTACCTCCCACCCCTCCTGCAAAGAAGAAGGGAGTTTCGAGAAGAGCTTCTGCTCATCCTTCGTCAGGAACATCACATGCGGCATAACAGAGGAGGAAGGGAATTTCTTCTTTGCTGCGGAGCGTGTGGCGGTACGCATTGGAACGGATGGTACTCCGAATTCGGGGAAAGTCCATGAATCAGGAAAGTATAGCAGAATTTGAGCTTTAACGAAAGGCTCCCTGACCAATTGCGAAGGGCGAATTGCGAGTTGCGAAGCAATAACCAGAATTCGCAATTCGCCACTTGCAACTCGCAATTTTTCATTGATTTCCCTCTTCCCTCAACCACACTCCTCCTCTACAATCCGCTCCTATGTGCGGTATCTTTGGGTATGTGGGAGACCGGAGGAATGCGGGGACGCTCGTGGTCGAAGGTCTCAAGAACCTCGAGTACCGCGGGTACGATTCGTGGGGAGTGGCCTGCAAGGACGGCGGGGCATTGCACGTGAAGAAGGACATCGGCCGGATCGGGAATGTGGACAGCAGCGAATTCGATCATGACTGCGGCTTCGCCATCGCGCACACGCGCTGGGCCACGCACGGGGGCGTGACGCAGATCAACGCGCACCCGCACCTGAGCTGCGACGGGACGATCGCCGTGATCCACAATGGCATCGTGGAAAATTACGAGGCCATTCGCAAGGATCTCCAGAAGAAAGGACACACGTTCCTTTCGCAGACCGACACCGAGGTCATTCCGCATTTGATCGAAGAGGAGTACCGCCGGACCAAGGACTTTGCCGCGGCGGTGCGCGCTGCGTGCCTGCGCTTCAAGGGCCGCTACGCCATTCTCGCACTCCATACGGAGTCGAATACGTTGGTTGCAGCGAGAACAGGATCGCCGTTGATTGTCGGAGTGGAACATTCCTCCACCCCCAACCCCTCCTCCGGAGGAGGAGGGGAGACCTCTCCTTCCTCCCGTGGAGGAAGGAGCCGGAGGATGGAGGTCAATGGGTACTTTATCGCCTCCGACATTCCCGCCTTCCTTTCGCACACGCGCACCGTCCAGTACCTCGACGACGGCGAGATGGTCGTCACCGACGGCAAGGGCATCTTCTTCTCGGACATCCAGACGGGAGACGAACGCCCAAAGCGGGAGATCGAGATCACGTGGTCCATCGAACAGGCGCACAAGGGGGATTTCGAGCACTACATGCTCAAAGAAATCATGGATCAGAAGGAGAGCATCGCGCGGGCCGTGAATCAGTCCGAAGAGCAGATTCTCAAAGTCGCGAAAGCGATCCGGGAGGCAAAAGGGACGTTCCTCGTGGGATGCGGCACGGCTGGCAAGGCGTGCATGGCGGCGGAGTACTTCTTCTCCGTGATCGCGGAGAAGCACGTGAACTTCGCGCCGGCGAGCGAGTTCAAGCTCTACCATCACTTCCTCAAACCCGAGAGCCTCCTCATCGTCGTGAGCCAGAGCGGGGAGACGGCGGACGTGCTCGAGGCGATGCGCGTGGCGAAGGCGAAGGGATCCAAGGTGCTCGCGATAGTGAACGTGGAGGGATCGACGATCGCGCGGGAGGCGGATGCGATGCTCCTCATCAATGCCGGACCGGAGCGCGCGGTGGCCTCGACGAAAGCGTTGACGGGGCAACTCGCCGTGCTCCTCCTCATCGCGTACGCGCTTGCGGACAAACTCCGGGAGGGCAGGACGCTGCTCCTCGAAACCTGCGCGAAGATCAACGACATGTTGAACCCGCGCTACGTCGAGCGACTCCGAGATCTGGCCGAGCACATCAAGGATGAGGAAGACCTCTACATCATTGGCAAGAGCTGGAACTACCCGATGGCCCTCGAGAGCGCGATCAAGATCCAGGAAGTGAGCTACGTGCACGCGGAGGGATTCGCGGGAGGAGAGCTCAAGCACGGCCCGATCGCGTTGATCGAGCAGGGAACGCCGTGCATCGCCCTCATCGGCAATGACGAAGTGACGCAGGACATGTTGAACAACGCGATGGAACTCAAGGCGCGGGGTGCTGCGATCATCGGTGTGTCACCCGAGCGTCACGACCTCTTCGATGAATGGATCAAAGCCCCCGACGCCGGGGCCGCCCAGGCGATCGTGAACATCATCCCCATCCAAGTGCTCGCGTACTTTTTGGCGGTGAAGCGAGGGAAGGACCCTGATATGCCACGCAACCTCGCGAAATCAGTCACTGTGAAATGATGGCATCGTCATCCTGAGCTTGTCGAAGGATGGCGAAGTCGGTCACTGTGAAATAAGAACATTGTCATCCTGAGCGAGAAAAGGGTCTTGTTTGTTGTTTGTGTTTTCCTCCACCCCCTGCCCCTCCTCCGGTGGAGGAGGGGAGGAATGGAACATTGGAACATTGCTCCCCCTCTCCATCGGAGAGGGGGTTGGGGGGAGAGGAAATGTGCCATTCCTCACTTCTCATCCGGCGGTATCCCATAATACTCAAAAAGGAATTTCGCCATTTGTTTGAAGACCGGCGCCGCGGCCACGACGCCGAAGACGGTATTCTTGGGACGGTCGATCTTGATGAGGATGAGGAATTTGGGGTGGGATGCCGGAGCGTAGCCGGCGTACGTCGCGATCGTCGTGCCCGAGCCTTCTTCGTATTTTCCTCCCGGACCGGCGATCTGGCTCGTACCGGTTTTCGCGGCGATCGTGTAGCCGGGGACTTTGCCGGATTTGGCGAACCCTCTGTCCGCGGAACTCACGAGCATTGCGGTGATGGTCTCGGATGCCTGCGGCGAGATCACCTGATCGATGACTTTTGGCTGAGTCTTCTCCACCGTGCCATCGGCGTGCTCGATGCTGTCGATGATCGTGGGCTTCATCAGCTTGCCACCGTTGGCGAGCGCCGCCCACGCCGTGACCATCTGGAGCGGCGTGACGGAGATGCCCTGTCCGAAGGCCGTGGTGGCGAGGAGAGACCGCGACCATTCGCGCCACGGACGGATCTCGCCGGGAAGCTCGTCTTCAAGCTGAATACCAGTGATGCTTCCGAACCCGAACCGCACCATTTCGTCATGGAGGAGCTTGGGTCCAAGCTTGAAGCCGACACTCGTGAGGCAGGTGTTGATGGAGAGTTCCAGACAGTTCGTCATGGTGACGTGGCCATAGTACGTGAGCAGCGCGTTCTTGATCGTGTACTCATCCACCTGCACCGGCCCGGTGTCGTCGTAGGTGGAATCCGGCGTCACCTCGCCCTGATCGAGGGCGATACCCATCGTCACGGCCTTCATGACGCTCCCCGGCTCGTAGATCTCCTGCACAGTGCGGTTCAGGTACGCGCCCACTCCGATGTCGTTCTTGAATTTGAGCCAAACGCCGGGATCATCAGTCGGGAACACTTCGCGGCGAATGTTGTCTCCGATGTAGTTGTAGTAGCGGGTGAGGTCACGCACATCATAGAGTTGCTCCAGATCCTCAATCTGCTTGCGCGTCTTGAGACTGAGCAGCGTGCGCCCCGATTCGGTGAAGACTTCATCTTTGTACGCCTTCACCACGCGAGCATTCCTCTCGGGGTTGTAGACTTCGACCACGAGCTTCTTCTGGGTTGCGGAATCGAAACGAATCACTTCCTTCTGGTACACGTCGGCGTAGTTGTTGCTGTCGAAGAGGGGAGCGTTGACCATCGCGAGGATGCGGCCCGTGAAGGGATCCATCACGATCGCCTGCCCGCTGTCGGCCTTGTATTTGATGACGGCATCCTGCATGAGCGTCTCGAGTTCCTTCTGGACGGCTCGGTCGAGCGTGAGGACCACGGTATCGCCGTCCTTGGGATCGACGATCGTCTGCGCGGCTGTGAGGATCTGGCCCCCTTGGGGATCGTTGACAGTGCTGATGACGCCTTCCTGGCCGCGAAGCTGCGGATTGAAGGTGCGCTCGATGCCGTACTGCGGCTCCTGGCTCGTGTTCACGAAGCCAACCACGTGCGAAGCGATGGTGGTATCGGGGTAGAACCGCCAGTGCTCCGGCAGGAGCGCCACACTGCGCAGGGGATAATGGAGATCCTGGGTCTCACCGCGCTTCTTGGGATCGATGTTCGCGAGCGCATTCTGGAGCTCCGCGAGCTGCTCCTCTTTGATCCGCAGCGAGAGCGACGGGGGGAGCTTGCGCATGATGGGGGCGTAGCGCAGCGGCCGCGATTGCAGCGCGTCCGCGATCGTTGCGCCATCGATCTGCAGTCTCCCCGCGAGCGCTCGCGCGAACGTGGAGACGAACGACTGCGGAACCTGTTCGGGGTTTGCATAGATGAGATTCTGATGGCGATCGACGGTGATGCCGGGGATGCTCATGGCGGAAGCGGCGGTCATCTGGACCTTGGTGGCGCCGTACTTGAGGGGCACGAACGTCACGCGCTTCTCCGACACCCGACGCCGGATGAACGCCGAGAAGTCCCGACGCGCCTCCAGGAGATTGGGGAGATGGAGGAGGGGAGCGGGGAGGGCTCCCGGCGGGAGCGGCTCCAGAAGAGCCCCGGAGGAAAGGAGCCTCTGTTGGAGGAGAGGATCGAACGCCACCGCGTAGAGGGGAATGAGCTCCTTCGGGCAGATCTCTGTTCCGTGGGAACAAGCGGCATGAAATTCCGGAGTGAGGAGGAGATCTGCAAGTTTGTTCGCAACGCTGTCGGGATCGTCGGTGATGAGCGGATCGACGTAGAGGAGATCGAGGGTCGTGTTCGTGGCGAAGATGTTCTTCTCCCTGGTCTCAGCGCCCTTGAGAATCTGCAGCTCCATCAGCCGCGAGATGATCACGAGCACGATGATCAGAAACATGCCATGCAGAACCGTCATGCGTCGGACGAGTGAACGCTTCTTCTGCACTTCCGACCGGTGGAGCGAGGCGCGTGTGATCACACGATGGGGGAGTGTAACGAACGAGGGAGAGGAGGGGGAGGAGATAAAGAGCCAAGTACCAAGCTTCCAAACGCCAAGAAATGTATCAATGAACAATGTTTGAAAATTCAAGGATTGTTTTCTTGATGAATTGTTTGGCCTCTGGCGCTTGGCACTTGGATTTTCCTACGAAGAGTTGAAGTACCCATTCGACCCAATCCATGGTATAATCCCCTGATGCCTATCGACTTCGCGGCGCTCGACGGCGAAACCCTGCTGAAGGAACTGCAAGAAGACTGCACCCGGCAGGGTGCATCCGACATCCACCTCTCACCGCAGAAGAAGGACGTGCGGCTCGAAGTCCGCCTCCACGGCGTGCTGCAGCAGATCGCTTCGGTGACGCCGAAGACCTATGCGGAACTGCTGCGGCGCATAAAGTTCGAATCCAAGTTGAAACTGAATATCACGAACATTCCCCAGGACGGGCAGTACACGTTCCAAGTCTCGCAGAAGACGCCGCAAGGTGAAAGAATACGAACCGCCGAAAACGGTGAGCCCCTCGACGGAACTCGGGGTGAACGCAGTCGAACCGTGAACGTACGCGTGGCCACGCTTCCCTCCCGCTTCGGCGAAGCGCTCACGTTGCGTCTTCTCGATCCGGATCGCGGCATCCTGCCGCTCGAGAAGCTCGGCTTTCCTGCGGAGATCAGCAAAACACTCGAGGAACTCGCCGACCTTCCCCACGGCCTCATCCTCGTCACGGGACCGACCGGCTCTGGGAAAACGACGACGCTCTACGCGCTCCTCTCGACCATCGTCGGCAAAGCCAGAAACATCATCACGCTCGAGGATCCCGTGGAGTACGAGCTCGCCGGCATCATCCAGAGCGAGATCGATCCGGCGCACGATTACACCTTCGCGAGCGGGCTGCGGTCGATCCTCCGCCACGACCCGGACGTCATCCTCGTGGGCGAGATTCGTGACCTGGAGACGGCGCAGACCGCGGTGAATGCGTCGCTCACAGGACACCTCGTCCTCTCCACCCTCCACACGAATTCCGCGATCGAAGCCGTGCCGCGTCTGCTCTCGATGGGAGTGAGCCCCTACACCCTCGCGCCGGCGCTGCGCGCCGTGCTCGCACAGAGACTCGTGCGAACGCTCTCGGACGACTGTCGGGTGAAAGGCGCAGCCTGCGACCCCGCGTCGAACAGCAGCTACGGCGGACAGATTTCCGTCCCGGAGCTCTTCCTCATGAGTCCGGCAATCGGGCAGCTGATCCTCTCGCTCGAGCAAACGGCCGCCCTCGAGAAGCAAGCGAGAACCGAAGGGTTCGTCTCGATGCAGGACTGGGCGGCGAAGATCGTGGCGCAGGGCATCAGCACCCCCTTCGAAGTGGCGCGGGCGATTGGATAAAAAAGGGTGATGATTTTGTTGAGAATGGAAATGTTTTGTATGTTGTTTTTTGTGTGACCTCACCCCCAACCCCTCTCCTGTCCTGGGGACGAGCGAAACGTGCAGACGCTCTGATGAAAAGAAGAGTCCAAGATCAGGAGAGGGGGCCAGGGGGTGAGGTCACCTACAAAACACCAACACAAACAGCACACAATCCAAGCACAGAATTGCGTGCAATAAAGCATGTCGAACACCTTGCACTCAAACCCCTCTCTTCCATAGCATATCTTCCTACCTCACAATCGTTCTTCACAAGCCTTCTCGCACTCGCGCATGTTCCTCTCCCCCCGACGACGCAGAAGCCCCTACGCGCTGGCACATTCCTCCTTCGCGCCGAATGCGGTGTGGACGATCGTGAAGCTCGTCGTCATCCTTGCGCTCCTCTACCTGGTCGGATCGTGGGTGCTGCGCCTCTTTGGAGTCGGGAGCGGCGGAGAGAAAGCCGCGGCGGCGCTGGCGGTGGAGGACGGCGGGACGGTGAACGTCTCCGTGGAAGGGGGCGGATGGCAACGGGCGGAGAACGACATGAAACTCTACGCGGGGGACAAAGTGAACACCGCGACGGGCGGACACGGGACGCTCACGTTCTTCGACGGCACGCGCGTTCGTCTGGATGAACGAAGCGATATCGCTCTCAATCGCAGCACGCACGATCCCAAAGCCTCCGCCATCGGCCTCACTGTGAACAATGGCGCCGTGTGGATCGATGTTCCGTCCATGAAGATCTTCTCCGGCAGCATCGTACGTGAGATCGTCACGCCATCCTCCACGCTCGATCTCCCATCTCGCAGCCAAGCGGTGATCGGCCCCTCATCGCTGACCGTCTTCGCAGCCGACGGACTCGGCATCACCGTGCGCATGCGCGGACGCGATTCCATTCTCATCGGAGAAGGGCAGAAGTGGAGCGTGTCCAGCGACACCGTCCCCGGAGCGGACCTCTACGCGTATCGTTCCCCGCTCGATCCGCTCGCGGTGCAGTCACCCTTCATCCGCGACAGCCGGATGATGGCGGCATCGGGAGGAGAGCACGTATCCGTAGCCGTGCGTGCGACCTCGGATATCCTCATCGTTTCCAAGCCGCAGAATAACGCGATGCTCACGACGGGCACCATCGTCGTTGCGGGTGCCGTGGGCGCGGGAGTCACGCAGGTGCAGATCAATGGACACACGGCCCCCATCGATACAACCACGCACGCGTTCTCGCAGGAAATTTCGCCGCAGGGAACAGGCGACGCGGAGATCACGATTCAGGCCCTCGGCGCGAATGGGACGGTCCTCGCGCAGGTGACGCGCACGGTGCACCGAAGCGCACAAGCTCTTCCCGCGCCCGTCATCACCGAGCCGGCGGCGGCGGGACAGACGTACCGCGTGCAGGGCGAAGAGATCGTGTTGCGGGGCACCGCCCCTGCGAGTGCCGTGGCAATCATGGTCAACGATTACAAACTGCGGCTCTTCGACCCCGGCAAGGGCACGTGGAGTTACCTCGCCACGACGAAGGTAGGCAACCTCCAACCCGGGAAGAACGTGTACAACGTCTTCGCGCTCTTCGGCGATGGAACGGCGAAGGGCAACGCCGCCACAATCACGATCCTGCTCGAAGCTGGGCCAGTGGGCATCGTGAGCACGGATCAACGGAGTTCGAGCAGCGCGCTGAATCCCGCTGCTCTCCCGACCAATGCGCCGCTTCTGCCAGGATCATTGGCCGTGACGGGACCCGTGCCCGGCACCCAAGCGACCGCGACGGGAACGGGATTCCTGCTCGAAGGGGCGACCTCGGCGAAAACTGTAAGCCTGTGGATCAATGATTACCGTCTGCAGCTCTACAAACCCGGTAAGACGACCTGGAACTACATCGCGTCTCCGGATCTGAAGAATTTGAAGCCGGGCACGAACGTCTACCACATCGTCGCGCGCAATGGAAAAGGAGAGATCCTCGACACGCTCGACTACACGGTGGAGTTTCAGCCGTAATTTGCAAAAGCCGTAACGTCTTGCTTCTATCAACCGAGAGGCGGCGTCGTTGCGCGAGTGATTGCGGCCTCAACCTCAAGAGCAACGGCTTCACGGTATGTCTGATCGGAATTGAACCGATGGAGCTCCTCTTCTCCTTTGTGCATCTGCTGAAGAAAGAATTCAAATTCGTCACCCATATGCTCCTGCAATGCGCTGATGATCGCATCCACTTGTGGTGCTATTTTGTCGGCAAATGACGGATCATTCTCCCGGTATTCGAGCGCTTCATTGAAGAGAATGCCATTGTCGGGGGGGGGTCAGTTCATGAGGTACATCCATGAGCAAGAAGGAAATGTTGCCCGTATTGTAATCGCTCTCATCATGATTGGCAATTTTTCTATCTCCCATAGTGACAACTTGCTCAACTTGGCCTTGACCCAACGTTCGTGCGACCAGCCGCCAAGTAACTAGTTTGTAGCAAGCCCTTGAGGAAAGCGCCGTGGCTACAGGAGATGGGGTTAAGTCTTCCCATCTGAAATGAATGAGTATATAATAGTTACCATGCGAGTAGGGGAAACGAAACCATCAAAGGTCCCCCTCAACGAAATTGTTGAAGATCAACAATTGTGTCACAGGTTTGATATCATTCCGGATTTTCTCAAAGAGTACTCAGGCCTGACAGTACGACAAATTCGTGATGCGCTTGATGGGACCAAGATTACTCCATGTGGCGCAATTCACGAAGACCCGGATCATCCAAAACACATAGGCCTCGGAACAGGAGTGTACTGCCCCTTGGGCAAGAATAACCTCGTGTGCCTCCATGCAGCTGATCACAAGTATGACGGCTGCTTCAGAATTATCTCCAACGTCATCGAAGCGTTAAGGCTCTTTGGGCGTGATGAAGCAGTGAGCCAAGCATACGGGATCATGGAAAAAGTGGATGGACTGCGTCGTTACGATGATCGTGTCGCCATTGGGTTCGAGAGAATTGGCACTATCAATCCCGAGAAATCTCCCGTCCCGTCATTCACAAAACTCCATAAAAAAGGAAAGCTTCATGTGCTTCACGAACGAGTAGAAGAGGAGCAACTGAGCAAAGGAGGGGAGATCGAAATTCTGAAAAAAAAGCTCATTGCATCTCTGGACCAACTCATCGATTCGTTGGACCATACTGCATCAGAACAATGATTGCTCAACTTCCCTTCTCCATCCACCTCCCCTGCATTGCTAATGCGTTGACCTGCGCTGCTGCTCTGGTACAATGAGTACGTTTTCACGTACTTACTATGACTACGGTCACCTACACAGCTTTCCGCGCCAATCTCGCGCAGTTCCTCGATCGCGCCGAGCAGGATTGTGAGGAGATTGTCGTGAGTAGAGGGAAAGGAAGAACAACGGTGACCCTCTCGCTTGATGAATTCCTGTCGCTTCAGGAAACCGCGTACTTGCTCTCATCGAAAAAGAATCGAAAGCATCTGGAACGATCCCTTGAGGAAGCGAAACGGGGCAAAACACGTATCGTGAAGTTCTGATCGCGAATGCAGATCGAATTCACGGATGCGGCGTATGAGGATTATCTCTTCTGGAAACGGCGTGATCCGAAGAAGTTCGAACGGATCAGTGCACTCTGCCAGGCGATTGTCCAAAACCCGTTTGATGGCATCGGGAAACCAGAGCCTCTTCTCTTCGATCTACACGGATGTTGGTCGAGGCGAATCGATAAAACGCATCGACTTGTGTACAGAGTGGAGAAAGACACCATCACCGTCTTTGCTTGTCGGCATCATTACTGATGTCCGAGAAAGTTTTGACCTCGCCTTCTCAATTTCCTCCCTGTCCTCCGTAGCTCCGCAGAGCGAAGGAGGATCAATACCACCTCCCCCGCATCGCAAACTCATTGACCGGGCGGCGCGTCCGCGGCGAATTTTCCCTCTCCTTGAGCTTGGGATCGAGCAGTGAAGAATCACCTGAATAGCCGATCGCCATCATGGAACCGGAGATCAATTCCGGAGGAACGCCGAGCGTGCCATTGGCCTGGGCGAGGTTGAATCCCGCCATCTGATCTGATGTCCGATGAGGCCCAGAGAGGGGAGTTGGAGCGCCAGAAATCCCGTCGCTGCCCCCAGATCGTGCATCGCATGCCGATTCTCCTTGCCGTTGCGAGCGAACGTCGGCACGGCAAAACTGAGGACGAGGAGGTACGCATTCTTCGCCCAGCTGTTCCCTTCGACTAAAAGTGATTCCAGTTTCAATCGATCGTCTTTATCGTCCTTTGTCGCATACACGTACCGCCACGGCTGCTCATTGAAACTGCTCGGCGCCCAGCGCGCGGCTTCGAAGAGTGTGGCGATCTTCTCCTGCTCGATTGGGTGATCACTGAAAGCCAGCGGACTCCAGCGATCGCGGATCGCCTCGAGAATCGGGATGGTGGTCTGCACGGGTTTGCGAGGATAATCCATAGAAGAATGGTGAAGAAAAGAGAATTACGAGCTGGGTTCTTCGACGTTCATTCGCTTCAAGACTTTCCGGAATTCGAATGGGAGAAGGGATTCGATGACATGACGTTTATGATCGGCGGGTGATTCAAAGGTGAGCCTCCAGGCATGGAGACAGAGAATCCGGATGTCGAATTCCTGCGCGACTCGCTCGCTCAGTTCGTTCGTGTACGTTCCATCGCCGAGCACAGGATGCCCGATGGCGGAGAGGTGGACGCGGATCTGGTGTGTGCGGCCCGTGTGCAATTCGCATTCGAGAAGGGCGGCATTACGCGCATCATTCACGCCGACCGTTCGATAGGTGGTTTGAGCTTCGCGCGCCTGAGCGCTTCCGCTCACGGACATCATCGTGCGATTGGCGGCCGAGCGCCCAATGGGGGAATCGATCATTGCCGTGGCGGGGGAGGGGACTCCCGCGACGAGTGCGAGATACTTCTTCTCCACCGTTCGAGTTTCAAACTGCTTCTGCAATTCGAGATGCGCGCGCGGATTTTGCGCGATGAGCAAGCATCCCGTCGTCTCCTTATCCAAGCGATGAACGAGGACGGACTCCGTCGAGAAAGGCAATTTCCATTGCCCATACAGAAAAGCAATTCCATGGAGAATGGTCTTCTCGCCCAGCGCCATACCCGCTCCCGGATGCACGGCAATGCCGGCGGGCTTGTCGATGACGCAACATGCATCGTCTTCATAGAGAATCGAAAGATGCAGATCTGTGGGCGCGATCGCTTCATCCGTCTTCGCTTCCGATTCCATCAAGGTCACTCTGTCTCCCTCCTGCAATCGCTGCGCGGGTTTGGAGATCACGTCATCATTCACCTGCACCTGCCCCTGCTCAATGCTCTTCTGCGCCTTGCTGCGGCTGATCACTTCCTTCTGCGAGGCGAGGAAGGAATCGAGGCGATCGGGCCGGGAGACGATCCACTGGGGCACGACGGCATGGTAGCAGTTGCAAGAGTTTGTTGAACTCAAAACAAGAGTCTGTAGCATTAAACGATCATTCTTCTCCTGAGCAGAGGCGGAGAATGAAGGAGCAGGAGCCGTCGCGCAGGTTCTTTGCTCCGCCGCGGGCGAGTGCATGGATGCGCTCGCCCCTTTTTTGCTCGAAAAAAAGCCCCGAAGCAAAAAAGCCAACCTCGTGTCCACTTTTTGCTGCCCGC
This sequence comes from Candidatus Peregrinibacteria bacterium, assembly GCA_016201685.1. GTDB lineage: Bacteria > Patescibacteriota > Gracilibacteria > Peribacterales > Peribacteraceae > JACOTD01. The sequence goes on along the minus strand of JACQCJ010000008.1, from coordinate 10,159 downwards.
TCGGCCGCTTGGCCGTTCGGACGGGTCCACTGTACACTTCCGTACATGAATCCTTCTGAACTCCTCACCCGTGCCGTCTCGGAAGTCGTACCGCGCGATCTGGCGGAGAAGAAGATCACAAGCGGCCAAAAGCTTCGCGTGTACCTCGGCATTGATCCCACGGGTGCCAAACTCCATCTGGGACATTCGGTTCCACTTCGGAAACTGAAGGCATTTCAAGATGCAGGGCATCACGTGATTTTCGTCATTGGCAGTTTCACGGCGATGATTGGCGATCCATCCGGCAGAGATTCGCAGCGCGAGCCGCTCACGCGCGAGCAGGTGATGAAAAACTTCGAAACGTACAAGCAACAAGCATTGTTGATTCTCGATTTTAAAAAAATCGAAGTGCGGGAAAACGGGGAATGGCTGAAAAAGCTCAACGGGAAAGAAATTCTCGGACTCGCAAGCCACTTCACGGTTCAGCAGATGGAACAGCGGGACATGTTCAAGAAGAGAATGGGTGAGGGGAATCCGATCGGCATCCACGAGTTTCTCTACCCGCTTTTCGTCGGATATGACTCCGTCATCCTCGATGTCGACTGCGAACTCGGTGGCAATGATCAACTCTTCAACATGCTCGCGGGACGCACGCTGCAGAAGGCATACGGCAAGCGCGATAAGTTCGTTCTCACGACAAAACTCGTCGAGGGGACCGACGGACGAAAAATGAGCAAGACGTACGACAACTGCATCTATCTCACCGACGAGCCCAACGACATGTACGGCAAGCTCCTCTCCATCAGCGACAATCTGATCACGACCTACATGGAATGCTGCACTGATCTTCCGATGGAAGACATCACGGCGGCGGAAAAGGCCATGAACCATGGTTCGAATCCCAAAGATTTCAAAATGCGCCTCGCGCGGGAGATCGTGACGCTGTATCACGGCGCGAAAACCGCCGAGCATGCCGAAGAGGAATTCCAGCGCGTCTTCTCCAAGAAGGAACTTCCGGAAGAGATGATGGAAATTAAAGTGAAAAAGGGAAGTCTCCTGATCGACGTTCTTGTAGAGCACAAAATCATCTCATCAAAATCCGACGCTCGGAGATTGATCGCGCAGAAGGGGATTCACGTCAACGATCATGTCGTGAGCGACCCAAACCAAACGGCCGAAGAAGCCATCGTCAAGGTGGGGAAGAGGAGATTCGTCTCCGTGACGATTCGCTGACGTCATCACTCGAGCCCCATTCGATCTTCACTTCATCCACTTCGCCTCCCGGCCGGTAGCGAATGTGCACAGTTTCCGGCCGAGGCGCGACAGGCATTCTCCCGAACGGGGCGGCACTGGTCAGGAGCGCCCCCTCTTCGCGCAGCATGTGAGCGCCGTACACGTCGATCGAAGTCCCGAGCATGAGTTTGCGCTCTCGTTCATCATGCTGGACGCTACGAGGAATCGCGAACGTTCGGTCGATGCCTTGTTCGACAAGTTCTTGGGCGGACGCAGGGGAAAGCGCTGCAATCTGTCCCACATGTTCCGTCTCCACGTTCTCACGAGAACTCCTGTCCGCGAGATACGCGCGAACGTGTACCGATGCGGGAACCCACGCGCCATCCGGTCGAACCAGGGGCGCGAGCGACGCCGTGATCGCCGCTTGAGGCTCTTGCAACAATGCCGAATAGAGCGTTTCTGTGACGATCACATCGTAGAGGCGTCGGCGGACTTCGGGATGTCTCATCACATCGCCGCAGATCACATGAACGCATTCCTGGCGGAACGCACGGGCGGTACGCACCACCTGCTCACACGAAGAAGGGTGCATGTCCACGCAATCGAGATGGATCTGTCCCTCGTCGAACTGGCTGAGCAGAGGCAGCGTGAGTGCGGCGTACGGCCCGCACCCGGCATCGAGCACCTGGAGCGGGCGGCGACGCGTCCTCGCGAGCACGTCGCGGATGGCTTCATGAACGCCGCGCAGGAAAGTCGCCGTTCTGTTCACGTCGGCGATGCAGCGGATTGCTCCCAAAGGTGAGATCGCTCGACCATGGTCCATGTACATCGTGGGACCAAGAAGAGCGTGTCCGCGGGAGGTGCCGTTCAGAAGAACATCGAGATGGAAAACGTGAGCCTTCGGCGATCCGCCGTCGAGAATGTGCCGGACAATCGGATATTCATCGGAGCGCATGAAAGCGAGAGTAAGGAGCTGATCGTGAAGGTCGGGAAGAGGAGGTTTGTAGGATAGGCCAGAGAGGAGAATGAATGAATCCCTTGTCCATGAACGAAGAATACGACTAGGATTGCCCTCCTCATCCTCCATGATTCCCAAGATCTTCTTCGCATTGCCGGCTTTGCCTGAAATCGAGCGCGACGGGTCTCCCACAAGAGAATTCGGGAAAATCTACACGCAACTGCATCGGCTCATGATCAAAGTCTACCATGACGAATCGCATTGGAAGTGGGGAAAGGGAATGCGCTCGGAATCGAGTCAGAAGATTGAGCCGTCACCGGCGGATCCGCAGCTGTTCATCCAAGAGCGGTATCGGCAGTCGGACGCATTCTCGCAGGAACTCACCCGTGAGCTCGCCCTCCTCCTCACCGAACTCGAATGGCGCCGGTGGAAGGTGAACGGACTGCACATGCGCGAAGACCAGATCGGACATCTCTTCTACGTCCTGGCTTCGTTGTGCACCGGGAAACGCGGCGAGATGGCCGCGATTCTGCTCCGCAATCCCCCCGGAAGCGGCAAAACGATCGAGCTTGGAGTCTGCAACGAAGCATTCTTGCGCTGGCAAGACCGCCGTGTGGAGGAAGGAGAGGATCCCAAAATCGGCGCATTCGTCACGGCAAAGCCGACCCATATGGCCCAGCAGGCCTTCGGCGCACAACAACGGATTCTCCGGAGCCCCCCCTATACCGTCACTGCTCAAGAGATCAGTCGGTACTACCGCGATATTGCGAAGCTCTATGGGGACAAGATGCAGAGATGTATCTCGCGAAAGGTGTGGTCTCCATTGTTCACGGGCGAGCGGGGCACTGCAGCCGGCGCGGAAATCGTGCGCCGATCCCTGCAGGATCGAAACCGACTGGAAGAATTCGAGAAGACCGTACCGAATGCACATGCGTGCATCGAACAGATAGGCAAGCTGATCGACGGATCGCACGTGATCGTCAGAGGCATCTACAATCACCCTGATCTGATTGCCGCTCCTCCCATTCCTCCACTAGGAGAGAAAGACCGACTTGCGTATGGAGGAGATGCGACGTATGGGATTCCTGCAAGTGATTTTCCCATCCATGTCGGAAGGAAAGAATGGCGAATAATGAAGAACTCTCCTGAACCCAAGGATGCTGTGGCAACACCCCGCTTTTTGTTGCTGACGTCAGGTTCCTTCACTGGTCATCGGTCAAGGGAAGCAATCGGCAACCTCCTCAAAGGCACCGTGTTCATCACGCTCGATGAAGCAGTGGCAATGAACCCGCTCCAATTCGCGACACCCGTGCGGGAGGCGGGAGGCAAACAGCCGCCGGTGATCATCGCCGCATCCGGAAAAGATCAGCTGGTGCCTCTGTGGACACGCTCGCCTTCCCTCAGCATTCCCGAAGCCGTCGAGCGGGGCATCCTCCCGAACATCGGCTTTCGGTTGATTGGAACACAGGGAAGAGACGTCCACGGAAGCGGAACGGAGGAGGCGTACGCACAGTTCGAAGGAGCATTCTTCAAGGAATCACTCCTTCTGAAGCAGTTGGGAGAAAAACAGCCGTGGCAGCGCAACAGTCTCATCGTCGTCCCTCCGTCGACGACTCGCGAAGTGGCGCACCGTTTGGAACGGCAGCTCAAAGAGCGGAACTTGCCCGGGAAAGTCCTCTGCCACGACGGCAAGTCCGGGAATGACAAAGAAGGAATCCAACTCTGGTTCGTCAACGAGCAGGACCAGCCTGACCAGTTGCCCCACTTCGCAGTCTCAACCACGACCAACATGGGCATGGCGGTGCATCTTGAGAACATTGAACTGTGCGTCGCGATGGCGAAGATGAACGAGCATCAGCTCATGCAACTCTTCGGACGGCTGACGCACAGCATGCGACATCGCCGTGGTCCGCAGAATTACCGCGCGCTCTTCTGGCAACAGCTCCTGAGCGACATGAACCCGGAACTGACGATCCTGCGCCTGTTGGAAGACCAGGGTCTCGTGCCCAAGAATGCACTCACCTGGGTCGATGATCACTGCATCATGGGCAGCAAGGCGTACGAGGCGGATCGTGAGAAGACGCAGGGAGGCAAGGCATTCCCTTCCTCAAAGATTCCTTCGGCAATGGAGCACCGCGCGAAGACCGAGAAGCGCGGCACGCCGCTGGAAGCCACGGCTCCCTCACTCGGAAACACATTGGAAGCGGAGCTGTACAACACGCCGTGCGACCTTCTCAGCATCGAAGCGTTCATGCAATATGCGGAAGAAAGGGATCGCGGATTCTACGCGGAACGAACGGGCTCTTACAGGGTTTCCATGGAGGCGCGCGTGAAAGACTATATTGCCGAAGCGAGGAGAAAACGGTTTTCTGGCAATTACGTTCTGCTGCAGATGAAAAGAGCAATGAAGAGCATTGACGAGCGAAGGAGACGCGTCACTGTGAACTCACCTTCATGATCAACCGCATTCCTATGGCGACGCACAATCCCATCGACCTCGCAGAACCGCTGCTCGTCGCAACGGAAGGACTTCCGTCTCCGGCATCCAGTCATGCAAGCATGAATAATCAGATGATTCGCAGCGTCTTTCGAAAGACGGAGAAGTCATTTCCATCCCCACAAGCGCAGATCGGGCGGCTCCTGGTGACGGTCCGCTGGCCCATCCTGGAATTGACGCGACGCGCGTTCGTTCGCAAAGCGGGGATCGGTCTCGCCTCGTACATGAATCTCGAGAACGGACGGCCATTGGAGAACACGCACCGCGACATTCTCGCACGTGTCCTCGCCTTCTGGCGGAAGCAGGGCATTGTCCGGGAAATCCGCGAACAACTCCTCGAGCTCCTGCAGGAAGAACACGGCGGACTCGGAGGATTCTACCAACGGCTGATGTACGAGGTGGGCCCGGAGCGGTTTACAGCGTTTTCCGGAATCGATCTGCAAAAACTCAGTCATCACAAAGCACGTGCGACCGTTCCTCCCTACCTCACGGTGCAGTCGATCGTGCAGAAGCTCTTCGGCGGCAGGAACAGGGATGATGCATTGCATGCGACGCGCTTGCACCAGGGACAAAATGCATGGTCCAACGAGAAGAGACAACAACTGCGCGAGCGGACACTCGAGGAGACACTGGCCGACTTTCTCATCGCGCTGGAAATTCATGTTGCGGAAGAGCACGGGAAGATTCTGGCCGGCCCTCTTCTCTGGAAAAAGTTGGGAATGAATCAGCAGGCTGCAAACGATCTGATGAACGGCAAGCTCGTGCCATGGGATGTCGTGCAGCATCTGGCACACTCAGTATTGCCCGAAGAACGTCGCCGCGCGCTCGCAGTTGCATGGAATGACGCGTGGAAAACAGAGCAGGGGAGGATCACATTTGAAAAAGAATTCCACCATGTGCGCGAGCTGCGGCACATACAACTCGCGGAGCTGGCCTATGCGCAAGACATCCGCGACTCCAAGGATCGTGGAAAGTCCCATGCCATCGAACGAAAGCAGAACTATCGCAAATCCGCTGCCATACGGCGCTCCATCAGGGAGGGGGGCTTCTTCGATCAGGCCTGTATCCGCACGCAGATCGGCTTGGTCGCAGGGGATGAGGAGACGGAGAAAAGACTGCTCGAGCTCTTTTTTCTTGAGCGGGAACGTCATTACCGCCGCAGCGGCAGCGATACAAGCGGCATCGGCCTTCGGCTCCGCATCAGTCGGGAATGCAATGGCACAACACCCATACAAGTCGCAGAGGAACTCTGTCGGAAGCATCCGAGCGACGCGTCTCGATTGGCCACGCGACTCGCCCGGATCGAGTGGGGCTATATTCCCGAAGAGGAAACGCATCGGAAGGAAATTGCCGGGATGCTCCGCGCGATCGATGCCATCGGATATCAGAAGCTCGCATCGGCGCGGTCCAGGCAACGCCGACCGGGCGTCATTCCCGAACACTGCCTCCATGCTGCGACCGTGCGTGAGGCGGCAGCCCTCCCGGCGGAAGGCCTCCGGGGATTCCGTCATCTCTCCGATCGAGTGCGCGAGAACGCATCGGACGTACGATGGATGCTGGGACCGGGGCGGCTGCGAAGAATCGCGAGCGGAGAAGATTGCCCCCCCTTGCCGCTCGTGCGCACAATGCTGGAGGCATGCGGCACATCGCTCTCCGAAGAAGTGATGGCGGATTGGTTTGTCCACTTCCCTCTGCATCTCCAGTCCAGGAGGCGTCTCCCGCTCACAAAACCCTTGCCGCGACTCCTCCTGACACTCATCCATGCTCATGCCATTACCATCGGCGACTTCTGTCGCGAGCGCATTCCGGACATGCATCAAGCGACGGCGTTGCAGACGATTCAGCGACTGGAAAGAGGGGAACGACCTCACTGGCATTACCTCTCTCAGATTCTGACCGCAGCGGAGGAGTCGCCGCGTTCCCTGGCATGGAACTTGGCGCAAGCGCTGTACGAGAACAACGATGATGTTGCAAAAGCGCTGAAGCATGTGCGCCTTCTTCTGCGCAAGCAACATCTGAACGTGCATCCGTTCCACCTCCCGGGGCTCACGCCGGAAGAGCTCGGATACGACGCAGCGACTCTTCCCTCCTTCACGACTGATCATGCACGCCGATGAACGCCTTGATCTCCGGCAGCCTGACTATGTGGATCCTGCGTGCATGCCTCTGCGCCAGCGCGAAGGAGCCCAGAAGAACAACCATCTGCTGCGCAGCATCTTCGAGAGGAGCGAGAAGGATTTTCCTCTCCCTGCGGCGCAGATCGGACGGCTCCTCGCAACGGTGCGTTGGTCCATTTTGCATCTGTCGCGCAAACGGTTCTCGAAGGCGACGGGCATCAGCGCCAATGCTGTCGCGCTTCTGGAACTCGAGAGAGAAGGGCACGAGAAAAAGCAGTATCACGTCAAAACAGCCATCCTCCGCTTCTGGGAAAAACAGGGCATCGTCTCCGGCATCCGGGAACAATTGCTCGAACTGCTCGAGGAGGATAGGGGAGGAGGTTTCGAAGGATTCTATCGCAAGATCTGCATTGAATGCGGCGTGGACGCATTCGAGCGCGCCGCAGGCATCAACATCGGAACTCTCTGGGGACGCGAACAGGGAGAAGTCGTTCCGGCTCTCGCAGAAGTGGTTCGTATTGTGCGGGAACTGTATGCGGGCAATGGCGCGGAGCAGGAGAAGAAGCACAGGCTGCGACTCGAACAGGGAACAAGGATATGGACACGGGAGAAAACAGCACGCTATACGCAGCGAACACTCGAACAGCCGCTGCAACGTTTGCTCATCGGCGCAGAACGTCAGATGGGCAGTGCAGGAGAAACCCTCAACGGCAAGACGATGTCCCGCTGGTTCGATCTCCAGTCAAAAACAGCGAACGGCATTCTCAACGGGGATATCCTGCCATGGGATGCCATCGAATCGATCGCCCGCAGGGTGATTCCAGCCAAGGAGCTTGGAGCGTTTTACACGGCATGGCGGACCTTGGTTGTACAAGATAAAAAGCGACAGTCATTCACCACCGCCTGGGAAAGGGCGCGCGACGAACATGGATGGAACAACCAAGAACTCGCCTACTGTCTCAACATCACCCCTCCGGAGCAAAGAACGGAAGGCTACAAGAAAACCCGGAAGGAGGGTTTCCGGCCGAGCAGTGTCATCCGGAAGATGATGCAAGCAAATGGGCTCTCCACGCTGGCGCCGCCGCGGGCCTTGGTCGACCTGGTGTGCGATGATGATAGGGAATTGACAGCTCAATTGCGCGCGCTCTTCCATGCCGATCGCGAGCGTCATTATCTGCGCGGCGGCGAGGGGGCAAAAGGCAAGGGATTGATCCTGCGCATTGCTCGGGAATTCAACGGGGTGTCACCGGGACAACTTGCATCTTCTCTCCGCGCTGATGCGGCAGATGCAACGCTGCTGAGGGAACAGATCATCGAGACGGAACGAGGCAATGTTGAAACAAGATTCCTCTCAGAGACCATCATGCAAACATTGCTTCGTCTCACCGAAGACTTGGGGCAGAAGCGGTCGGAAAAAGCCCTCAACCGCAGACGGAGAAAGGGGGAATTGCCCATACACTGCCAACGGGGAACCACCGTTGCTCAGACTGTCCTGCTGCTGCGAGAGGGAATGGGCAATTATGATTTCCTGACGGAGGCCATACAGCGGAAGACCGGCGATCGCAGCAGATCCATGAGTGCGCCGATGCTCAGGAGAATTGCAGAAGAACGCGCTTGCCCTCCTCTCCCGATGCTGAAAAGTCTTCTGGAGTCTTGCGGTGCAGAGATCACTCCGGAAACCGAACGCGATTGGTATGCGCGCTTTCCAGAAACACTCCTGAAGGAGGGGTTCGGGCATATAGGACAGTCGCGACGCCCGCTCTGCCGCCTTCTCTTAACACTCATCCACGCACAGGAGATCAGTGCAAAAGCTTTCAGTGCTTCGCGCTTTCCCGAGCTCTATCATGGCACGCTGGCAAAGCTCCTGCGGGGCATCGAGGATGGCATACATCCGGCGTGGGTACAGGTGGAAACCGTCCTCACAGCCGCAGAAGTGATGCCTGGTTCCATCCCCTGGAAACTTGCCGAACTTCTCTACGGCAACCACGACGATATTCAGGCCGCGCTCAGCCAACTCCGCCCACAGCTCGCGCGACAAGGTTTACGCGTAGAGCCTGCATCACTGCCCGGCCTCACATGGAAGGAACTGGGAGGCGAGAAGAAGCAAATCCCCGATTAACGTGATTGGTATTCATGTTTCACGGAGCTCGGGAGAGAACAATGGATCGAACGATGGCTCTGTTCTCGAGCCGACAATGCCTTGCAGGTGGGTGCAGTGACGTCGTTTGGCACCATCTTTCCGCTTCCAGTTGAGCACGTTCCCTTGATTCTTTAGAATGATGCCATGGAACCATCCCCAAAGGACGTGAAGAAATCCGGCAAGGCTGGACAGTCATCCAATGACGCCATGGTCGGCAGTCAGGGGCGATCATCAACGAGCAATGATGCGCGCGTCGCAGAACTCGAGGCCAAGATTCTCGAATTGCAGCAGCAGGTGACAAAGCTCGCGGAGCTCGCGGGACGGGCCCAGGCGGACTTGCAGAACGCCAAGCAGCGCATGGGGAAGGATGCCGATGATCTGCGCAAGTACGCGGCCGAAGCGTTCCTCAAGAAGCTCCTCCCGGTCGTCGATCACTTCCAGCGCGCGTTCCAGCAATTGCCCGTCGATCTCCAGAATCACGAATCGGCAAGCTCTGAGATTCTCGAATGGGCTCGCCCTGAGATCGTCGAATGGGTGAAAGGCATCACCGCGATCGAGCAGGATTTCCTCCGGCAGCTCACCGAGTCTGGTCTGCGAAAGATGGATGTTTTGGGTCAACAGGTGGATACCGCCCGCCACGAAGTCATCACCGTCGGTCCCGGGAAGGAGGGCGAGATCCTCGAGGTCTTCGAGGACGGCTACGAGCTCCACGGGAAGTTCCTGCGCCCTGCAAAAGTGAAAGTTGGGGACGGATCCAGTGCTGAAACTGTTCCCCCTTCTCCTCAAAATTCGTGAACATGCCGTAGCTGGGGGAGGCGGTGGAGAGGAGGACGATCGGTATCGTTTTTCGTTTTTCGTTATTCGTTTTTTGAACGGCGATGGAGACAGCTAGTTGCATGGAGGAAGCTTCGAAGAAGCGAATGCGCGACGTGTTGTTTGTTTTTTTTGTTTTTTCCTCTATCCCCCAGCCCCTTTCTCCGGGGGAGAAAGGGGTGACTTCCATCATTGGAGCATTTCCTCCTCCTCCATCGGAGGAGGGGTCGGGGGTGGAGGCATTGGCGGCAATCGCCTCCCGCATCCTCGCTCCACTGCCTGGAAAGAGAATCACGGTCTCGATTCGCGAATCGAGAATCCTCTTTCCCAGTTCCGTGAAATCGTTCCCTCGGTCCTGCCCGCCGAGGATGATCGTCCGCACGTCGTCCCCCAGCGCATCGAGCGCGGCGATGGTCGATTCG
>JACQCJ010000064.1 GCA_016201685.1 Candidatus Peregrinibacteria bacterium | reverse complement strand
GACATTCTGGCTCACTTCGCTCGACGGCTCGATGGGGAAATCCCTCGTCGTCGCGCTCGCCGTGGCCATCGTCGCGTGCATCGACATCGTCTCGCGCGCGCGACATCGTTCCGTGCACTTCCTCTTCGCCTGCACGCTCGGGACCGCGCTGGCGATGGGGGCCATCACGCTCACGCGCACGCTCTTTGCCCCTTCGATGGTCCAGAATGCGACCACCATGGCGTTTGCCATCCTGCTCCTCATCGCCGGATGGCGGCTGCTCTTCGGCGCGTGGGAAGCCCGAACGAAAGCCACAGTGCTCGGCACCTTTGTCTTCTGGATCGCCCTGCACGCGCTGGGCAGCGAAGCTCCCACACAGCGCCTCGCGCACCTCGTCGCAATCGGCATCGCTCTCATCCCGGCAATTGCGTGGTGTTTGCTCTTCCTGCCCTACCACCGCGAACGGTTGAGTCGCGTGCTCGTGATGTTCTTCGCGGGCATACTCGCCACCGTACCCGTGCTCTTGTACGATGCGCTCGTCCATCACGGCACCGAACTCCAGTTCTTCTATTTCCGCATCATTCCCGAGAGCTTCAACACTTCCACGCAGTCGCTCGTGCTCGGGCAACTCCCCGGCGCTCCCACGGCTCAGAGCACCTTGCTCTTCTTGTCTCTCTCGTTCCTGCTCGTCGGTCTTGTGGAAGAAGGATGCAAGTTCTGGGTGCTGCGCAAGGGCGGCGACCAGTTCTTCTCGAGCATCGACGACGTGATCGAATTCGCCATCATCGTCGCGATCGGCTTCGCCTTCGCCGAGAACGTCACGAATTCCGGGTACTTCCTCTCGTTCGTCCAGCAGTACCTGCTCGCTCCCCCGCATCCCCAGTGGGGGGAGTTCTTCGGGAACGTGGTGGGCAGATCCATCCTCACGAGCATGGTGCACATCGTCTCCACGGGAACGGCCGGCTACTTCCTCGGCCGGGCGATCTTCGCGCAGCAGGAACTTCAGGAAGATGCTGCGCGCGGCAAGAGCCATGCTCTGCTCCTAACCGTGAGCGAGGCGTTCGGATTCGAGCCAAAGACGCTCGCACAAGTTCTCCTGGTTGTTGCGGGGCTCTCCCTCGCGATCGCGCTCCATGCTTTCAGTAACCTCCTCGTGACGCTTCCCGATGCCTTGCCCGGCAGTCCGCAGACCTTCGGGGCGCTCTTCCATCTCTCGCAGGGATTCCCCTTCGCGAATCTCTCCCTGGTCATCCTGCCGTGTCTCCTCTACGTCGTCGGTGGATTCTGGATGCTTACCTGGCTCTTCGAGTGGCGGGAGAATCGCCGCGAGCGAGGCATGCGGATCACGGTCGATACATTTGTTGCGGCGCGGGAGAGTCTGTAGGATGAGGCCCTCGATCCGGCTTCCTCTTTTTCCTCATGGGTTCTTCGTGCTTCCGCCATGCGCGGACCGTCGCAACGTTCTTCCTTCTTTCTCTTCTCGTCCCGCTCGTGGTTGGGGCCCAGAGTCCGTCGACGTTTCTTGCGACCCCCGATGCCGCGCCCACGTCGCGCGCGGACTTCGTGCGCGCTTCCATGAAGGCGCTCCAGTTCACCCTCATGAAAGACGTGAAGAAGCTGCCGTACACGCACATTCCCGCATCACTCATGCCCTACGTGCAGACCGCGCACGAACTTGGGGCGCTCAAGACCTTCGGCAACGATTTCGCTCCGGGGAAAGCCATCACCCGCGGGGAGGCCGTCGAGATCCTCGTCGCTCTCGAAAATCTTAAGCCCATCCATGTGCCCAAGGATACCTTCACCGACGTGCACTTCCTCACTCCGCAGGGACGCGCGATCGCCATCGCGCTCGCGAATCACTGGATCGCCCCCGAGAGTCCGACCGTCTTCGGCGCGTCCCATCCGCTCATGGGCAAGGAGGGAAGGCAACTTCTCGCGAATGTCCTGGCGTTCGAACAGGGAACCCCCCCCTTACCCCCCCCCGCATCGTCCTCCGGCGCCACGTTACCGGTCTACCGCATTCCCATCGTTTCCTCGAACACGATGGGATTCCCGAAGGAAGAGACGCTGCGCGCGATCTGGACCATCTTGAACGAAGATTACCTCCACAAGGAGAAGCTCAAAGGCGATGAGCCGGGCTACAAAGCCATCGAAGGGCTTGTCCAGAGCCTCAACGATCCCTACACGACGTTCATGCCGCCGAAGGTCGCCGAGAACGAACGGAAGGAATTGAGAGGGGACGTCACGGGCATCGGTGCGGAAGTGGACCAGAAGAGCGGCGTGCTCGTCGTCGTTTCGCCCTTGCCGGGTTCCCCCGCAGAGAAGGCCGGTATCCAGCCGGGCGATCAGATCCTCGCCGCCGATGGCGAGGATCTCACGGGCCTCCCGCTCGACGAAGCCGTCAATAAAGTCCGCGGCCCGGAGGGATCCACGGTGAAACTGCACATTCTGCGGAGCGGCGAATCCCTCGATGTCTCCATCGTCCGCGCCTCGATCAAGCTTCTCGAGATCCAGGGGTCCTTCCAGGGCACCGTCGCGGTCGTGAAGCTCCTCCAGTTCGGTACCACGACGGACGAGAAGTTCCGTGGCATGATGACGCAGATTCAGCAGAAGAATCCCACCGGTCTCATCCTTGATCTGCGCGGCAACCCCGGCGGGCTCCTCACCGCGGCCGAGAAGGTGGTGAGCTCCTTCGTTCCCGAGGGGACGGCGTACATCTCCGCGACGGAAAACGGGCAGACCGGAGAGGAATTCACGGATCATCCGCCGATCATCCATCCCGACGTTCACATCATCGTTCTCGTCAGCAAGGGGTCGGCAAGCGCCTCGGAAGTGGTGGCGGGAGCGCTGCAGGACGCGGGACGCGCGACGGTCGTGGGAGAGCAGACGTACGGCAAGGGCACCGTGCAGAACATCCACGGGTTCCCCGACGGCTCGCAGTTCAAGCTGACGGTCGCGGAGTGGAAGACTCCCAAACTCCGGAAGATCGATGGAGTCGGCATCAAGCCCGATATCGTCGTGACGGACACCCAGCGCGATGCGGCAATGGTCCAGGCGCTGCAGCTGCTCCGTTGAGTGACGGTTTCTTGGTTTTTTCGTTTATTGGTTTATTCGATTCTTCCTCTGGCTCTCATGATCTCTCGTTTTGCTCTCCAATAAACTCATCAACCAATCAACCAAGAAACTTTTATGCTCGATCTCTTCCTCCATCTCGACGCGCACCTCCAGAGCGTGATTCTGCAGTACGGCGGGCTCACGTATGCGATCCTCTTCGCGATCATCTTCTGCGAGACCGGGCTCGTGGTCGCGCCCTTCCTCCCCGGCGATTCGCTGCTGTTCGCGGCGGGCGCGTTCGCCGCAAAAGGGTCGTTCCATCTGGTTCTGCTCTTCGCGGTTCTCAGTCTCGCAGCGCTCCTCGGCGATACCGTCAATTACTCGATCGGAATGGCGATCGGGCCGCGCGTGTTCAAAGGAGATCACCGCTTCCTTCGTCGAGAGCATCTCCTGCGTGCGCACGTCTTCTACGAGAAGCACGGCGGCAAGGCCATCGTCTTCGCGCGCTTCGTCCCCATCATCCGCACGCTCGCCCCGTTCGTCGCCGGGGTCGGACAAATGGACTACGGACGCTTTCTCCTCTTCAACGTCACCGGCGGCATCGCGTGGGTGGCGCTCTTTCTCTTCAGTGGCTACTTCTTCGGCACCATCCCCGCCGTCGTCCACAATTTCACGCTCGTCATCTTCGGCATTATTTTCATTTCGATTGTGCCGGGAGTGGTGCAGTGGATT
>JACQCJ010000063.1 GCA_016201685.1 Candidatus Peregrinibacteria bacterium | reverse complement strand
GCTTGAGCCTGCGATGCACACCACAACCTTCGGGCGCGCTCATCGAGATGGGGAGCGATCAGCTTGTAGCTTTTCTCCAATGTGGCCATGGGGGATTCCATGGTTGGAGAGTGTAACACTTATTCATGTGCGAGACCTTAGTGAAACGAGTATATGAGTGACCAATGAAGGCAAGTGTTTTTTTGTTGTTTTACCTCCACCCCCGATCCCTCCTCCGGCCCTCCTTCGCCAAGGCTTCGGAGGGCAGGTGGAGGAGGGGAGAATTGGCACAATGGAACATTGCTCCCCCTCTCCCACGGAGAGGGGGCTGGGGGGAGAGGAAACAAAACAACATACAAAACATTTCTCCAGCTCTGCGAAAAGTGTAACGCATCTTTCTATTTCGAGACGATCAATGCTCGAGAATCTCGATCGTTGCCGTTCGATTCTTCACCGCGATGCTCACTCTCCCTCCAATCGGGAACGTGATCATGGGGTGCGAATGTCCGAAGTCCACATTCGCGATGATCGGAATTCCTTCCAACTCTTTTTTCAAATGGATGATCTGCTCGAGGAGTGAGCGGGTCATGTTGCTCTTTGCTTGGAAGCGTCCGATGACGAAACCGCGGATGTTCCCTGATCCGCAGGCATGGAGCAGCGATTGAAGATCGCGGTCGAAGGTGTGCGGTGCCGATTCATAGTCGTCTTCCAGAAAGAGAATTGATCCGCGGAAGTCCGGCATGAACTCGGTTCCCTGGAGAAGATTCAACGTGCAAAGATTCCCGCCGAGAAGTAGCCCTTCGGCCTTGCCTTCGTGGAGAATCCAAAAACCTTCATTCGCTCGAGGCTTCGTGCGCGGCGATCCGAAATCCGTCCAGCGTTTCGACGGTTGAACATCGAATGATTGTTTTCCCATGAGGCATTTTCGGAATGCATCGAGCGTGTATTCGAGTTGCCGCGGCCGGCAGACGGTGCTGAAGTTGGGGCCGCAGTACGTGACGAGTCCCGTCTTGGCAAAGATCGCCGTCGCCAGCGCGGTGATATCCGAGAATCCGCAGAGGATCTTCGGATTGCATTTGATCAAATCATAATCGATGGAGCGGAGGAGTTGATTGGCATTCCATCCGCCGCGCACGCAGAGAATGAGCTGAACGTTCGGATCCCTGAACGCATCATGCAAATCCTCGATTCGATGCGCGATCGTGGTCGAATCGAAGTCATCCATCTCATTGATATGTCTACCGAAGCTCACGCGTAAGCCGAGATTTTCCAAAATTTTCCTTCCCTTCGCGATTACCATCCTCGTCATCCACCGGTTCGATGGCAGGCTGCACGAGGGGGCGATGATGCGAACGCCGTCGCTAGGTCGGAGCTTTGGAGGCATCATGCAGTTGGCCTGAATACCCTCTCTATTTCTGCATCTGTGAATCTCTGCCAACGCAGATTTTCTTCTTGTTTGTCTAGACGATTCAGAGTCAACCGATCAGGATTTTTTCCATTCGCAAGGAGATAGAATGCTGCACCGCGAATCAAGAAGATTCCGTGCCTGGCAATACGCACCAATGCCTCAGGTGTGGAACTTTCATCTACTTCAAGCATTTCTTCAAGCAGTTCTTTCATCCATTGTACCACTTGAGCGCGGCTTGCAAGCGTTGTCGGATCGGACATTCTGGAAAGCAGAGTCCTCGCTGCTTCTAGCTCAAGCTTGTTGACTGGAGCATCATCGAGACGATTCAACTCATTGGTCAATGCCGTATACACATTGGAGAAAGCGTTGTTCTTGGGGTCATCAACCGACATAGATTCTCGAAAAACATCACGATGCTACCACGTTCCCCGCGGTGAACAAGAAACAAATGCACGCTCGTCAGAGTCAATGCGCGTACGTCCCCTCCGGCCAATCCTTGGAGAGGAATGCCAACGTTTTTTGCACGGTGATGTTCTCGGTGTTCGCAAACGAGATGCGGCCCGGGTACAGCTGCGTGAGCGGCGTGATGAATTCGTCGGCGAAGGAAGGCGTGAGCAAGGTCACACCGTGGAAATCGAGAGTGAGATGTTCCTTGTTCATTGGTGAATCCGCGTTGTTGCCAAGCGTGGGGCGCAGTGCCAGAAAAGCCTCCCGGCCGGCCGGCCGCGAATCGAGAACGGAGCCGATCTTCAACATTTCAATCGTCATGGGCGCGCGTAGGAAAGTATAGCAAAACATCCCGGTATTCCTCGTTTCGCGGATTGCCATGTCTCTTGTGCATGGTTGATTGAATACGTTGCAGTTCCTGATTGGAAGAAGAGGTCAATGCCATCTTCCATGATCGTCTGCCGTACGAATTTCAAACCGTTTCCTCGGTGCTCGGGCGCACGCCCGGAAATGCGCTCAAGAAAAGCCACATGGAGAGCTTCTTCGTCCGTTCGGATCGACGGGACGACACGTTGCAACGTCGTGCGTATACCCTGCCCGCGATCTGCGAGGACGAAGATACCCGATGCTTCGAAAAATTCTTTGGCGAAACACACGCCCGGAATATCTTTCCAGCGCGCGAGGTTGTGGTCGAATGAATTTCCTCCGATTTCCGAGAGGAGCGCATTCAGGATGTCTGAAATACCCTCAGGATAGTGCAAACGATTCAGAAAGATGACAGCGCCGTCCAAACGCGCACGGAGAACATCTCGTGTTGGACAGTACTGATCCGAAGTTGATTCGACGACTTGTTCAGCCTCAGCCCAGGCAAAAATTGTCCTTGCCAGTGGATGATCGGTCATCATCTGCACGGCGGCATTGTATGGCGTTGATCAAAACATCACAAACTCCGTCATCGCATCAATCGTATTTTTTCTTCCCTGAAGAAGTTCCCTTCTTCTTCATCACGATCCCCCCGTTCTCCGCATCGATGGTCACGCGGTCGCCATCGCCGATGTTGCCTTCGATGATCTGCAACGAGAGTTCATCGAGAATGTCGCTTTGGATCACGCGCTTGAGGGGGCGGGCGCCGTAGATTTCATCGTAGCCTTTTGCGGCCAGGAACTCAGAGGCCTTCTTCGTCAGCTCGATCCTGATGCCTTTCTGCTCGAGCCGCTTCTCCACCAGCGCCATCTGCAGTCCCACAATGGTCGCGATCTCCTTCTCCGTGAGCGGCTGGAAGACGATCACGTCGTCGATGCGGTTGAGGAACTCCGGCTGGAAGATCATGCGGAGCATGTCGTCGACCGCTTTCATCTGGAGCACCCGCTCGCCGCTGTACTTGGCGATCTCGCTGCTGCCGATGTTACTGGTCATGATGATCACGGTGTTCTTGAAGTCGACCGTCCGTCCCTTCGCATCCGTCAATCGTCCTTCGTCGAGCACTTGGAGGAGCACGTTGAAGACATCCGGATGCGCCTTCTCCACTTCATCGAAGAGGAGCACCGCGTAGGGATGGCGGCGAACGGCCTCCGTCAATTGTCCTCCTTCTTCATAGCCGACGTAGCCGGGAGGGGACCCGATCAGGCGGGCGACGCTGTGCTTCTCCATGTACTCGGACATATCGATGCGGATCATCAGCCGCTCGTCGTTGAAGAGAAACTCGGCCAATGCCTTCGCGAGTTCCGTCTTCCCGACCCCCGTCGGTCCCAGGAAGATGAACGTGCCGATGGGGCGGTTCTCCTCCTGAATGCCCGCCCTGCTCCTGCGCACCGCATTGCTCACGGCCTTGATTGCTTCCACCTGTCCGACGACTCTGAGTTCCAGTTCTTCCTCCATCGCAGAGAGCTTCTTCGTCTCTTCACTGAGCATCTTCGTCACCGGAATCCCCGTCCACCGCGACACGACCCGGGCGATGTCCTCCTCCGTCACTTCTTCCTTCAGCATCGGGTTCTCCTTCTGGATCAGTGTCAGCTCCTCCTTCGCCTTCGCGAGTTTCTTCTCGAG
>JACQCJ010000059.1 GCA_016201685.1 Candidatus Peregrinibacteria bacterium | reverse complement strand
CGGACTCCATCTGCCCCGCGGAAATGTCTGGGGGGAAGGGGGAGACGTGCCTCCCTGCGAAAAGAGGAATGCCTTGCGACCTCCACATCCCCATTGTCCGTGGCGCTACGGAAGCGCAGATTGAAATTGTCGTGTACTTAGAATATCGGGACAAGGACGGCGGCATCCATCCGAATATCTCGCACTTCCCGTTCATCGTCTTGAAGGCGGACAATGCGAACCAAATCCGCACCGTGCGCTCCGAAGCCCTCTCGCAAAGAATCCCCTTCACCGACTTCACGAGCACCATGACCGTCGGCACCTCAACACAGCAACAAGAGAACACACGGAAGAGCGCGGAGTCCGATCTCGAGTACTACGGCATTTGCTTGTTTGGAGAGACGAACGTGCTGCGGGAAATCACGAGGAAGTTCTCGCTCTTTGCATGAAAAAATCGGAGCAAGTGTGAACCGAATGGCTCGCCATGAGGCCAAGGGCCGAATGGTGCGCTCGGCGGGATTTGAACCCACAACCTTCGGCTTCGGAGGCCGACGCTCTATCCAGTTGAGCTACGAGCGCAGCATCAGAAGTATGAATGAAGAATTACGAATGATGAAGTGAGAAGAACGTGTTCGCATTCTCGTTCATCCTGCGGTTCCATTTTCGTGTAGGCCGATGTTCTTGCACTCATGCGACCAGGAGAATAGGATGAACCGTATGAAGCAACAGACCTACACCATTGTTTCGGGCCTGCTCTTCGCGCTCATCGCGATCATTCATCTGCTCCGCGCACTCTCCGGTTGGGGGGCGACGCTCAATGGATGGTCAGCGCCGATGTGGATGAGTTGGGTGGCGGTCATCATCACTGGCGTGCTCGCTGTGAACGCGTTCCTCCTGGCAGGGCGGTAAACTCTTCTCTCGGCACATGTCCGGTACTCTCGATTCGTGTGAGAGTGCTAGGGCTGAGTCGGTTTGCAGAGTCGTTGATCACTCACACAAGGAGATCGAAGAACTGGTTCGCATTCTCGCTCGTCACACGATCCACTTCCTCGAAATCGACTCCCTTGATTTCTGCAATCTTCTTCGCGACTTCGACGACGAATGCCGGCTCGTTCCTCTTCCCTCGATGCGGAACGGGCACCAAGTACGGCGCATCGGTCTCGATCATCATCTGCGAGAGCGGGCACTGCCGAATTGTCTCGCGGATCACCTCTGCATTTGGATACGTGGCGATGCAAGTGAAAGAAAGGAGGCCGCCGCGATCGACGAGATTCCGGACATTCTCCCACGGCTCCGTGCAGCAGTGGAGAACGAACCGCGGAGGATCGACTTCCTCGATGATCGCCGTGAGATCCTCGATCGATTCACGATTGTGAATGACCGCCGGGAGGTTGAGTTCCTTCGCCAATGTAAGTTGTAGACGAAAAACTTCACGCTGAATTGCACGAGGAGAAAAATCATAATGGAAATCGAGCCCGATCTCTCCGATCGCGCGGACTTTTTGTGACGAAGCGACTAATGTCATCAATCGTGCTCTGGAGATGTCATCCTGCCTGCCCTGCCGAAGCTCAATAGCGGAGGAGGGAGCCGCGTCGAAGGACCAGTCCTTCGCACCGTGCGGATGCACACCGACGGTGCAGAAAATCTCGGGGTGATCTTTAGAAAGCGCAACGCACTTCTCGGCTTCTGCAAGGGAGTCGGCGATGCACACCATCCGCGTGACGCCGGCGGCGACCGCGCGCGCGATCACCTCCTCGCGATCGGCATCGAACTTCGCGTGAGCCAAGTGACAATGGGAATCGATCATGATGGGAATAGTGGAATTATCGAATACTGGAATACAGGGACCGATGAGCATCATGTCATCTCCTCTCAGCATTCCAAATGATTTTCACGAACGTGCAGCATGAACTTTTGCACATTGATCGACTTCGCATTCACAGCGTCGACCCATTTCGCTACACTGCCTCTATGCCTCACCTTCGGACCAGCATTCGGTACGACGTCTTTGAGCGGCAGTGGCGTGTGGAGCTGCAGCCGTGTCCGGATGGATGGGACGCGATGAACACCAGACAGCGCATAGTCGAATTGCAGAAGACGGAACAAGAAAACGCCGTCTCAGAGGTGTGCGTGCTCGCATGAGAAAAAAGAAGGCATATTCCGTCTGGGAATGACCTGCTCTAGTATGAGTACAGAGATCTTTCTCGAGTCTTTTCTCCCTTCTTCTCGGGTCGGTAGCTCAGTTGGTAGAGCAGTGCCCTTTTAAGGCATTGGCCGAGGGTTCGAATCCCTCCCGACCCACCAAGTTCATTGATTCCAGAGCATTTTGAATGATTTTTGCCTCACTGGTGCGGAGAAGGGGTTTGACCTCAGGAATCGTGGCAGAGACTTCCTTTGGGTCGAAACGGAAAGAAACATTGGCAACGCGTTTGCTCCCGATCTCGATGATCTCCACGGCATCTACGAGCATGTCCACGAGCTTCTGTTTCTGCTCGTAGGTGTAGCTCTGCACCTCGCCTTTGAACTTCTCCGAGAAGTGACGCAGATGCTCACAAGCGATGTCGTACTTGCCGATCTTGGCGATGTCCGATTCGATCTTGGCCTTCTTTGCAAACGCGGCATCCCACTCGTCTTTATACTGT
>JACQCJ010000052.1 GCA_016201685.1 Candidatus Peregrinibacteria bacterium | reverse complement strand
CTCTCTCGTAATTAGTTGTAGGCTTCCCTCTGAAGAAATCTATGAATCGTTACGAGTTGGACACAATATAGATTCGATTTCTTAGCAACAGAAAGCCACATTCTTGATATCGCTGTGAGCAAAAGTGGAGAAGTCTCTGCTTCCACTTCTATGGAGGGATTCGTCACATGGAAAGTGGATCGAGCCCCCGAAAATGGCAACGAAGTGCGATCGCCGTCGGACACGATCGGGGCGGGACGAAGAGCTGAGTCGTGATACACGCGACGAGCGAAAAGGAGATCCGGAACAAGGCGGCGCGGATGATGAGCTGGAGAATGCTGTTTTTTCTTGACGGAAGGACGAATTTTTCTATGCTTCTTCCCTATGGTAAATGCGCCTCAAAACGAAAGCGATGGTGTGCCCCCCCCAAGCAGTGTTGGTGATGGAGAGGAAATAGATCGTCGAATGGTTTCAGTTCTCAAGGCAATGTTGGAGGAAGGAGGACCAACGAATGTAACCAGCCTCCCCATCGATCCGAACTTGGATGAAAAACTCCATGCGGCACTCGGGCCCGATTTCGTCGATCGATTGCTCTCTGGCGAATTGAAAGAGGAACTAAAAAGCAAAGCCGACGGTGCTCAATAAACGAACGAAGGAAAATTCTCTTCGAGCAGGATCCGCGGGCACCCTTCGACATGGCTCTGGGTGACATGCCCGGTCCTCGTAGAAAAAAATATTCCCATACAGGGGAGCGGCCTTTCTGGCCGCGTTTGAACGATGAACAGTAAACACCGGGGACCGCAGGTTGGTACACCTGCTCCCCGGGTGCATATACTTTTTGAACCTGGGGAGCGGGCCTACGGCCCGCGTTTGGACAATCAATTTTTCCGAATTTCAAAACCCGCTCACAAACTGCGACACGTACTGATCGCTCAAGCTGGGCTTGAGAGGCAATTTCTCCTGCACCGTGCCCTCCGGCTGCACCATGATTTGATCTTGGTGAGTTTTGGGATGAGAGGAGACGGTGAGTTTGAATTTGCCCTTCTCAATGGCTTTCTTCAGCTGAGGATTCTTCGGCGGCGCTTCGAGGACGCTCGCCACTCCTTCCTTCTGAATCTGCTGGTCGATCGCATGTTTGAGACCGTCGTGGAGCGCGGGTTCGGTTTCGAGTCCAAAAGTGAGATTAGCGAGCGCATCGTTCTTTTGCATTTCTTTCTCCAAATCCTCGGGGCCCTTCACCTTCTCGCGCAAGCGCTCGTACTCCTCCGGGCTGCGCATGCGCTTTCGGATTTTTTCACGCTCGTGACTGGGGATATGATCGAGCCAGGAATCTGCCATGAGATGATCATAGCGAAGGCTGGGCCAGGTGGAAGACCTGCACATTCTGAGAAGTTCGCTGGTTTTTGGTTACTGGTTTTTGGTTCAGCAACAGTTCAAGAACAGTTCTATTCCCATAACCAAAAACCAAACAACCAATCAACTACACCCCGAAGTGACCCCGCAATCCAAGCACACCTCACACGACCCATTCCGCTTCATTCGCAGGCTCCCGCACCCCGCGCAAATCGATCCTGTGAATCCCTGCAATTTGGCGAGTTCGCGCTTGTCCGTTCTCGCTTCTACCTCGTGAACTGCGGCGACAATCTCCTCGTGCGTTTTCTCTTCGACCTTTTCCTCAATCATCGGAGATTCAACCGGGGCTGCGGCTCCTTCATCGACCACGGGGAGGCGCATCGCGAAGGCTTCCTTGCTCTTCGTTCCGGTTTCGTAGGCCTGGTCGATGAGCTCGGCGTTGTGGTACTTCTTGGCCCGCTCCTTGCTGAGGAACTTCAGGGCCATCCAGCGGCCGAGGTAATCCATGATGCTTTTGACCATCGGGATCTCCTTATTCGCCGTCATGCCCATCGGCTCAAAGCGCGTGTGAGCGAGCTTCTCGCAGAGGACTTCGAGAGGAACGCCGTACTGGAGATTCATGGAGAGGCTGAGCGCGAGGGTGTCCATCACCCCCGAGAGAGTGGAGCCCTCCTTGCTCATCTTGATGAAGATTTCTCCGGGCGCGCCGTCCTCGTACATGCCCACGTGGATGTACCCCTCGTGGCCCGCGACGCAGAACTTGTGCGCGATCGCGAGGCGTTCCTGGGGGAGCTTGCGGCGGCGCGGTACTTCTTTGATGACGATCTTCTCCACGACCTTCTCTGTTACGCTGAACTCTGTCGAAGCGCCGTCCTTCTCAACCTTCGTATCCGACTTGTTGCTGAGCGCCTGGCTGAGCTTGCTGCCGTCCCGGTAGAGCGCATTGGCTTTGAGCGCGAGCTTCCAGCTGAGGAAGTAGGCGTTCTTGATGTCTTCGACGGTGGCCTCATGGGGGAGATTGATCGTCTTGCTGATGGCGCCGGAGATGAAGGGCTGGCTGGCCGCCATCATGCGGATGTGGCCCTCGGCGTGGATGGAACGCTTGCCGAGCTTGCCGCAGGTGTTCGCGCAATCGAAGACGGCGAGGTGCTCGGGCTTGAGGTGCGGCGCGCCCTCCACCGTCATGTGACCGCAGATGGCGACGTTCGCCTCGTCGATGTGTTCCTTGGTGAAGCCGAGCGACTTGAGCAAGTTGAAATGGAAGTCCTGCATCTGCTCTTTGGTGAATCCCAGGCGCGCCATCGTCTCCTCGCCGAGCGTCCACTGGTTGAACGCGAACCCGATCTCGAAGACGCGCGGGAGGCTCTTCTCGATATTCGCGATGTCCTGGTCGTTGAAGCCCTTCTGACGGAGCGTGGCGCGATTGACGTGCGGTGCGCCCTCCAGGCTGAGCGTGCCCATCACATATTTCATGATGTCGTCGATCTGCGCTTCGCTGTACCGAAGCGCGCGCAACGCCGGCGCGACGGATTGATTCGCGATCTTCATGTAGCCGCCCCCCGCGAGCTTCTTGAACTTCACGAGCGCGAAATCGGGTTCCACGCCTGTGGTGTCGCAATCCATGAGGAGACCGATGGTGCCCGTGGGGGCGATGACGGTGACTTGCGCGTTTCGGTAGCCGTGCTTCTCTCCCTCGGCGAGGGCGCGGTCCCAGCATTCCTTTGCGGCGGTGAGGAGATCGGTGGGACACGTCTGCTGCTCGATGCCCACGGGAATCACATGGAGGCCTTCGTACTCGCGCGCGGGCGCGTCGTACGCGGCGCGGCGGTGGTTGCGGATCACGCGGAGCATGTGCTCGCGGTTGCGGGAATAGCCGGGGAAGGCGCCCAGATGAGCGGCCATCTCCGCGGATGTCGCGTAGCTCTCGCCGGTGAGAATGGCGGTGATAGCCGCACAGATTGCCCGTCCCTTGGGGGAATCGTAGGGAATGCCCATCTGCATGAGCATCGCGCCGAGGTTGGCGTAGCCAAGGCCAAGCGTGCGGAAGCGGTAGCTAAATTCCGCGATCTCCTTGCTCGGGAATTGGGCCATGAGGACGGAGATCTCGAGCACGATCGTCCACAGCCGCACGGCGTGACGGAAGGCTTCGATGTCGAATCCCGATTCTCCAAGGAGGGAATGAAACGTGTGAGCTCCTGAGGGATGAGCGGAAGGATGCTGCATCTGTCTCGAGTCTGCTGACGGGAAGAAGGTGAGCAGATTCAGGGACGCGAGATTGCAGGCGGTGTTATCGAGGAACATGTACTCGCTGCAGGGATTGCTGGCATTGATGCGGCCGTCCTCGGGACACGTGTGCCAGTCGTTGATGGTCGTGTCGTACTGCACGCCCGGATCGGCGCAGGCCCAGGCGGCGTACCCGATCTGATCCCACAGAGAGCGGGCCTTGAGCGTCTTCGAGGGGGCGGGTTCGCGCTGCTGCTCTTTGGCGGCGCGCAGTTCCGTTCGCCACACGAGGTTCCAGTCGCTGTCGTGCTCCACGGCCTCCAGGAATGCTTGCGGCACGCGGATGGAGTTGTTGGAATTCTGGCCGGAGACCGTGAGGTACGCCTCCCCGTTGAAGTCGGTGTCGTACCCCGACTCGGCCAACGCGGCGACTTTCTTCTCTTCGTTCACTTTCCAATTGATGAACTCCTCGATGTCCGGATGGTCGAGATCCAGGCACACCATTTTCGCGGCGCGGCGCGTGGTGCCGCCGGACTTGATGGCGCCCGCGGCGCGGTCGCCGATCTTGAGGAAGCTCATGAGCCCGGAACTCTTGCCGCCGCCCGAGAGCGGCTCGCCCGCGCCTCGCAAACTGCTGAAGTTCGTGCCCGTGCCGGAGCCGAACTTGAAGAGGCGCGCCTCGCGGACCCACAGGTCCATGATGCCGCCCTCGTTGACCATGTCGTCCTGCACCGATTGGATGAAGCACGCGTGCGGCTGGGGATGCGTGTACGCATCGTCGCTCCTCTTGATCTCGCCCGTCTTCGGTTCGCAGTAGTAGTGTCCTTGCGAGGGGCCCGTGATGCCGTAGGCGGTGTGGAGCCCCGTATTGAACCACTGGGGACTGTTGGGCGCCGCCATCTGGCGCACGAGCATGGAGCTGAGTTCATCCTCGAACGCCTGCGCGTCCTGCGCCGTCTCGAAGTAGCCGTGCCCCTCACCCCAGTGTCGCCAGCAACCCGCGAGGCGACGGATGACCTGTTTGACGCTGCGCTCGGGACCCGTCACGACCTCGCCGCGCTCGTCGGTGAGGACGTTCCCTTTTCCATCGACCTGCGGCACGCCCGCCTTGCGGAAGTACTTGCTCACGACGATGTCGGTCGCCACCTGGCTCCAGCTCGCGGGAATCTCCGCACCGTCCATCTGGAAAACCACGGACCCGTCGGTGTTCATGATTTTGCTCACTCTCTTCTCATACGTCACTTCCTCCAGCGGATCGCTCCCGGGAGTCGTGAAGAAACGCGTGATCGAGAGTCCGCGGGCGGGTGCCCAATCGTCGCGGGATTGCTGCGACGACGCGCGAATACTCGTCGAGGAGGGGCTGGAGGGATTCATGGGGAAAAGTGCGGAAACTACTATATATTGAATGTCTCGGCCAACGACCACACAAGATATTGTTCCCGCTAGGGACGGTCAAGATTTTTGGACCGAGAAATTCCGGGTGGACGAAGTGCGCTTCGTCGTGAGGAAAGACCTCAAAAATTGTTCAGGACAATCGTCTGCGGGAACACAGATGGAAACGAGTGGCAAAGGAAAAGCAGGTATGGAACTCTCGACATTCGAGGCGATGCGCGCGAGATTGGCGGAGCAAAAATCCTCCTGCTAAGGTTGGACGGATGAAGATCCTCGCCCTCGTCGCCGGCACGAATGATCCCAGTAACGCCGAGTACTTGGCGGATCGGTTCCTCGAAGGCATTCGATTGCAGAATGCGATGATCGACGTACAGAAGATTCGCATCCGTGACCTGCACCTCGAACACTTCACAGTCGAATGCTATGGATCATCGTGCGACCCGGGGAAGGATTTCTGGAGAGTGAAAGATGCCATTCTCGTGAGCGATGGCATCGTGATCGCGAGCCCCATCTGGAACTTCAGCGTCCCGGCACACCTCAAGAACCTGCTCGATCACCTCGGAATGTTCGGCCTCGATGCCGAGACGCGATCGAAAGGCATGCTCGGCGGCAAGCCCTTCTTCTTCCTCTTCACGGGCGGCGCGCCCGTTCCGGCGTGGAAAGGCCTCATGCGCTTCACGACCATGCACGTGCCGGAGGCCATCCGCTACTTCGGGGGAACGATCGTGGGCAAAGACTTTGAGGGAAAGTGTATGGCGGGCAAAGGAAAATTCGGGCTCGTCGTCGACAAGCGCCCCGAGACGATCGCACGCATTCGGGAGCGCGGGAGGAAATTCGCGGCATTCGTGGAGCGATGGAAGAGGACCGGGAAGCTGCCGCTGTGGCACCGCTTCGTGACGGCGTGTTACCTGAAGGGACAGCGGATTATGGGGAAGTTGTAAATGCGAATTGCGATTTGCAATTTGCGAATTGGTTACTGAAAATTCGCACTTCGCCACTCGCAATTCGCCATTCATCTCTCTCCAATCAACACCACTTCTTCATCAAGACATCCCGCCGTCCGGAACGCCTCCCACGTCTTCGATCCCCCTTCGACGAGGATGCTCGTGATGCCGTGGAAATCGCCCGACGGAGTCGTGAGATATTTCCAGAGTTCAGGAAGCGAGAACTTTTTTTCATTCAGATGGATTTTGAAGATCATCATTCCACGCTCTTGGAGTTCTGACACCTTCTCTCGATCAACGTCCTTCGAGGTGACAATGATCGTCCTATGTTTGTTTTCATCCGTTACAACGCGGGAGGACAATGGAATGCGAAGCGAGGGATCAAGAATAATTCTGTATGATTCAATTTTCTCTTCTTTCTGAGAAGAAATCTGAGATAATCTTGTATTCAAATTTGGATCATCGCTGATGATTGTCCCCACGCCGACCAGGATGGCATCGCTCTGGGCACGCAGAAACGTATGCGACCAAACATCTTGTTCTCGCGACGTGATTTTGAGATGCGATCCGTCGGGATTCGCGATAACTCCCGATTTCGTCTGCGCGCGTTTGAGCACGATCCATGGCCTACCTTTCGTTCGCACACTGATGAAGCCACGATTGAGTCGTTCGCAGAGCGCTTGACTGACGGGACCACGGACGTCGACTCCATTCTTCCGGAGAAGCTCAATCCCCTTCCCCGCGACGCGCGGATCGGGATCGATCATGCCGTAGACCACATGCTTGATGCCGCGCTCGAGGATGATATCCGTACACGCAGGAGTTTTCCCATGATGGCAACATGGCTCGAGATTCACGTAGAGCACGTCTTCTGATCTAATTTTGAGATCGGACTTTTCCAATAATTCTCGCTCTGCATGCGGTTTCGAAAATTCGGAATGGTAGGCTTCTGCAATGATCGATCCATGACGAACCAAGACAGCGCCGACCATCGCTCCGTTTCCGACTCTCCCTCGGCCGAGAGAGGCAAGGGAGAGACAACGGGACAGGAAAAAATCATCATGGGCGTTCAACATCGATAGAAGTGTAGAAGAGAAATTCAACGATTGCCTGCACGAGACTGGAGCGAAGGGTGTACACTGGATACATGTCGGAGAAAGAAATTATCGACCATTGGAAGAAAGGTGCACAAGAGGCAATCGGTGCAGCTCGGGTGCTCTGCGAGAAAGGATTCTATGAGTCGGCATTGTTCCATTGTCATCTGGCCATCGAAAAAGCACTCAAAGCGCTCTACATGGAGCAGCACGGAGAAGACCATCCTTTCAGTCATGATTTAGCCCATCTCGCAGAGTTATTGGAACATCACCTCGCGGGAAACGACATGAGCGCATTGCAGGAACTTTCGGAGTTCGTCGTCGACGCGCGGTACAGCGATCCCTACTGGGCGGCGGAACAAGCCACCGCGGACAATGCTCGACGATGGATCCAAACGACTGAACATTTGCTTGCTTCCCTCCTCGACAATGCATCATGACATCTTGACCCAAGAACGGGGACTCGCGATTGCAAAACGTTTCAAGAAACGACTGAAAGAAGAAAACATTCCGGTCGTCGGTGTCTACCTCTTCGGTTCACTCGCACGGGGAACGCCTCATCGTTGGAGCGACGTTGATATTGCAGTCGTTCACAAGCCGTTCGCCGCGCTGCGTTCGCAGGAACGCCGCAGCGTCCGCTCGATCCGCGATGACTTCTCGGTACCGATGGATATCATTTGCTTACGGACAGAGGATCTCCAAAACAAATATCTCGGGATTGCCAGAGAAGTGCGGGAACATGGACTACTCGCCTGAATCGTTTTCAAAAAAAGCCCCGATTCCGGTTCGCTTCCCAGAGGAAAGCAAACGGTGGAATCGGGGCATCCGTCATTCATGAATGACGGCTGTGCTGATCAGTCTGTCCTTCCTCAATGGAAACCGAGAGTGTCTCCAGAATTTTAATCCAAAGGACGATTGTCATCTGCGCAGAGAATGTCATACACAATCCTTCGAATTTTAAGTCGCCAAAACTCAGGCATATTCGATTTGAATTGGATCGATGGATTTAAGGAATGTCCGGAATTGCTGACAATAACATCCGGAACCCCCTGCTTAAACCCTTCCGCAATCTCTTTCACAATTTCTTCCGGAGTGAGAATGAAAAAGTAAACGAGAGAATCATTGCGATCCCAACCTTTCCGACGAATCGCAGCCGTCAGAAGAGGTTCATCGACAGCCCAGAGCACTAGCCTGTTACTCATAGCAATCTCCTTTTCTCGATGTTGACAAAGACCGATCACACTTTTTTTACTTCTCTGCGAACACGCAGAAAAAACCTCCGCAAGGAGGGGATGAAATCGGTCTTCCGCTTTTTATGCGCTCTGCACCGATGCCGTCCTCTCCGTGCGGGGAGAAGCGGCATAATACGATGCGGCAATGGCGGAGCGTTGAATCACGCGAACAGTGTAGCAAAGAAAAAGTATCACACAAGCCAAAATATCATTCTTTTCTCCTGCGCCGCAATGCATCAGTGACGTCATTGATTTCAATCCCCTCTCCACGCAACAAAACAAACAAGTGATAGAGAACATCCGCCGCCTCCTCAATCGTCCGTTGCTTCCCCTCGCTCCCCGCGGCACGGACGACTTCTTCCGCTTCTTCGATGACCTTCGCGCCGTACGCTTCGATGCCCCCCTCGAGGAGTTGCTTCGTGTACGACGTCGATGAATGACTCATAGATCGTTCCCGAATCGTCTCGATGAGGAGACCGAGCGTCTCGAGCGGGCTCTCCGCACTTTCGAAACAGGACGTCGCACCGGTGTGACAGGTGGGACCGGAGGGAACGGCGCGGATGAGGATCGCATCATTGTCGCAATCCGCGGAAGCCGAGATGAATTTCAAGACATTCCCCGACGTTTCGCCTTTCTTCCAGAGCCGCTTCTTCGATCGACTGTAGAATGTGACGAAACCCGTCGTGATGGTCGTCTGAAGAGCTTCTCGAATCATGTACCCGAGCATGAGCACGCGCTCCGTGCGGGCATCTTGGATGATCACGGGCAGAAGACCGGATTCGTTTTTCTGCCAATCAAAAATGATGACTTCAATCATAGTCGAATTTGGAAAGATGCATCAGCAAGCGCCGCTTTGACCTGACGGATCGAGAGCTGACCGAAGTGGAACACGCTCGCGGCGAGGACGGCGTCGGCCTTACCCAGACGAACCGCCTCGACGAAGGACTTCAGTGACCCGCCGCCTCCCGACGCGATCACGGGAACCGAGACGCGATTTTTGATCGCGGCGAGGAGTTCGCAATCGAATCCTGTTCCCGTCCCGTCACGATCGTAGGAGGTGACCAGCAGTTCGCCTGCGCCGCGTTCGACCGCTTCGTCCGCCCACGCCACCGCATCACGCCCGGCGTCATCGCGGCCGCCGCGCGTGAGAACCACCCACCCTTCGACGAGCTCAGGGTGACAAACCTTCCTCTTCGCATCAATCGCGCAGACCGTGTTCGCGGATCCCAGTTCTTCGGCAATGTCCGAGAGTAGCGAAGAATCCCAAACTGCCGCGGAATTGACGGCGACTTTATCGGCGCCAGCCTCCAGAATTTTTCTCGCATCGTCCACGCTGCGCACTCCCCCGCCGACCGTGAAGGGGATATTGACCACTTCCGCGACTCTGCCGATCAAATCGAAAAGCGATTGTCTTTCTTCGGCTGTCGCGGTGATGTCGAGGAAGACCAACTCGTCGGCGCCTTCTTCGCAATACATTCCGGCAAGTTCCACTGGATCGCCGGCATCGCGGAGATTGTGGAAGCGTGTGCCTTTGACGACGCGGCCAGCGGAGACGTCGAGACAAGGAATGACGCGGATGGCCAAGCCTGAACGGAGATTTTTTCCATCGTTCATATCGCCCGCATGTCGCCCCTCGACTCCGCTCGGGGTGACATGCTTTTCTGTTTCATTGTCATAGGACCGCAGAAGTTCTCTCAACGAAACAGTACCTTCGCAGAGAGCTTTCCCAATCACCGCCCCTCCACATCCCGCTTCATCGAGGTTCCGGATGTCTTCGACATTCCGCACTCCGCCGCTCGCGATGATGGAGAGTTCGGGGAAAAACTTCGTGAGACGCTCGTACAGATCGACATTCGGACCCACCATCATCCCGTCGCGATCGATATCCGTGATGAGCACATTCGCCATTCCCATCTCCGTAATGTTCCGAATGGCATCGTCGAGAGTGATCGCCGCCGATTCTTTCCATCCACGGATCCGCACGTCATTGTTTCGAATATCGAGCGCCGCGATGAACTTCTCTCGACCGAAGAGTGTGAGTGCATCGAGAACGAGCGAAGGATCTTCAAACAACAACGTCCCGAGAACGATCGATGACGCCCCGGCATTGAGCAGTTGCGCGATGTCCCCGAGCGAACGAATGCCCCCGCCCGCTTGCAACCGAAGATTCGTCTGCGTCGTGATGACACGAACGATTTCGCAGAAGAATGTCATCTGCCGGGGATCTCGAGCCGAGTCCTTCGCCGACGAAAGATTCACGAGGTGCAACCAATTCGCTCCTTGCTCTTGATACGACTGCGCAAGCGCGAGCGGACTGCGAGGATACGCCGTCGCAGAATCGAAGTTTCCCTGGCGCAATCGCACGACTTGGCCGTCCAGAAGATCGATGGCGGGAATTACTTCCATGATTGAAGAGAGGAACGTTCTGCGAATCGCGAAAATGCACAGAGGAATCGATCGCCCGGCGCGCCGGACTTTTCGGGGTGCCACTGGAGCCCGAAGAAATTCTTCAGCCGGACTGCGGCGCAGAATTCCTCGCCGTACTGCACGGTCATCGTGGTCACGCGAGGATCTTCGGGGACGCAGACGAAGCCGTGGACGAAGTAGACGAACTCTCCCGTGTGCAAACGATTCCATCCCATGTGCGGCTTGATGACCGTCGAGGGAAGCGAACGGACCGACCCCGGGATGATGCCAAGGCACTCCGTCTGACCTTCTTCGGAAAAATCAAAGAGGAGCTGCATACCCAGGCAAAGCCCGAGGAAAGGCTTTCGAAAATCTCGGAGAGTTTCCACGAAGTTCCTCTCCCGAAGATCGCGCATGCCCGCCTGCGCCGCTCCCGCTCCGGGGAAGATGAGCGCGTCGACTTGGGACAATTGACCTGGTTCATCGATGAAGGTTGACGGGATGTTCAGACGCATCAGCGCCCTCTGGACGCTGGTTGCATTGCCGGTGGCGGTGCGGAGGATTCCCAACATTGTCGATCAGAGCAACGTCCCCTTCACGCCGGCCATGGAGCCGGCTCTCCAGGGATTCGGAGAAAGAGATTCTTTGAGCGCCAAGCCGAAGCTGCGGTAGATCGCCTCCCAGCTGTGGTGCGGATCCTCGCCGCTGAGGGCTTGGATGGTGACCGTGGCGCGCGCGCCCTGTGCGAATCCCCGGAAGAATTCAGCCATGTCGGCGGCGAGGGCGTCTTCCACCTGGACGATTAGTGCGCCAGGAGCTTTCGAG
The DNA here is from genome assembly GCA_016201685.1 of Candidatus Peregrinibacteria bacterium. GTDB lineage: Bacteria > Patescibacteriota > Gracilibacteria > Peribacterales > Peribacteraceae > JACOTD01. Next base: position 1,832 of record JACQCJ010000052.1, on the reverse strand, counting down.
AAATCGAGAGTCGCAACGGATCGGCCTTCGAAGCTGACGGAGGCAATCGCGAGTGCTTCATCGATGCCGAGGATCCCGCTCCCCGCACCGCTGACCCCGGCGATCATTCGCTTCTCGAGGAGCTTGGCGAACGCCATGCCCAGCACGATGCCCGTATCTTCAGTGATGACGTGCGTCAGGCGGAACTGCGTGTTTTCATAGCGCGCATCGAGATTGAGGCATGCTCTCCACGCGATCGTCTCCAGCATGTGATTGAAGAACGCGATGCCGGTATCGATGCGAAATGCACGGCGGGAAGCGTCTTCAATCGCGACCTTCACGACGGATTCGCGCGTGCGGCGTTCGAGCGAGATCGTCGAGCGCGTCTCTTTGAGCCAACGAATTCCGAGGGGATCTGTCATGGAAATGTGGGGGAAATTACGAACGCAAACGAATATCGACTGCTTCTTTGTGCGCATCCAAGCCCTCGACGTCGCTGATCGCGCGAACGATGGGTGCGAGTGACGCGAGGCCTTCCTTTGTGAGGATCTGGTACTCGTTGTTCTTCATGAACGTTTCGACACCGACAGGAGAGGCGTAGGCCACCGCGCGCGAGGTGGGCAAACAGTGATTGGTGCCGCTGGCGTAATCGCCGACCGGCACCGGCGCGTACGGGCCGATGAAGATCGAACCGGCGTTTCTGATCCTCTTGCTGACGTCTTCGGCGTCCTTCACTTGGATATGCACGTGCTCTGCGCCGTACTCATTCGCAACGTCGACCATTTCTTCGAGCGAATCGACCAGAATGATCGCCTGGTACCCATTTGCGAGCCCCGGCTTGATGAACTTCTCGTAGCGACTGCGCGTGGGCGCCTGCTTCCGCACTTCGAATTGGATCGCCTCGGCCATTCTTCGAGAGATCGTGACGATGGGAAAACAGGAATCGGGGCCATGCTCGCAGCGCGCGAGGATGTCCGATGCCACCCATGCGGGGTTCGCTGAGTCGTCGACCATCCCGAGGCCCTCGCTCGGCCCGCTCAGCATATCAATCCCGACTGGACCGAAGACTTGCAGTTTGGCCGCTTGCACCCAGGGCGATCCGGGCCCCGCGATTTTGTCGACTCTCCAAATGGACTGCGTCCCGTACGCCATGGCCGCAATCGCGGCGACGCCGCCGACCCGATAGATCTCATCCGCCCCCGCGAGATCTGCGGCGGCGATGATCTCGGGATAATAGTTTGTTGGCGGGAAGAACACGCAGATCCGCGGAACGCGCGCCGCCTTCGCCGCCACCGTGAGAATCTGCGCGACCGTGGGCAGCGGCGACTTGCCTGCGGGAACGTACAGTCCGACCGCCGCGATGGGCCCTTTGCGAACCCCAGTGCGAACACCGGGGACGTACTCGATGCTCCAATCGGCATCCTTGTAGATGCGCTCCGCCTGCGCAATGTGGAAGTTTCGCGCAATCTTAATTTGCCGCCGCATCAACGCGAGCGTCTCCCCTGGAATATCCGTGTACGCCTTCGCGATGTCTTCCTTGGAGACGCGAATCTGATCCTTCGTGAAATCCGGATTATCGAACTTCCGGACGTAGTCGACGAGCGCTGCATCTCCGCCGTTTCGAATGGCATCGATGATCGTTCGAACCTTTGGAGCGATCGCTTCGATGTCCGACTGTGATCGTCGAAAGATTCGTTCGCGATCGATTCCTATGAGTTCAGCATTCTTGATGATCGGAATTACGGGAACGGTGCGATCAACTTCAAGAGAATCTTCTTGTCCGACCGATGATGGAGCAGAGATCGACATACAAAAAATGGAAAGCGTTAGGAAGAAGGAAGGAATTTTTTGAG
>JACQCJ010000062.1 GCA_016201685.1 Candidatus Peregrinibacteria bacterium | reverse complement strand
CGTGGCGCTTGCACCCTTCCACCGCTTCCCAACTCCCCCTCTTCACTCACGCGATGCTGGACGCGACATGACCTTCATATGACGGCTTTAGCAAGCGAAAACCTTTCCGTCGTCATGCGTGCAAGTGGGGAAACCTCTGTCCGAATACTCTTGCAAAGAAATTTGGTTTACTCTGAGATAATCTTCATCTTCTGCCTTCTCCACAGGCAAGAGGTACTTGCGAAACCGATCTGCAATGGGGACGAGTTCCTCCGTCCATTTTTTCCCGAATCTGAGGGCGTGCAGATTGTAGAGACGGTCAGAGTATTCCAAGCCAGCGCGCCAGTTCTTCGGCAAATCCAGATCGGCAAGAATTTGCAACGGTTCGGCTGCAAAATTCGGCTCAGGTGCAGCGGCACACATGATGTCTACAACATCTTCCGGAAGTACAATCATATTCAGGGCTGCACGGCATCGGATCCGATTCCTCTCGAGGCGGCGGCTGACGTAGAATGCCGGTTCCGTCTCCAAAATGCTTTTCAGCTGCCGAGGCGAGTCATGCGGAAGATCGGCGAGCGGCACGACACATCCTTGCTCGATGGTCTCCTGGAGAGCGAACGGGCGGCTCATAGGATGAGCATTGTGCCATGCCACCCGCGCGTGTCCATATCAAAGTACCCTCCACCCCTCCGCTCGCACCAGACGGTACAAGCGGAGGACGAGGTCGCGCTGGAGGTGGAGGAGGGTCGCGGGGCCCACGACGCCAGCCCCCTTCGCATTCTCTCCGGGAATGATATGACTGGCGAGTTGGTACGCGACGAGCGCTTCACGCGTCTGGTCCGCGAACGTTCCCGTGACGCGATCGCTCGGGAGAAATTTCCGATCAACGAGGAACTGCTGCAAACGGCGGACCTGTTGGCCGTGATCGCCCGCGGAGAGGAACGAGGTGAGGTTCATGTCGCGGTCGGCGACGGTCTTCTCGACTCGATGGAAGAGCAGCATTCTCTCGACGCTCTGCGCCACGAGTTTCCGTTGCCAGCGCATCGCGATGCGATTGCGGGTTTGGGGACCGAGACGGCCTGCGCCAGGATCACTGTCCTTCTTGACCAAACGCTGCTCCTTCTGGAATGAAAGGAGCGCGAGACGGAGAGCGGATCCGTAGACGCCATCGGTCCGGCCGCGGTAGTAGCCAAGGAACCGGAGCGTGCGCTGCGCCGTCGCGATCCCCTGCTTGTTCGTTGGACTGAGGTCGATGGAAGACGTTTTTGAACGATCCGTCATCGCCATGAGGGTCGCCGCCGTCTTCTCGTGGAGTTGATCGTTCGATTCGTGAATGCCGAAATCCCCCATGAACGCCGCGAGGCTCACTTGCGTGGTATCGCCGAAGTAGCCCGTGATCGCATGATCGAAATATCCTGAATTTTTGAGCGCATCCTGGAGCATCACGACCGAAAGACTCTGCTCTCCGAATGTCGGTTGCATGCTGAGGAGGCTCGCATCCGCGGACAGATACGGCTGGATCATCGCGAGAGGTGATGGCAGTGACGCAAGATCGAAGGACTCGTCGGGCTGCGCGTTCCCGAGCGGATAGACAACGGCCCGGATCCTGCGAGCGCCAAATGCGAGCGCGCGTGCGAGTCCGAGTTCTCCGGAGCCGGCCCAGATATCCAAACGGTCACTGCCGTCATTCCCGGTTTGAATCGCGCTGCCGCGATCCTCGACCGTGACCGTCCCGAGGCCCGGCAGTGCTATCCGCGTCCCAAATGTGTAGCTCGACGGGGCGGCCGCCATTCCGGCGTGGACCGGTGTGCCGCCTGCTCCCTGCTCGCCCCAGCCGTTGAGCTCGGCATCCGCCAAGAAGCTCCCGCGCACGTAGCAACACTGATGCGGCAGCGGCGAGTAATAGGCGGTGACGATGAACTCCTTCACGTACGGTCCGCTCGCGGCGGAACCGAAGTGCAGAGCGCTCGAGGCGGCGACGGGTGTCGCGCACAAGCACGCGAGAACGAGGGCAAAGCGGACACGAGGAGGAATGTTCATTTTTCCTCATATTGTAGCAAAAAATTCGATCTATGTCGACAGTGGATTCAGCAAGGTTTTTTATGTTCAAAGATCTTTTCCTCAACATTTTTGCGTACGTTCCTTGCATCGAAGATCGTTCCGTTCATCGCCACATAGACGCCGTGCGGGAGATGCTGCGCCGCACACAGCGCATAGCCAAGATTAAAATGCGCGTCGGATGTGGATTCTCTCGGCATCACCATGGCCCCCGTGAGCACAATCGTCTTTTTCTTCATGCGCTTCTTCAAATACTTCGCCGTCTCCCACGTAACATGTGCCATCGCAAGAAGATCGCCGATCACGGAATGTTGATGCATGGGTGCATCATCGAGAGAATGATACTCAAGATTGTCGATTGTGCCGCCCATGACGAGAACGCGAATCGATTGCATTGAGTTGCTCAGGGAACAAACACCATTTCCTCCACTCTCATCCCGAACTTCCCCGGAAAGTACACACCCGGCTCAATCGTGATGACTTCGTTTTTCAACAGTTTCATCTCGGGAGCCTTCTGCGAGAGCGAAACGCCTTCGTGAATCTCGAGGCCAACGCCATGACCGAGTGCATGCGTGAACGCATGATCGATCCCCTCGCGCGCGAGGACGTCGCGGGCGATGCGGTCGAGTTCGCGATTCGTGACGCCGGCTTTGACCGCTCTCATGGCCTTCTTTTGAGCTTCACAGACGATTTGGTAGACCTTCGCTTGCTGCGGAGTCGGTTGCGCCGTGAAGAAGACTTCGCTCATGTCCCCGCAGTAGCCGCCGACCTTGGCGCCCACGTCGATCTGGACGATGTGTCCCTTCTGGAGCGAGCGCGAGGTGGGACGGTGGTGCGGGACGCTCGTGTGCGTGCCGAAGGCGACGATCGGATCGAACGAGACGCCGTCGGCGCCGAGTTCGATGGCCCAGATCTGCAGCTGCCGCGCGAGTTTTTCTTCGGTGCCCGCGCGCCGCAATGCGAAAGGCACCCGTCGCAGAAGCTCGCGCGTGATCTTCTGTGCGCGACGTAGCAGACGCAGTTCCTCTTCGCTCTTCTGACGACGGAAATGCTCGAGAACATCGATTCTCTGGATAAACTTTGTGCTCGGATATTTCCTCTTCCAAGAAAGCAATTGCTCCACGGTCGTTCGATCGGATTCGAACCCGCACTCCGGGAGTTGCTGGAGCATCGTCGCCACTGCAGACACATCGCGAATCATGACTCCCCTCTCACGGCGCTGCTCCGCTTCCAATCGGTAGCGCTCGTCGACGAAGAGGATGAACCGGCGCTGGGTGACGAGCATCAGACCTGCGCTCACCGAGACCCCGCTCAGGTAGCGGACATTCGTGAGATCGGTGACGAGAAAGGCAGGGACGTCCGCTCGCCGAAGGAGGATGTGAGGGGAAGAGGGGCGCATGGCAAAAGTCTGGATAGCTCATCGTAGCACACTCGGAAGCACATGGATTCACGATGGAATTTGTGGTATAATCGTGAAGAAAAACCACATCCTCTCCTTGCCTCGTCTGACCATGCGCCTGCGCTCCTCTCTTGCCATTGTCGTCTCGACTCTCGCGTCGGCCACACAAGCCCTCGCGCAAGTCTACAGCGGGCCGGGTCTGAACGGCGGCCTCAGCCAGGCACAGCAAATCGAAGGCCCGGTGAAGGCGCCCATCCGGGATCTGATCATCACGATCCTCAATAACGTCTTGAATTTTCTGGGTCTCGCGGCCGTCATCGCCATCATCGTCGCGGGCATCTACCTCATCGTGAGCGGCGGATCGGAGGATGCGAAGACGAGGGCGCGCAAGATCATCCTGTACACCGTCGTCGGCCTGATCGTCGTCCTCCTTGCCAAGTTGATCGTCTCCTTCGTGATCGCCACGATCACGAGTGGAGGAACGTGATGCTTCGGTCCGACGACGTGATTCCTCTCCATGGCAGTGGGAACCGCACCATTCGCACAGGCATTCGCGAGAATCTACGACAGCCCGGGAGGGTTGCTGGAGGGCCTGAAGATCGCCCGTCAGATCCACGGGATCAGTGCATTGTCCTTGCGTGAAATTATCCTCCAGGTCCTCTTGGGGATCCTGGATCTCGTAGGGCTTGCCGCCGTCTTCGCGATCACGATCACCGGTGTGCTCCTCGTCGTGGGAGGTGGATCCGATCCGTGGAGGATGAAAGCGAAACACATGATGCTGTGGACGGTGATCGGCCTCATCGTGATCCTCACGGCACGACTGATTGTCAGTGTGATCCTCGCTCTCTTCACCTAGATTGATGTCCCACCGATCCCCTTCTCGACCGGCTCTCCTCGCGCTCACATTCTTGAGCCTCGCCGCGTGCTTCATGGTGACGGTGCATGCGACGAGGGAACCATCCATTCTCTCCGCGCAGGCGCAGGATACGGCTGGGTTCCCTCCGCACAGCGCCCCCGATGAGCATCTGCGGATCCGCGTGGGGGACATTTTCGAGATCGTGGGACAGAGCGACCTCCAGAATCCGCAATTCACCTGGGTGCTCATGCGGGATCGCACGTTCGTGGAAGCGAGCCGGGATCCCGTGTTGCGCATCCGCCTCGTCGATGCCGGAACGTACACGCTCGATGCGAGCGTTCACTCTCCCGATCTCACCGTGCAATTGCGCAGTTCGATCGTCGTAGAGGTTGCCGAGCGCACGACGGAGAACACGGGATCGGGAAGCGGGGTGCTTGCGCCCTCGGGAAGTGGGGACATCCTGACGACCCAGCCGCCGCTCTGGGGCAATACCCTGACGCTCCCCGAGCATGAGCAGATCGTCGAATTCATCCCGCTGCGATCGGATGCCGCGCGATTCACGATCGATCTGGACACCTCAAAGGACAGTGACGGCGACGGCAATCCGGGAAACGACATCGACAATGCCGCGACTCTCTCGCTCTCAGGAGGTTCTCCCCTCTACGTGTGGTTCTCGAATATGCGTCCGGTGCGCGGGATTGGCGTGCGCGCCATCCTGAGCAATGGATCATCGTTGCAACAATCCTTCGTCATCCGGCTGCCATCGACGACGACGCCCCCGGAGCCGGTGCCTCCCCAGGGGGATATCCAGGTAAGCGAGGGAGAAAACGGCTCGGTGCAATTCTCGATGGTGCATCCATCCGCTTCGGGAACGGCAGTGCTCCTCCACTGGGACTTTGGCGACGGCACCCAGAGCTTGCTGATGCAACCGGTGCACCCCTACCGCAGGAACGGCGACGTGCACGTGGCCGTCACGGCGTACGATCTCCAGACAGGGCAATCCACGAAGGCGGACCGCATGCTCTCGATCACGAGTGTGAGCGGGACGGGATCGGGAACCGTCGCATCATCGAGCTCGAGCATCTCCATCGCATCGTCTTCATCGAGCGCGGCAACGACGTCATCGAGTGCATCTTCGATGGGCGGCATTCCTTCGTCCGGTTCCTTCCGGTCCATCCTGCTCTTGGTCTCGATCGGGATCGGGGCGCTCCTCCTCGGACTCCTCGTCGTGTGGCTCCTGAGCAAAGTATTGGGCAAAGGCGGAGGCCTGCAGCGCAAGCTCGAGGAAGCGGAGTCGCGCCTGATGGAAGGCAAAGACGCCGGGAAGCCGAAGAACGTGATCGATATCGCAGCGCCCATGGAAATCAAGCGTCCGCCTCCCTCTCCTCCGCGCGATGAACCGGACGCGAGCGCTCCCGAGCCTCCCATCCCACCACAATCGCCCAAGCCTCCGCCGCCACCGCCCTCTCAGCCCGTGATTGACGTCACGCAAGCTCCCTCCTGGTTGAAGCAAGGTCTCACACAATCTCCAAGCGAAGGAAGGAAGGAACAACCGGCGGCGTCTCCTCCTTCTCCATCGCCACCAAAGCCCGCCGTCGAGAGCGATGACACCCCTTCCTGGTTGCGGCAGGGTCTCGAAAAATCGAGTGACGTAACGGCGACTCCTTCCCCGGCCCCCACTCCTCCTACTGCCGCCACTCCAACTCCACCTCAGCCAGCTATCGATGCCACCGAAGCACCACCCTGGTTGCGAAAGGGTCTCGATCAAACGAAAACCGATTCGACGACGAAGTCACAACCTTCCCCGCCTCCGCCGCCGCCTCAAACTGAACCGCAGACTCCACCCGCACCCCCGTCCCGTGACGTTCCTTCGGCAGCGACGACGCGGAAAGAGCCGGTGAAGCCGACGGCGGCGAGTGAGGGGGATCGTTCTCCACTCGGAGCAGAACATCTGACGCTAGAGCCGGAACCCACGACCGATTCAACCGAAGATCTCCCGCCGTGGCTCAGGAACGGATCTCCCTCCGACAATATCGGATCATCGGACAAGGAAGAGGAGAAGACCGAGAGCGAAACGGAAAATGAGAGTGCGACAGAGGAAGCGGCCCCATCCTATCCGCAACCTCCGCCTCCACCTCCTCCACCGCCTCCGCCTCCGCCGGTACCCGTTGATCAGACTCCACAGGAGCAACGTTCAACGCAGAATACTCCCGTACCAGAGTCTCCCAGTTCCGGAAAGGATGCCGAGCGCGCGGAGCGGGAGCGACAGAAGCGCCGCGAGAAGCGCCAGCGCTACCGCAAGAATCTCAAAGCGCGTCGCGCACAAGAGACGGGCGAGCGAGCAGAGCCGATGACGTCTGAACCGACCATAGCAGTGATGCCTCCAATGCATGGGGACCCGAAGGTTGCTGCTCCTGCTTCTCCATCCCCTCCACCACAGAAACCGTACGCGCCTCCGACTCCCCTACCTCAGTCGCCGTCAGTTCCGATCACGGCGCCGGAGAAGACGATCAACCAGGCACCTTCGACCCAACCGAAGATTGAAGTTTCCAGTCCATCTCCGAGTGTTGCGACTCCGCCCACGAAAGAACCGGAGAATGTTTCTCCGCCTCCGCCACAGGAATCCACTGTGATCCCGCCGACCGCGCCGCCGACTTCAAATCCCATTGCAGCAGCCACTCCGGCAGCGCAGAGCGATGATGATATCGCCTTCCTCATCAGTGCGGATAGCGTCAAAGAGACGCCCCCGGAGGATCAGGCGAAGGAGGCGGCGTGATCATGCCATTGAATGCTGCAATCACTATCATCCATCACTATCTGATGCAGACGTGCGATGTTCACTTCGATGCTACGATCTTTCGCAGGTGCGAGAATAAACTTCTGGCTTCCATGTAACGATCTCAGCAGTGATGACAATTTATTTTTGACTTGTCTCGTTCTATTTATATTCTACGCAAAGAGGAGGTTCCCGGAAGGAGTGGCTCCTTCAAATCAACGGGACCTCAGTTACCTTTCAGGAGGAATTGTCATGTGGTTCGCTAAAGCACTGGTGTCGCTCCTGAAACTGGTTTTCGTCTTGCTGGCGATCACCGGTCTCGGAGCGGCGACAACAGTGACCTTGTTGGTCACTGGAGTCATCGGGGCTGAGGAAATCACCCGATTTGTGTCCTGGACACAGGAAGCCAGGGCATGGATTGCGGGAATTTCCGCGGGAAGCGTCCTAACCTGGCTTGGACGCTATGCTCTCCCTGCTTTTCTGCAGTACCGGCGGGAGAGCCGGGAAAACCTGATCCAGCAGATCAGGAACGCCGTCGTTGATGATATCAATCGCCGCTGATGGCGATTCATTGCCAGGGCGGTCCGTCCTCTTCACATCGAGCCGATGAGTAGGGTCCTTGTGCCCTACACATCCGGCTCACCCACTCCGCGTGACCATGCCCAGTTCCCGCGGCCACCCCCGTATTCCGCTGGGGGGCGTTGAGGTAACCCGTGACTTCCTTGCCCCCCTGTCCCATCTGGATAGGGGGTGCTTTTGATTCGACTTGTTGTCGATTGGCTCCACGGTAACGAAAATTAGGCACTTCAAATCGGAATAGTACCCTGAATGAGTTCGCTCTTATGGTAGATCTTTCCTCTCATGCTTTCTCCTCCATGCCAAAGTGTGAAAAGCAGATAGTGACATGTTGTATACCCCTTCGCTTTCATTTTCTCAATTTTCTCTCCACATCCGTTGTTCTCCATTTTCCTCAAGAAGACGTATGAAAGCTACGGAGGCATTCTTTGGAGAATTTTCTGGCTCTCCGGATTTTGTGGGATTATTGAGTGAAACGAGTATACATGATGATATTTCATCGTATCATTCCTGGCCGCCAGTATGGCAACCACCTCACGTAATACCCTGCGGCCTATCGACGAGAAAACGTACGTGCGGCGGCGCAGGGATCTCGTGGCGGTATTCCCCCCGGACGACAACACGGGTGTTAGCTACCCGCCTGACAACATCGACGCATTCATGCGCCTGCAGCACGGCGCACCCGCGCTCAACGTCGCCCTCCAGCACGAGCTCTTCGCACTTCTCGCCGAGTACGAGCGGAAAGCGTGGATCGTGCAGGGGGATCGGCTGTACGACAGCCAGCGTGCCCATGTCACTTGGGCCGCAAGCTCCCTGTGCCGCGGCGAAGAGTCTCCCTCATCTCTCCTGATCGAAGGGCCGGCCGGCACCGGCAAGACTCGCGTGCTCGGCATCCTGATGCAAGCGTTGGTGCGTCTCCAATTGAAGGGCATTCTCCAGGGAGCCATCGCCTTCACCACGGCGAAAGCGTACCACCTGACCAGCAAGACGGTGGGCCTCGCAGGCGCACTCCATCACATGCTGGCAACGCCGCCCAACGAGGCGAGTCCTTCGCTGATTCGCGGCCTGCGGCGTGATCTCAAGAACATCTTTCCCGATCTCGTCGACAAATTGCTCCCGCCGAAAGTTTGGGCACCCCTCTTCGAGGGCCGCACGGCTGACCTGGACGCCACCCGAAAGCGCATTCGCGACGTCGTAGGAAGCGCAGTGAACGACGACGAGGGCGGCGAGCAATTTCTCGATGCAGCCGCGCTGCTGCTCTGCGGCCGCGCAACGACCGTGACGGGCATCGACGATATCGGCGTTCCGGAACTCTTGAGCTTTCCCGATGGGGCTCATTCCGAAGAAGGTGCGGTCGCGTATGCCGGTGATGCCGCATTTGCCCTACCACGCGACTATCCCGTCTACGCCAGACAAGAATGGAACGTCCTCCCGTCATCTGCCGAACCGTCCACGCATGCACTGCCGAGGGTGCTGCTCACGACGAGCACGGCCTTCAGGAGCAAAGCCATGCGTTTGATGATGCCCGAGCTCATCGCCGACACGGGAGTGGTCCTCTGCGACGAGGCGCGGCAACACCCGGCCGGGAGCTTCCAGGATCCGGTGATGGCCTCCGGCAAGCAGCGACCGCTCGTCATCGGTGCAACGAGTATCAACTACGGGCGCAAGTGGGATCGTGTCTCGCCTTCTCAGAAGCTGCAGGAAGCCATCGGTGTGACCCTGCCTTCCGTGCGCGTGAATGTCTTCCCATCCAAGGAGCAAATGCACTATCCCGCCGAATCGCATCTTGCGCTTGAGCAGCTGCTCGATCAGCACTTCAAACACGTTCCATCCTTGCCGAGGAAGCAACCGTGGGAGATGGATATGCTCTTCATCACGCATCCTCAGCTCACGCGTGAGGCGGCCAAGCGCCTGCGACAGCGCTACGAGGAAAAAACCGAGCTCGATGCCCAGGTCTACTGCTTCGATATGGCAGGGCAAGCGAGAGCCTGGCTGCAGGCAAATCACAGAAAGCGCTCCTGGAGGCATGGTTCATCCAGACGCGCCAGACAGGCCCCAACATCCTGGTGACATCTCCTGCGCTGGCTGCCGATTCCATGGATCTGCCGAATATCGAGAATCTGACGATCGGCATGCAGGTGAGCCCGGATGTCCTCCTCCGGCTGATCGGCCGCGCGCTGCACAGCAACCGGCACCGTACCGAGGGACCGGAATACGGCGTGTACGTGTGTCAGCAACAGTTCAGCACGAGCCGCCTGGGCGTGACGCCGTTCGGGGTGCTGTCGCACGGACTGCGGCTGGATGGCGTGAACGGATTTCCCTGGATTCCCGGACAAGTGCTCATGCCCCGTGCGCGTCACGACGCCGACGATGCCGCTCTGCGCGCCAGGCTGTGCGAGTCGATCACCGTGCCCGGCGTGACACCCGGCAACAAGCCCGAGATCGCCATCGGCGATGGCGGCAGGCCCCTGGTGATCCCACGCAAGCAAGCGACGCGCCTGACTGCGAATGATCCTGGGGGATCCCCCGCATTCACTGAGTACGACGCGACGCTGCATCCCACTGAAGAGCGTGTGCGAGCGTTCCTCCAGTCTATGGGTGCGGGCGATTGTCTGGGATACCTCTCTTCGATCACCCTCACGGCTAAGGAGGCACATCGCAGCGAGCGAAGCTGGACTCAGGCCGTGCGAGAGAAGGTCTCGGAACTCCGCGAACGCGCTAAACGCTTTGCCAGAGAGTGATCGTGCAGTATTGAGAATGGATGCAACAAGGTTATTATTTGTTCGGTTTCAAAACGCGCATCCAGTTCCTCGGGAATAATCAGTGGAAGGCGGGGATGAATGTAATGGATAGAGCCGCCCTTCTTCATCCTTGAGTCGAAGAAACGATACTGTCAAATGTTCTCGAAGTTGCCTCTGAGTGCATTCAACACCGCTGTTCGTATTTTGAACGACGTTGCAGCCTGCCCCCCCACTTGATGACCAATATCATTTTCTACTTCGAGATCGACATCTGATCCTCCGATTGCCTTTATCCGTTCTCGAAATTCATCGAAATATCCTTCTCCCAATCTTGCGTTTTGGCCGATGCCCACAGAAAGCTCGCTCCATTCTCCTTCGTTTATAGGAATCCAGCGTTTTCCAATGATTTGAGTAACACCATCTTTAATTTCGTTCATAGAAGAAGCAGGAAAGTACTATATAGTCATTATAATTTACATAACATAACTTGTCAATGGGGCGAGCGAAGGGGCTTGAACCCTCGACCTCCAGGGCCACAACCTGGCGCTCTAAACTGAGCTACGCCCGCCATCCGATGAAAGAACAATACCATGACCTGGCGCTCCCTGCCCGTCCGTAGCCCGAGCACAGCGAGGGCGGAGGCGGGTAACCAACTGAGCTACGCCCGCCATAGTTTGATACTACCATTGGACCAACTGCCTGCCCACCGAACCCTTCGGCGGACTCAGGGGAAGGTGGGAGCTACGCCCGCCATCGCCGACGAGGCTTCCGCCATCGCGGAAATTTCCCATGATGTCTACGATGCGGTCTCCGGCCTGCACTTCAGGCAACCCCCGATTTGAGTCGTCGGGGAAGAACGCGTCATTCGTTCTTGCCCACTCACCTCCCCGACCTCCGCTCCGCGACGATGAGCTGCGCGAGGAGGGTGGACTGGATGACGCGCACACTCAAGGCATCGTCTTTGCGCGCGATGATTTCGGATCCGCGCACCACGTGGAGCGGGACGACACACCAGTGTTGCTCCTCGCCCGCCGCTCCGCCCGGCTCCGTCCACGTGAACGCGGCGCCCTGCACGCCGCCGATGCGCACGAACTGCACGGACGAATCTGGCGTCTTGCCAGCGGCCGCCCACGTCTTCGATACCCGCTGGCCGAGCTTCGTGTAGTCGCACTCGGCCGTGTCGAAGAGGCTCAGCGTACAATGTCTGCGGCCTGCGGCATCGAATATTGCGGTGCCGTTGTTCACGGTGATCGTCCAACCTTTCGGCATCGCGATGAAGCGGTTGAGGAAGGCGATGAACGTGCGAGAGCCGCCACCGGACAGCGGATCGGTGTGATAGAAGGTCGCGGACGCGAAGGGAATGAGGCAGAAGAACGAACAGACGATCAACAGCAATCGAACGGAGCGGGAAGGAGGCATAGTGGAAAAAAGTTTACCACGAAGCCAGTGCGAGCACCTCTTTTTTGTGAGAATTACGAATGACGAATTACGAATGAACGTCCAATCTCCAATTGCCATTCGTAACTCGTAATTCTCTCCTTGGCACCGTATCACGCCGATGGTACGCTCTCTCCTTGCCTCCTTACTTGTCATGGCTGAGCCGCTGTTCCGCACACCCAAAGGCACGCACGACGTCCTCCCGGAGGATCATCAGTACATGACGTACATCAAGAAGGCCGTGCGTCATCGCGCGCGTCAGGCCGGCTACCGGCGCATCGATACGCCGATGTTCGAGCACCGCGGCATCTTTGAGCGCGGG
>JACQCJ010000050.1 GCA_016201685.1 Candidatus Peregrinibacteria bacterium | reverse complement strand
ACCAAGCTCATTTTTTGTATTGGGGCCAACTCAATGCCTTCATCGGCGAGATGCAGCAGGCTGAACACAGGAACCCCACGCGCCAAGAACTCCTTCAGGAGCAGGCAAAGCTCGTCGCCGATCTGAACGCGCAGTTGGCGCAAGTGAACGTGCGGGTGATCCCGCTCAACGATGGGTCTCTCAATCTCGACTGGTCTCCCGTGAAAGCGGGGGTCGGCAAAGGAGGCGGGCTGGGCGGTCATGGTGACATTGAACTTCCTCCCGACGGCGGCCCGAATGGGGTCGGCAAGAAGCTGGGAAGAGGAAGGAAGGAACCAGAACCTGGTCCTGGGGGACCCGGAGGACCGGAACCTGATAGACCTGGAGAACCCGGACCCGATCGTCCGAATCCGGGGAAACAAGAGCCGCCGGGCAAAGACAACGGAGAAGGGAAGGAAGAAAAGCAAGAAGGCCTCATCGAGGGCATCATCGACATCGCCAAGCAGATCGTGAAAAAACTGAGAAAAGGATCGCCCCCCCAAGAAGTTCAAGCCGCCGAAACGGAATTGCGAGAGTTCATCACCGACACCACGCGCCTCGATGGTCCTCGAGTATGCGAAGGGCAGTCTCAAGAAACTTGAAGAGAGCGTCATCCAAGGACGCGGCATCGATCAGGGTGCCGTCAAGGAACTCGATGCATTATTGCCTGAGCTCAGAGCCACGCAGATTGCCGAGCTCAGCCTCGACAAGCCAAAGGAGATCGAGGACAAGAACAACAACGTCACATACAAGATTTCCACAGACGTTGATGAGGATAATGTGATCAGTCTTCGGGTCGAACAGGTGAAGCCGGACGCGGAAATCCAGCAAGAGGCAGCGGACAAGGCGAAAAAAGTACAAGAGCTCTGCACTGCAGAGAGCCCCGTCGTTCCCGAGATCCGCGCCGCAATCAAAGAGTTCAACAGGACATTGCGCGCGCTTTCCCCGGAGGCGCGAGCTGAGCCCCTCAAAACGCTGCCGTTCGCCGATCCTGGCAGAACCTATGTGAATGGCGCCAAGGATTTCTACGTCAAGATCACGATCCAGGATGAACACGTGCAGCTGGAAGATCTCGCGGAGAGCGACAAGAACCATGAGAAAGACACGCAAAAAAATTATCAAGATGCGGTCGACGCGGTGCGCACGAAGCCGTTCGCGTTTGTCGAAGGGAAAATCAAGTCCGCGAATGCGGAGCTCGCGCAGATGACGCCGGAAGGGCGCACAGGCGCCGTCAAACGCATCCTGAGAGAGAGTACGTACGACATCGTGGGATCTGCGTATCACGTCCAATTCAAGCGAGAAGCTGACCGCATCACCGTGGCCAACCTCTTCAAGCCGGAGGAGAAGCCGGACAACAATGACAAGGAAAAGAAGCTCCCGCCGGCCAAAGACGCACCGGTGGGTGAGCGGAGAGAACTCAAAAATGGCTTCATCGTGGAGAAAAAGACGGGGGAAATATGGTATCGAGTAGGCGGTCGCAAACCCGATCTTGACGAAAATTTCCCGCGTTCCTATACCGACAAAATGGTCGATACTGCCGGTGCCAAAATTCTTTCTCGAGAGTCCGCCAATATTCCTGAAATACGGACCATCAAGGAAAAGTATGTGGATAATCTGACAATCCAGAAGGCGATGCAAGAATTGGTCGGAGATAACTATTGGGTTGTGAAAGTTTCCGCCATGGAAGTGAACGGCAAGCCGACCGTCCGCTGTGAATTGAATAGCATGGTCGCGATGTCCACGGGACCCGGTCGGATTGCCACGGAACGACTGACGTTGGATAGAGAGATCGATCTCAAGAATCCTCCTACCCCCGAAGACCTCACGCGAGAGTTCACATTCCGCTTCATCGCCTCGCGCGATCGAGATGGTCACTCCAGTGAGGCAGATGGACGATTGAAGGATATGATCAAGAAAGAACCCAAGGATCCGGCATGGAAGAATGAGCTAGCGTGGAAATATGCGATCCGGAAGGATTCCACTGCAGAGGAGAAGCAGACCGCCGAAAAACTTGCGAAAGAAGCATGTCTCCTCGAGCCGAATAATTATGAATACATGGACACCTTGGCTGCAGCCCTTGCTGCCAATGGCAAGTTCGGCGATGCGATGGGAGTGCAGGCACAAGCGATTGAAGCAGCAGGAGCAAACAACCCCAAGCTGGCTGAATTCCAAGCTCGGCTCAAGTTATATAAACAAGAGAAACCCTACGTTGAAGGTATAAACTCCTCCAACAAGCCGAATCAACCGAATGCGCCACAGAATGGACAAGAACAGAACACCGAAGAGCTCAGCATGCGAGAAAAGCAGGAACGATGGACAAGATCAATGGAGAATATCCATGAAACACTTCGGAGAGATCCCACACTCAAGGTCATCCAGCCATCCGATACCGCGCTCACCGTCTCCCGCGGCGGAGTATCCATTCAGTTTTCACGGGATGGTTTTGCAGCAGGTAATGTCAGCAGCATTTATACCAGAGTGGATCGATTCTACGATGGCAAACCGGAGCAGATGAACAGTATTTCTCTTGCGAAATGGAATGTTGAGAATGTGAAAGATTTTTTGGAAGTGGAATTGCCTGATGCAAACAACAATCAAATCAAACAGTATTCTGAAAATATCCATGGAACCGACATCACAGGGACGCCGGAAGCAACACTCTTCTTCAAATACGAAGTGCTGAAGGCGAGGGACAATAGGATTTTTGATCGAGTAACAGGAAAATCCGTTTGGAAAATGGAGCCCGGCGAGACGATTGACCTTAAGACGGACAACCAAGGGCGAGTGACGATGCGCGCGTACGACAAGGAAGAGAAGAAGTACTTTAATTTCACGTTCGAGCGCGATGGCAGCGTGCTTCAACATGGCCCGGAAGAGGGCTCAGTCTCTCCTGACCGGTCGAGTACTCAGCAGGATCTTATGAGACAGCTCAGTGCCGTTCCCGCGAATATTCTCTCCAACTATACCCTCTCCATGCAGAGCAACGGAACGCTCGTGATCAACCCGCGAGAACGTGATCCCGGCATATCGACACGATCGGTGCAAGCACAGAGGAATGCTGTCGGTGGATTGAACCTGACATTGAGTGGCGGTTCGCAATTCAACAGCTTTGTATGGAAGACCGCTACATTGAACACTGTGCTCACTGAAAAGCAAAAAGAGCAATATGGGAAGGGAAATTCAAAGACAAGATGGGATCTGCAGCTTGAGAGAAACGTACTGCAGTGGACGGGTACCAATGGGGACAGCGGCATATTTGTTTTCTCCAAAGATGCTCGGGTCCCTGCTCTGCTATCTGTTTGCTCGGAAGGAGCCAGTCAGATGGATATGGTGCCTGGGCAGGGCATGATCAGCGTTCGCAAGCCTGTCATCTATCTCTATCCGACAAAAGAAATGAGTGTCGATGTTTCCGTGCAGCTCAAAGATATGGATTTCGTTGCGCAATATCCCAAAATGCAGAATGGGAAGTGGTCCGTCACGGCATTACCGAGCGGAGATCTGGTGGAAACGGCATCCGGAAAAAAGTTCAGTTATCTCTTCTGGGAAGCGAATTCCTCGAAGCCTTGGACGATCGACGAGCAGAGCGCGTTCTGTGTTGCCGGGAGTGATGCCGCAGATTTCCTCGAAGACTCCCTCACGCGTCTCGGCCTCAACGCAAAGGAACGCAACGACTTCATTGTTTACTGGCTGCCGATGCTCCAAGCGAATCCGTTCAGTCTCGTGCAGTTCCTCGCGACCGAATACACGAACAAGACGCCACTCTCCATTTCTCCCAAGCCGGATACGATCATTCGCGTCTTCATGGTCTTCAAGGCCGTGGATCGCAATCTCGAGACGCATCCGGTGAAGATCCGGCCGGTCGAGCGCAGAGGATTCACCGTGGTCGAGTGGGGAGGAACGAATCTCGACGAGCATGGCGGGCGCACCGCATAAAGCCGAAGACCAACTCCAACAACCCTCAAAGACTCCAATACGCCTCTGTCCCGAAAGGCCTTTTTGCGCTATAATAAGAGGAAATACCAACATGCCCTCCTCCAGCGCCCATCCCGGCACCATCCTCACGGGAAAGGAAGTGTATGACCGTCTGATGGCGACGGTGGACAGCGATCTGGTGAGCGCGTCGCTGCCCACCCTCGAGGAACGGTACGCAAAGAAAGGCGAGACGCCCGCGCAACGCAAGGCGCGCATGGCGCGGTACAAAAAGAGCTTCGCCGCGTACGACAAGAAGTACCAGGCCTTCCTCATGAGCCTGCACGGCAAGGTAATGGCCACCCGCCGCGCGGCTCTGCAGAAAGTGGAAGCGAGCGCGCGTGCGGACGATGACAAGCTCGCCGACGATCTTCTCTCCCAAATGGCGTCCGCCTGATTCCTCTTCCCCATCATGGAACATCTGTATTCCACGGGTCCCCAATCATTGTTCGCGGAACGGCGCTTGATCGCGTTCGCAGGCGGCGTGGAGAATGCCGGCAAAGATGCCGAGCAACGTGAGGGGCAGGAAGCTGAGAAAGAAATCACTGATCCTCAGAAAGAAGGGCAAAAACGAGAAGAACAGGCTCAGAAAGATCTCGAAGGGGTTGCCCCCCAGGACGCCGAAGCCGCACTCGGCGAGCAGTTGCTCGGGAACACACCTTCGACGGAAGCGAACACGAACCGGCCGCCGGCCCCTCCCGACGATGCCGCGATCAAGAAGGAATACGACAGTTTCGTGAAGGATCGATGGAAGAATCCGGCCTATCAGAACGATGATGCGAGGATGAATATGGTCGCGACGTCGAACGCCATCCTCGCGAGTTACGCGCAGCGGGGATCGCCGCGCTACCAGCTCCTGTGGGATCGCACGGCGAAAGAGCCTGCACTGATCAGGCTCGGGGATCCCGTCGTCCCCACCGCGGCCGCAATCACGATGGAGTACCAAAGCTTCCTCGCGACCCGCTGGAAGAATGCCGGCAAGAACACCGCCGCGCGGAAGGACGCAGTGGAGAAATCGAATGCCATCCTCGACGGGTACGCGAGCAGAGGGGCGCCGCGCTACCGTCTCGAATGGGATGAGAAGAGTCGCAAACCGCCCAAGCTCGTGAGAGTGCAGGCGACGCCGGAAGCTCCCACGACGCAGGGCCTGCCTTCCGGCGAAATCCAAGGCGCGGAGGAGGGAACCGGCGAAGGCACGGCGAGCAAGGTGGATGGGAAGGATGTGAAGGGAGCGGAGGCCGCACCGGGAGGCAAATCGGAAGGTGCGAGAGAAGAGACCGGAAA
This sequence comes from Candidatus Peregrinibacteria bacterium, assembly GCA_016201685.1. Lineage (GTDB taxonomy): Bacteria > Patescibacteriota > Gracilibacteria > Peribacterales > Peribacteraceae > JACOTD01. Next base: position 6,402 of record JACQCJ010000050.1, on the reverse strand, counting down.
GAATGCCGCACAAGAGAGTGCCTCAAAGCCGAATACCGTCGAAGGACATCTGGCGACAATGACGGCAGCATTGAAGAACGGACGGGAGTCCAAAGAGTTTCGCGATGCAGTCAACGATTTTACAGAATGGACCAACAGCGTTACGGATCCAAAAGCCCGGCAAGAGATCATCGACGGCATCCCTCCCGGCCTCATTCGCGATGCCATTCTCCGTTCATCGTCACCATTGGATTCCCCTCCAGCGAAGCATGCGGAAAAATTTCCCCCCGTGATGCGCGACGCGCTGGAGGCAGTGAAGAATGGTACGCAGATGCTGGTTGAAGGAGTGAACTCCGTCATCAAAGCCGGCATGCGGTCCTACGATGCGGCCGTGGATTTCCTTAAGGCGAAAATCGACCCGGGCAAGCTCTTCGAGGCGTTTACCCGGGCACAGGAAATGAATCCGCAGACCGCGATGAATACAAAGACGGTCTTTGATGCGCTCGTGGCTACCGGTCTCCTCATTCCGGATACCGGCTCTCTCAAAGATTTCGCCGAAAAGAAAGAATCCATTCTCAAACAGCAGCAGGAAGCGAAGAAAGTGATCGATGATCAGTTCGACGCTCTGCACAGGCAGCTTCCGGGAATCGTCGAGGGATCGAAGCTGGAACTCGATTACAGGAAAGAGACAATAAAAAATCTTGGCTTCACCGGAAGAATGATGGGGAGATTCACGGGCGCCCTCAACGATTTGGAGCGAGCGGAGGGGGTGTCGAACATGCGCCTCACGGCAGCGAAATCGATGATGAGCTTATTCGACGATTTCGCGAAGAAAAACGTCTCCGCAGACAAGAAAATCCAGGCCATCCAGCTTGCGCAAGAGCAGCTGAGAGATACCAAAATGATTGTTTGGTCGCAGGAGCAACTCGACAGTCACCTCAAAAATTTGGATAGAACCGAAACAGTCCTGAAGGCCATCGACACGGGCATGGAAACAGTCACATCATTCGTGCCTGGCGGAAAGTACGTGTACGTGGGCTTTCGAGAAGGCACGATGGTCGCAGGAGGCAAAGACGCGAGGGAAGCTGCAGTCGATGGAGCCTTCGGGGTCGTCAAGATCCCGGGTCTGGATTACGTGCCGGGAGGAAAAGCGGCAACGAAGGGAGTCATGGAGGTCGCCAAAAAAGGTTTCATGCCGGCCATGAAGAACATCGGGATGAGCGGCCTGAAGGAAAGTGCGAATGGTTTGAAAGATTCGCTCGTCTCGACCAACATCAAAAAGCCGCTCTCCGACGCAACAAAAGAGCGCCTTGGGGTCGATCCGGGGCGACCGGAGAAGAAAGATGCAGACGATGCCCTTGCGGATGCCGGTGAAAGCGGACTCAAAGGGATAGGAAAGGCCGCAGTAGAAATTGTGAAAAACAAAATAAAAAAGACATAGCTATCCGAGATCGATGGCGGCAAGAATCCTTTCACGTTCTCATTCCGCTTTCTTCCTTCTCCCCTCCTTGATCTGCTGTCTCGTCGCGGCCAGTTCGGCGTCGAAAGAAGGGATTTTTTGAGCAGCGGTGAAGATCATTATGATATACTCACTCCGCAATGACGCAGCAGGATGTTATCAGGCTCTGGCAACATGGTGCCCATGAGTCGTGGATATGGGCGCAGAAAATGCACGCGGAAGGCTCCCACGCCTTGGCTCTCTTTCACTGCCATCTTTCACTGGAAAAAAAATTGAAGAGCCTCTACGTCAAAACAAAAAATGATACGCCGCCCTTCTCGCATAATTTAGGAAAACTCGCGCTCGATATACGCACGGATTGGCCGAAAAAGGTTTTGGAAGACCTTGAACTCATCAGCCCTTTTTGCCAAGAAGCGCGCTATGGGGATGAGGCGTGGATAGAAACGATCGCAACGAAAGAATTCGTCACGACGATTCTTCAGAAAACCGAAGAACTTCTGCACGTGCTCCAATGACGTACGTTCGACCAGTCAAACCACTGGCTCCGCATGAGGGATACGCTCTTGCCGAAGAGCTGAAGGAGCGGCTTGTGGCAAAGAACGTTCCCGTGAACGCACTATACTTCTATGGTTCCGTTGCGCGCGGCGATGCCCATCGCGACAGCGACATCGACGTGGTGGTGGTTGTCGATCCGTTTAAAGAGCACCCGTGGGAGGAGAAGCAGATGGTATGGCACGAAGGGGCGGACGTCGACGTCCGCATCGAAGCTCTCTGCATGCGTCCCGAGCAGTTCGAGAGCAAGTGGAGTTCCCTCGCGCGCGAAGTGAAACACTACGGAATCCTCGTGCGATGAGGATGGGGGGGAGTCCAGGATAGGGGAAGTTTTTTGCTATGCCAGAAGCCCGATCACTTCGGTAGATCCTTCCTCCTCCTCTCCTCCTTAATCTGCCGCTTCACCGCGGCGAGTTCGGCGTCGATGGCCATCTTGCGCTCGCGCGTGGCTCGCTCGGCGTCCATTTTCTTCTTCTGCATTTCTTGTTCCAGCATTCGGCGATCGCTGCCCAATCGCACGTTCGCGTCGCCGCGCTTCTTGGCGGCCTCGCGCTCCGCGCCCGCGGCTTTCGCCTGCGCTTCTTTCTCGAGCGTCACCTTCTGCTGGGCTGCGGTGGGGGAGCCCGGCAAGATGGCGATCTTCTGGCGCATCTCGTTCTCGATCTTCAGCTTGGCGCGCACCTCTTCGCTGTAGATCGCGGCCTGGAGCTCCTTGCCCTTGCGATCGAGCGCATCCTTGGCGCAGAGATACTCCTTCTCGATGTTGTTCTTGGTTTGCCGCTCGGCGGCGTCCGCCTCGTACTTCTTCTGTACGGCCTCGCGCTCGGACTGCATGATCCGTTCCTTGAATCCCTGTTCGGATTCCATCGCCTTGCGATCCTCAAGCGCCTTCTTGGCGGCATCTTCGTGGAGCGTGTCCATGTACGTTTTCTGCTCCTTCATGAACGCCTCGTGCTCTTTCTTCTTCTCCTGGAGCATCTGCGCTTCCCGCGCGCGACGCTCCTTGTCCTTCGCGATCGCCTCCTTGCGCGCTGCCTCATCCCTGCGCCACTGCTGCATCTCCTTCTTGGTGCGCGCGGTCTTCGCTTGCTCCTCCTTCACGTTCTCCTCGCCCCGCGCCGCGAATTGTTCCTGCTCCGCTTTGTGCTCTTCCTTGCGCTTCGCCGCTCGTTCTTCTTCCTGCCGCGCCGCGGCCAGGCTCTGCTCCTGGAAGCGTTGAAGTTCGGCTTTCTTCGGGTCGGGTGGGGATTGAGGGGCGGACATGGAGGAATTGATAATGGACAATTGATAATTGAAAATTATGGTAGCAGTCCAGGAAGCGGAGCTTCTTCTGAATTATCAATTTTTAATTTGCTTTGCTGCTCCTTGGGCAAAGCAGTCGCTCTTTCACAATCTTGATCCCACTCTATCATCGCTGGGATTTTTTGTATGCCTCGACCCGCTTCTTGTTCTCAGCACGCCAGTTTTTTCCCAGAATATCTTCCATCAGTTCGTCGACGGAATTGAACCGCTTTCCATGCTTCAGCGCCCACGCCGCTTCCTTGAGCATCCTGCGTTCTTGCGCCGGAGTGAAGCCGTTCACGGTACGAACCTGCTTCTTATTCATGGAAAAGTTGGGAATGAGTTCCCGTTCGTATGAGCTGAAGAATGAGTGCACCTTTCTGATATCGATAGACGAGCAACCAATCGGATTCGATATGACATTCGCGCGAACCGTCTACATCCCCTTTCAAGGCATGATCACGATAGTGTTCCGGTAATCTCTCTCCAGATGCTAGAATGGTCATGGCTTCGAGGAGCTTTCGCGGGTCATAGCGCTTGGATTTTTCGAGACGCTTCACATCGCGCCGGAAGCTTTTGGATTCTTTCACTCGATACATACTGTGCATTCTATCATTCTTTGTGTCGCAACGGGCCGAACCGTTTCTCTGCCCGAGCTTTCCATCTCTTGCCCAAGATGTCTTCCATAAGCTCCTCAGCAGAATTGAAACCCTTTCCATGTTTCATAGCCCATTCCGCCTCCCGGATCATTTTCCTCTCCTGCGCCGGGGTAAAGCCGTTCACCGTGCGGATTGTGAAGGGGATGCCGCCGGTGACGACGATCTGCCGCAGATAGAGATTCACGGCGCTGCTCAAATCGAGCCCCATCTCCTTGAGCATCTTCTGCGCTTTCTTCTTCAGCGCGGCATCGGTGCGGACGTGGATGACACTCATTAGAAGCAGTATAGCGATTGTGTAGACAATGTCAACATAAGAATTGACAATGGACAATTGAAAATTGAAAATTATGGTAGCAACTTAGAAAGCAGAAGTTCTACTGCATTATCAATTGTAAATTTTCAATTATCAATTTGCTCCGTTGCTTCCTGAGCGCAGCAATCACCCTGTCACAATCTTGATTCCCTGTTCCCTCAACTGCTTCTCCTCCACCCTGCTCGGCGCTCCGAGCATCAAATCCTTCGCTTTTTGATCTTTGGGGAACGCGATCACCTCGCGGATATTGAGCTCGCCCGCAACGATCATGACGAGGCGGTCAATGCCGTAAGCGAAGCCGCCGTGGGGCGGGGCGCCGTAGGTGAAGGCCTCGAGCATGTGGCCGAAGCGGCGCTTTTGATCCTCCGGCGCAATCCCGAGCATGGCGAACACTTCCTGTTGCAATACGCGGTCATGAATTCTGATGGAGCCGCTTCCGAGTTCATAACCGTCGAGGATGAGGTCGTAGCAGACGGAGTGGACGAAGAGTGGATCCTCCTTCCTCCGCTTCCACTCGTCGATGTTCGGGCTCGTGAACGGGTGATGGGAGAAGGTGAGCGAGCCGTCCTCCGCTCGCTCGAACATCGGGAAGTTCGTGACCCAGAGAAGCGAGTGGATGGACGTATCGATCAGGTCGAAGCGCCTCGCCGCCTCGCTGCGGATTCTCCCCAGGCTCGCGCAGACGATCCGGAAGGCATCGGCACCGAAGAAGAGCGCGTCGCCCGCCTTCGCTCCTGCGGGAGCTTCGGCGGGCAGGCCCGACTCTGCGCCAGTAGCTTCCATAAGCTTCTCGAGGAATCCTTCTTTGAAGAATTTCAGCAGTGGAGACTTCGGTCCTTCTTTTGTGAAGAGAATGTAGGCGAGCCCCTTCGCTTTCAATTCCTTCGCGATCTCGGTCCAGGCATCGATCTCGCTCCTCGTGAGCGCCGCCCCGCCGGGTACCCTCAGGGCACGCACGGTCCCCTTATTCGCGAGCGCCCGCTCGAAGACCTCGAACCCGCAACCATCGCAGAGGGAAGAGATGTCCGTGATCGGCAGGTCGTAGCGCAAGTCCGGCTTATCCGACCCGTAGCGGTCCATCACTTCCTGCCACGTGGAGCGCCCCACCTTCCCATGCTGCAGCGGCTTGCCCGAACATTCGGCGAGCACACGCGTCACCGAACCTTCAACGATCTTCTGCACATCCTCCTGCTCGCAGAAGCTCATTTCGAAGTCGAGTTGGACGAATTCTGGCTGACGATCTCCCCGCTGGTCTTCATCGCGGAAGCAGCGGGCGATCTGGAAGTAGCGGTCCAGCCCGGCGACCATGCAGAGTTGCTTGAGCTGCTGTGGCGATTGTGGCAGAACGAAGAACTCTCCGGGATACAGACGCGACGGAACGATGTACTCGCGCGCCCCCTCCGGCGTCCCCTTGATGAGACAGGGCGTGTCGACTTCGATGCATCCTTCTCTGCTGAAGTGATCGCGGATGATCTGGAAGATCTTGGAGCGCAGAAGGATATTCTTCTGCATCCGAGCTCGTCGGAGATCGAGGTAGCGGTACTGGAGACGCAATTCCTCATTCACCGTGCCCATGGATGGGGCCGCACCCATTGGAACCGCACCCGTGGAATGGTGCGGCTGCCCATCATCGATTTCAAATGGCGGCGTCTTGGCTTCGTTCAGGACCGTGAGTTCCTCGACGCTGACCTCGATCATGCCCGTGGGATTCTCCTCACGCTCTGCGCCCTCCAGACGGCTGCGAACCTTCCCGGTGATCTTCAGCACCCATTCAGGTCTGGTCGTCTCCGCGCGCGCGAAGACATCCGGTTGGTCCGGGTTGATGACCACTTGCGTCATCCCGTAGCGGTCGCGCAGATCGATGAAGATGAGTCCGCCGTGGTCGCGCCGCCGGTGCACCCAGCCGCAGAGAGCAGCGGTTTTCCCGATGTCCTCCTCGCGGAGCTCGCCGCAGGTGTGGGTGCGTAACATGGAGGGAGTATAGAAGAGGGTGGGGGTTGACTCTAGACTCAATGGTTAGGATCCACCGATAAATAACTTCTAAATCTTTGGTTGGAGGAGCATACTGCACTCCATGACTCCCGCCCTCGTACTTTCACTCGAACAGAGCATCGGCCGGAAATACGACATATTGAAAACGACGATGAATGAACGGCAGC
>JACQCJ010000058.1 GCA_016201685.1 Candidatus Peregrinibacteria bacterium | reverse complement strand
AGGAACAGCGATGTGCTTTGGCAATTTCTTTCAAAGAATCAATCCATGGGAAGAATTGCGAGTTGCGAGTTGCGAGTTGCGAATCAATGTCCAATTCGCCCTTCGCAATTCGCCCTTCGCAAATTGGTCCATAGGGAATGGCCAAATGTTTTCCTCGCTTAGCGGGAACAACATGCCCGAAGCAGATGCCGACGATCCTCCCGTTTTCTCGAACCTCCAGGCGAACCGGTTCCTGGCCGATCTCCCGATACACTTCGCCCATTGTCCAGCTCTGGAGGAACGGGCGGAAACGCTGACCGATGAGGAAGGCGTCCCACTCGTGGGCATTGGTGGCTGCGGAGACTGTCATTGCAGATAGCGTAGAGGAGGGCAGGGAGGGATCCAATCATCTCGAGGTTATTGATTTTTGATTGATTTTTGTTTGTTGTTTTGTAGGTGACCTCACCTCTAACCCCTCTCCAGCCTTTAGGATTGATTGTGCCGAAAATGGAGGAAGTGATACTCTTTTCGAAGAGCTGGAGAGGGGAATGTTTTGTATGTTTTTGCTTCCATACAACACAAACAAAACACCCCCCTTCCTCTGAATCTTCAAGAATATCTTTCATTCCCGAAAAAAGGACAACCCAAGAAAAGGAGAGGGGCAGGGGGTGAGGTCACCTACAGAACAAAAACAACACACATTCCCCCATTCCCCTCCAACCGCTTTTTTGCTATACTGGGAGCAACATCCACACCGCACCTATGACTCTCGCCGACTTCCATGCCCAGGTGATCTCCTCGACGTTTTTGCCCAAAGCGCTCATCCAGTACCTCCTCTCCATCGCGCAGTCGCTCAGCCCCGGTGCCCGCGACGGTATTTCGGCGCAGTTGCATGTGGCGTACGAGGGCGCCAAAGAAGCAGTCTCGCAGGCGCGCAGCACCGTCGAAGCCATCGCCGTGCGCACGTCGTCCAAAGCCGCCTGATCGGTTTCTCCGTTTCCCACACAAACCATGCACATCCACTTCCACTCCGAACACCGTCTCCTCGCCCGGCAATCGTTCGAGAAAGGCCCCGAGGGCTTGCCGCAACTTCCGGAATTTGGAAACTTCTCGAAGATCATGCACGATTTCGAGAAGCGCATGAAGGATGTGTGGCAGACGCAATCGCCCGAGACCCGCCGCGAAGTGACGAATGTCGGCAGGGGATTGAGCGACTCCATCCATGGCATCGTCAGTCGCTTCGTCGCCGGCATCCATGATTTCACGCCGAATCTCCGGCCAAACGTTGAGCGGCTGGGCGGCAGATTTGGCATGCGCAACGCCGCGGGAATCGAATGGGATGATGAAGACGACGTGTTGCATTTCGACGGTCACGAATTTGATTTTCCCGTCGAACACGGTCATTACGCCACCGTTCGCATCGAGCACGGCGACGGCACCGTGGGGATCTATGAATTGCATGCACACGATGAAGACGAAGACGGGGTGTCCATACCCATGGAAGGCAGCAACAGTTTCGTAATCGATTCTCAAGGCGAAGAGCACGTCGTGGACGATGAGCAGATGGCGCGGATCATTGCATTGGAGCAGCAGCAGCATCAAGCGGAGCTGGAACGCGAGCAGAATGAGCGTCTGGCACTGCTTGAACAGATGGGAGCTGGACGCCCTCCGCGCACGGAACTTCCTGAACAGCCGAATCAAACGGAGCCGGCGCCAGTAAGACCGACTCCAACGCCTCCCCAGCGTCAACCAGCCAGTGATAGTATTGTTGCTGATCGCAATTTGGATGATATATTTGGGCCGCTTCCGGACGACGGAGTTCAGCGAATTGATAATGATCGCTTCTAAATCCCCCATGCCACTGAGTAGTGGATGAGGGATTTTTTGTGGGGGAAAGTTGACAGCTAGTTCTTGGGCAACTTCTTCGGATCAATCGCGAGGAATGATCCATTGTAGAAGCCCGGCACGTTGTACGTCGAACCGTTGGCCCGGAGCACCGTGAAGTGGAAATAGTGCCCGCAGACCTCGAGCGGCTTTTCGGAGGCCAGAGGGCCGTAGGCCTTCCAGGTCCGACCGGAGGCCGTGAAGTAATTCTTGACCGAGGTCCACTTCGGCTCGAGCTTCGATTCCTTGTCGGTACTGAAGCCCGTAATCGTGCCGTTCACCGTGATGGAAACCGTAGTCTCCGAGCTGTCGTCGAACGCGACGGTCACCTTGCCAGTACTGCCAGAGTAGGACGCAGCGATCGATTCAGCCTGCAGATTCTGTGCACAAACGAACACAGCGATAAGGGTCGCTGCCACCCGAACAAAACTGTTCATAGATACCTCCCTCCACAAGATCTCCTTTCGTCATCACGTCCCCCACAGGCGTGACTTCAAAAGAAGGTGCTCATGGAGTAACTGTGAAGCGGGTTTATCCGACTGGCAACGTGCCAGAAAGACTCGTCCGCGTTTCGCGAAAAGAGATCTGTAGAGGTGAATGTGATGTCAAAGATCCAAATAGCATTATAACACAAAATTAGCATAATTTGGAAGCGGAAAGAGAGATCTGTGCTGTGGTACGAGGAGGCCTGAGATATGAGCTTTTTGCTCGGGAATGAGTGGGATGCCAGAGTATTGTGTTGTAGAATAGAGGCATGAATCCGAAGACTCTCCAAGCCGTCTACGAGCAGGGCGTACTCCGTCCATTGCAGCCGCTCAAGCTGCGCGAGCATGAGCGGGTACAGGTGACTGTCTCGCCAACCCCTCATCGGACCGCTCGCACCACCACCCGTAGCTGCTACGCTTTGGCGCGGAAAGCCGGGCTCATCGAGGCCATGAAAAGCGGCCCGAGCGATCTCAGCACGAACCAGAAGCATCTCGATGGCTTCGGCCAATCATGAGCCGGGTCCTTGTCGATACGGGGCCGTTGGTTGCCATTCTCTCGCAGCGGGATGCTCACCACACCGCATGTGTCGAGCAACTCCGCAAGCTTTCGCCTCCACTCCTCACCTGTTGGCCGGTCATCACGGAGGCGGCATGGTTGCTGCGTACGGATCTGGCGGCCGTGCAGCGGTTGCTCGACGGGTTTGAGGTTGGACTGTTCCAGCTTCTTCCGCTCGATGCATCCGCCATGTCGTGGCTCTCGACGTTCTTTACGCAGTATGCGGATCAAGGAGTGCAACTGGCCGACGCCTGCCTTGTCTACCTCGCCGAGCGTGAGAAGATCGATATAGTGTTCACCCTGGATCGCCGGGATTTCACCGTGTACCGACTCGCGAACAAGAAAGCATTGAAGCTTCTTCCATGATGAAAAGAAGCATACGTATGCCAAAAATCATCATTTTTTCTGAAGGACAAGATCCAAAGCGTCCACCAATTCCTTCGCTTGTTTCGTCGTCATCGTCGGATGCGTCGGCAAGCTGAGGATTTCTTCGCAGAGGGCTTCGGCAGCCGGATCGTTGCCCAGTTCGTAGCTGGTATCGGGGAGATGCACCGAGGCAGGGCAGACGACACAGCCCGTCCAGCCGCAGCGGGCTCTCAAAAAGATTTGACTCGCTCCTATCCGCGGCTATACTGAAATCAATCACGCCCGACGGGATTTCGGTCCCGCCGGGATATTTTTGAACTCAATGAAGGGACGCAGACGTTCAAGCGAGCAGAGAAAAATCGCATGCTTCCTGAGCGGGTTTTCCGTGTATTCTCGTCCCAAGCCGCCCTTCGGGAACACGAGGATTGTTTGCGTCCGGCGCTCGCGAAGCACGTCGAGAATGGGGGCGTAATCTCCATCACCACTCATGAGAATGAAACCCTGATACCGGTCGAGATTCAGGAGAATTTCCTTGGCGATTTCGACATCGAAGTCGCACTTGCGCCGCAGGATTGCCTCTGGGAGCGGATTGCCCTCATGGTCCACCGTCACCGGCACTTTCTTCACGGCCTTCGTCACGATGCGATAGCCGATGGCCGCTTGTTCCCGGAGGAAGGACTGCGATTTTTCGTGCTGATCGGTTCCATGGAAAAGGACGATGTCATGGATTTCCGGATGCTCTTTGAAGAGAGCAAGGAGCTTTCGAGTATCGACCGCCCATCCGTTCTTACGCTGTGCATGGAAAATATTGGCCCAATCGATGAGGACGAGCGTCTTCCCTTTGAGCGTGAAGAACGGCGCAGCCATAGCGCGTCATTGAAGCAGATGATCCAGGGCTTCCACAAGCTCTTTTGCCTGCTTCAGACTCATCGTCGGATGCGTCGGCAAGCTGAGGATTTCTTCGCAGACGGCTTCGGCCGCCAGATCGTTGCCCATTTCATAGCCGGTATCGGGGAGGTGCACGGAGGCGGGGCACACGACACAGCCCGTCCAGCCGTCGTGGAGATGAATATTTTTTTTCTTGAGCGCGCGGCGGATTTTTTCGGCGCCGCGGACGAAGAGGGGGAATTTTTGGAGGGGAGATTCCTGAACAACTATCAAATTGTCACCCTGAGCCCGTCGAAGGGTCGACAATTTTGCTTCTGTCCATGGTTCGACGCGCTCACCAGGACAGAAGCAATGTAGCATCGGCCATCTTCTCTTTTTTCCTTCCTCAAGGAAAAACTTCGTCAACATCCTCCGATGATCATTCAGTTCCCGTAGACGCTCCAGTTGTTCGAGGGCGAGGGCGGCGCAGACGTCGGGGATGCGGTGGAGGACCGTGCGCATGCGGCCATGTTTTTCGTCGCTTGTTAGAATGGGTCGAAGCGCTCCGATCTTTGAGTGCAGGAAGAGCGAGAATTTGCCCATCCCAAGGCCGTAGAAGAGCTTCGCCCAGCCGTAGATGTTCGGGTATTCGAGCAGCCGCAGAATCGTGAAGAAGGAGAGATCGTGCGCGTGCTTGGCCATCCGCTCGAGCGTGGGATTCGCCGAGGCAACGCGGCTGATGATGGCCCCGCCGGTGATGCCGGAGATGGCTTTGTCTCGGCCGAAACTGAGAAGGAGCGCATCGCCCTCTGTTCCGATGTCGCGTGGTCCGGTTTCATCCGGGATCACGTGCGCGCAGTCTTCGATGAGCAGAATCCCGTGACGGTCACAGATTTCCCGCAGGCGCTTGGTGTCCGCGGGAATGCCGAAGGTGTGTTGGCAAATGATCGCACACGTCTTCGGCGTGATGAGCACTTCGATCTCTTCGCAATCCAGACTCAGCGTGTCGCGTTCGATGTCGCAGTAGACCGTCTTGAGTCCGGCGGCATGAATGGCATTTGGGACGACAACGCAGGTGTAACTCTGGATGATCACTTCGTCGCCGGGTTTTGAGGGAATCGATTGAAGAAACGCGAAGAGCGCCTCGCGGCCGGTGGAGAAGAGGAAGGCTCTTCCCCCGAATTTCTCCTCGAGCGCCCTTCGGAGTTTTTCACTGTACGGTCCGCGCTTGTAGCGCCATGGCAGGTACGAGAGTGCGCGGGCGCAGCGGCGCAGCCGTGCGTCTGCAAGAGGGGCGAACGTGTGGTGGATGGGAGAGAAGAGAGACATTGATTGAGGGATGAATTGCGAATTGCAAGTGGCGAATTGCGAATCAGAATTCAAAATTGTAAGAACCTGAGAGCGGCCATGTCACCCTGAGCTTGTCGAAGGGTGGCCGCGACCCTGTAGGAATTATGAAGTCATTTCACGTTTTTCAGTGGCAACAATTTCAGAAGGCAGCAACCGATTGATGGTCGACGGTCGCATTCTTCCAATGCACACGAGCAATGATCCGGAAGACACTCGTAGCACCTGCTTGCGGAGCACTTCCACCGGCTTTCCGAATCCTTGTTGGAACATCTTGGCACTTTCTTCGTCGAGGAAGATGACGCGACTGAACACGTGTGTAGCGAGCGCGCCGAGTTCGCGGTGGATCGGCTCGTACTGGTCGCCAAGTTCGATGAGCCCGGAGGCGAGGAGCGTCTTTGCTTCGAACGGTTGGGTGCGGGCCCAGGCGATGGCGGCGCGGAAGCTCGCGGCGCTGGAATTGTGGGTGTCGTCGAGGATCGTGACATTCCGCTCTGCCCGGACGCTGAAGGTGTGCTGTGGAGGGATGAACGTCTTCAGGCGCGCTGCGATCGCGTCATCCGTCATCCCCAGATGCCTGGCCACGGCGATCGCGAGAAGCACGTTCGTCACGTTATGTGTGCCGTGGAAAGGAAGGGAAAACGTCCTCCCCTCCACGCGGAAGCGAATCCCGGTCGGCGTCTCCTCCACGTCGAACGCTTCGATGTCGCAGCTGCCGCCGGTCCCCACGATCGTCACGGGGCACGGCGAGAGTTCCTTCATCTTCCTCGCGGCGTCATTGTCTCCATTGAGGAACGCATGGCCGTCTTGAGGAAGATGCGTGATGATTTCCGCCTTGGTTCGCACGAGCGCTTCCTCCGAGCCGAAGAGTGCGAGGTGCTGCGATCCCACGTACGTCACGACGCCGATCGTCTGCTTCGCAATGGCGCTCAGGAGCGCGATCTCGCCCTCGCGGTACGCGCCCATTTCGATGATCAGAGTCTTCGGATGGTCCGGCTTCGAGAAGGTTTCGATCAGCCAGTGCGCAACGCCCATCTCCGAATTCACGTATGCCGGAGTCGCGATGGCGGGAAGCTCCGCAAGCACGTGGGCCAGGATCTCCTTCGTCGTCGTCTTCCCGACACTCCCCGTGATCCCGATCACGGTCAGATTATTCTCCAGTGCTCGAAGATCCTGCGCCCGATCGAGTACGCGCTTCTTCAAGATGAAATCGACGGGACGCCAGAGGAGCCAGGAGAGCATCACGAAGAATGGCTGCAGGAGGGGCAGAAAGGGGAGCAGGACGTTGGCGCCCAATCTGTTCAAATGGAGCGTCAAGACGAACGCAGCAATCGCCGTCAGAAGCACACTCGTGGCGACGAGCACGACGGCCTTCCGGGTGAGGATCGGCAAGCGTTGTTTCCGCAGACCGAATTGGATGATGGAGAGCCCGGCGAGTGTGGTCAGGAACAGGAGCACCCAGTGCTCGAGCGGGAGCAACCGCAGGAGAAAGATCCAGGCGAAGGCAGCCGCGACCGCCGGACGCAGCCACCCGAAGAGCTGCCGGAGGATCCCTTCGCGTCGCAGGTGCTCGAGCAATCTGTCCCATCGCCACTCCTTCATCTGCCAGAGTGCTGCGGCGGTGCAGAGAGGGGAGAGCGATGCGAGGAGGACGAGGCCGATGAGGAGCACGGATTCAGCGATGGGGGAATTGTAGCCTACCCTTCCCTCACCAAATCACGTACGATCACTTCCGCAATATTCGTCGCACGGTCCCGATGGACGGCGTGGCGGACGTTCTTGTAGAGGTGCAGGCGGCTGCCGCGAATGCTCTCATGCATCAGCTTCGCGTCCTTCACGGGAACCATGCGGTCATCCATTCCCCAGAAGATGTCGGTGGGGAGATGGATCTTCGGAAGGAGCGGACGGAGATCCTCCGCTGTGACGTTGATCAGGGTCTGACGTATCACGGGGCTCGCGCGCTCGTAATCGTGCACGCGCACGAGGCGGTAGAGGAGCAAGCGCCCGATTGGCCGAAGGATCTTCAATCCCGGAATCGCCAGGAAGATTCTCCCGGCCTTGGCGAGCGCCAAGCCGATGATCCGCTTGAGATGGCGGGGACGACGGATGCCCGCCGCCGCGCACAGGTACAGGTGATCGATGGGCAGTCGCCCGCGCACCGCGAGCGTGATTGCGATGCGCCCGCCGTGGGAATGTCCGAGGAGGAGAAATTGTTCCTGCAGCAGATGCTCGCGACTGAAGCGATCCGTGAGCCACTTCTCCACCCAATCGGCGTAATCTTCCACGGTCCATGGCCGCTTGGGCTCCGGTTCATCGCCGAATCCCGGGAGATCCGGCGTCAGCACTTCGATATCCGCATCCTTGAGGGCCACACGGAGTTCCGTGAACGACTCCTTCGAGCCGCCCCAGCCGTGGAGGCAGAGGAGGAGAGCTTTCATTGCGGAGAGTATACGGGAGAGTCGCAGAAAAAAAACCAAGCACCAAGCACCAAATCACCCTTCGACTCTGCTCAGGGCATGTAAACAATTCATCAAGAAACCAGGTTTGAATATTCAAGATGTTCTTGATCATTGATGAATTGTTTGAACACCCGTTCCGGGCCTGAGGGCCCGTCAGGGCCTCGAACGGCTGGAGTCTTGTCCGCCCGTCCGAACGCCAGCCCGACAGCGGTCTGGCGGGTCGGTACGTTCGGGCGGGCAGCTTGATGCTTTCTGCGATCGCCTCGTTCCTTGGCTTCGGGTTTCTCATCATTTTCTGTGGTATAGTGGGTGCGTGACGCAGGATGAAGCTGCTACTCATTGGCAAGAGAGAGCACGTTCAGAACTGAAAGCCGCACGTATTCTCTTCGAGAAGAAGGAGCCGGATGTGTATGGAGAAGTGCTCTTCCACTGTCATTTGGCTTTGGAATTGGCGCTGAAGGCCAGGTACATTCTGAAAAAAGACGAGGCCGCACCGTTTACGCACGATCTGAATGAGCTCGCGGATTTGCTGGAGAGCAACCGAAAGCAACATGAAAGAGATGACTTTGAGGAGATTACGGATTTCGCCATTCTCTCTCGTTACGGTGATGATCAATGGTTTTCCTCAAATGCAACGGCAGCAAATGCCGGAAAATGGTTGCAGAAGACTGAGCGAATTCTTTCGAGTCTCTTCGTATGACACAAGAAGAGGCACTCGATTTGGCAAGGCGGTACAAGCAATCATTGCAGGAAGCTCGCATCCCCATGTCCGCGTTCATTGTGTTCGGTTCCGTGGCCAGGAATGAGATGCATGATCAGAGCGACGTAGACATCGCCGTGGTGGGTACGTCATTCAAAGGTGATCGTTTGCAAGAGATGCACGATATTCGGAAGCTGCGCTATCCCATCAGTTACAAACTTCAGCCCATCTGGTTCTACCCCGAACATCTGGAGGACAAGTACTCAACACTCGCGATGGAGATCAAGAAGGATGGTATCGTGGTGTGAGAGAGGTGGTGATGTGGGGGTTACAGTTTACATACTGACCATCAGAGTAAGACGCCTTCATGCTCCACATGGTTCAATAGATCTGGATCGAGCAAGAGCAAGTTTCGCATCGTAGCATCCAATGCTTCTTTCGCAGCCTTGTGATCATCGGAGGACACTGGCTGGAGGAGATCTGCAACGTAACCTCCTGAATGCGATATACACCAATCAGAGAATTGTTCACTGCTCTGCAAAGGCGCTCCACAGAGTTTCCAATATGATTTCTCAAACAAGGTCTGCAGCGTTTGTCGCTCCTCATCGACCAAATAATCTACATGTAATCGCATGGCCCCTTCGTGAAGTTGGTTCGTTTTGTTGTGATACAGAGGACGGGAAGGTACAAAGCCTTCCACAACAATTGACCATTCTTTACCTTCAGCAAATCTGAGGATTTCGTCTACATCGTGAATGCCATACATGTTCACACCTTCTCCTCCCACTGTGCCCCAACTTTCCTTTGCCACAAGATAGGGAAAACGTGAGAGATTGAGCAGTGTAGGATTGCCGTTTAAGCTACCATTACCGCTTTGTAATTTCGTGATGAATTCCATGAGAGCCCCCCGATTTTCTCCCCGAAAAACCTCATGCGGGGGTGAATACTGTTCGGGGATACACCATCGCTGACTGCCCTTATCTTTGCAGAGGATGCTCAGTCCATGAGGATTCCAAGCGTTGTGCGGATCGCCGAGTGGTTCGTTTTCCCGATGCAGAGCTTTTGCATATGCAGGATGTTCGTGGAAGAAAAGCCAACGCATACTATTTTTCATTCTTGCTCTCTCTGCTTCGAGGAATTCACGGCGCTGAGCAATAAGCGCGCCACCGTACAAAATACGAAACCCCTCCATCCATGCATTGGTACCATTGAGTTCCATAATGGCGACATCGCCCTTTTCCGTGATTTTCAGATCTGCTCCGATTGTGACAGCGCAAAGCGACATAGTGGAGAACTATAGCGCATTTTGGCTGTGGTAGTGAGATAAAATGATGAGGTACAACGTACTCTTAGCGTGTCCAACCTTTGATCTGTACTTCTCGAAACCTGGCCGCGGATTGGTCTGGAAAAGGAGGCGATGTGTAGAGGAGTCTCAGTGCATCTTGATCATGTGCAAATTTCGCACCTTCATCACGGTTATGCTCTTGATTGCGTCTCTTGGGATCAGTCGTAATGCCAGTGTAGTACCGGCCTGTCGGAGCTTGTGCGATGTAGACGAACCATTCGACGGCGCTCATGGTGAACCAGGGTATGGCAGTGATGATACCAGACGGTTTGTGTGTTGTTTTGTAGGGCAGTTCGACTTCGCGCTGCGGCGCTTCGCTCACTGTCATTTGCCTCGCTTGCAAATAGTGATCGTGGTTTACCGTGAGCGAGCAGTTCGCACACGAACTGCGAGTCGAATGGTGCCACGGGTCGGGATTGAACCGACGACCCCAGGCTTATGAGTCCTGTGCTCTACCAACTGAGCTACCGTGGCAGTGGAATGATTGAAAGCAGCGATGCGGATGTTAGCTCCTCTCATTGAGAAAAAGAAGGGCGCTCAGGCAGCCTTCGTCCGTGTATATTCCTTTGCTTTCATTTTCTCAATTTTCAATGAACATCCTTTTTCTCCATTTCCTCACATGACGACGCATGAAAGCTACGGAGTATTCTTTGGAGAGTTTGCTGGCTCTCCAGATTTTGTGAGATTATTGAGTGAAACGAGTATACAATTCTGCAATGCTGAACATCCTCTCAGGAATGCTGAGCGTACTCGCGTTCGTACCGTACATCGCCGCAATTCTCCGAGGCCAAACGCAACCGAGCAGAGTCTCCTGGTGGATCTGGTCCGCAGTCGGTCTTCTTCTTGCGTTGACGTATGTCAAACTCGGTTCGACTGCAGCGGTGGGAGTCGCTTTCGGATCGTTTGCCGGACAGGTGATCATCAGTGCGCTTGCAATTCCCTACGGCAAGAAGGGGGTGACGATCGTTGATCGTTGGTGTCTTGTCGGGGCTCTTGCCTGCGCCATTCTCTGGTGGCTCATATCGTCGCCCCTGCTTCCGCATCTGCTCATTCTTGGCATCGATTTCTTCGCCTGGCTTTCCACCTTCCGCAAAGCGATCAAGAATCCTGCTTCGGAGAATCTCTTGGCGTGGATTCTCTGGTTCGCGGGTGGGGCGATTGCGCTCGTGAATGTGCATCAATGGACCATCGCAAATGCGCTCTTTCCTCTGTACGTAACCTGCTCGGACGGTCTTGTCGTGGCGCTTCTCTTTCGCAATCTCCTACTGCTTCGTCATTCCATCCCGTTTCGAAGATGACAAGACACGCCTTGGACGGGAAAAAGTATCCATCTTCATTGCCTCCCCGGCGTTTCTGTTTTAGGATGATGCATCGTTCCCATTGCCTATGCCCCCCCAGAAATTCCTCCTCATCGGCCCCCTTGCATTCCTTCTCCTCTTCTCCGCCTGTACTCCAGCTGAGACGCCGCCAACCTCCGATCAATCGCATTCTTCCTCCATCGATATCTCCACGAGCAGCGCATCGATGATGGAGAGCAGTTCGTCATCAGCAATGACGCGGCACAGCAGCGCTTCGATGCAGAGTTCCCGCTCGAGCGCGACCGCGCAGCAAAGTTCGCCCTCGGTGAAGGTGATTCAAGTCACCGCGCAGCAGTGGAAATTCTCGCCGGCGATCATTCGTGTGAAGAAAGGGCAGAAGGTCACGATCGTGGCATATTCCCTCGACGTTCCCCACGGCTTCGCCGCCCCGGATCTTGGCATCAACGAGACGCTCACGCCGGGAGCGAAGGCCACCTTCGATCTGCCCACCGACCGCGCGGGCACCTTCGACTTCTTCTGTTCCATTCCCTGCGGCTCGGGGCACACGACCATGCGCGGACAGATCATCATTGAGGAATGATTCCTTTGAATGGTGTATCCTTCTGACCGCGTTCACTTTCGATTATGCGTCATCTTGTCTGGGCGTTCCTGCTTCTCATCGGCTCTGTCGTGGTCATTATGTATGTTTCCTCCGTTTCGATCGTCGCCGAGCCCGCGAAGAATCCCGATCCCAACCACGCGCATGCGGATTTTGCTGTGTGGGACGGATGGGAAAAAATCGATTTCTCCGCCCCGGAGTACATGATGACGGAAGAGAAAGAGGCGAAACTCAAACCAGTTGATCCCCGCCTGTACATTCACCTCCACGATGGGAACGGGCACGTGATCCACCGACACAAGACTGGGCTCGGTTTCGGCGATTTCCTCCATTCAATCGGGTTTGAACTCGATTGCGTTTTCCACAAGACAAGCAGCCCCCCTTATGACTGTACCTGGTTGCCCAATCCCAGAATGTTCGTGAACGGCGTGGAGATTCCCTTCGTCCGGAATTACATGTTCAAGGACGATGATCAGATTCTGGTCTACTACAGCGCTTATGGCGTCGCTGAATCGTGGCGGGACACCCCGCGCATTCAACGAGCGCTGAGCGGAATGGCCAGCGATGCCTGTCTCTACTCGCGCACCTGTCCCGAACGCGGCAAGCCGCCCACGGAGAACTGCATCGCGGATCCCACGGTGCCGTGCACAGAAGGAGGCGCACGATAATCGAGGTGACCCTCTACTCGCTCCTACCGTGGTATTTTCTATGCGCCTCTTTCAACTGGGATTCGTCACCCGTTCGACCCGTCCGAACGGCTAGGGCTGGCGGGCTCAGGGTGACCCGTTTCTCGCTTCGTCCGTGGTATTTTTTATGAACTTCCTTTCCCGCCTCCCGCTTTGAAAAATTCCATGAGTTTTCTGATTCTTTGTCATTCTATGAACACTGATCAATGTTCGATCCTTGTATTGATCGGTTTTCGTATTGAAGCCAAGAGTGAGTGCTCCTGTCTTTTCAAGCCAATGGATCTCACGTTCCGGAAGAGCATCTGTATCACCGATGATCTCCAGAATCGAAAATTGAAAAGAGACCGGACCATGCTTCTTCCAAGATTCCTGCAATGCTCTGTTGATATGAGTGCCATTCGCCAAATCTGATAGATGCCAACCATACCTTTTCTTGCCTTTTCCATAGTGTGAGAATGCGCATTATTCCTTACGAAGGCCATGAAACTTCCTGTGGGCCTCTTTCAACTGAGGATCGGTGACATGCGTATAGATCTGCGTTGTCGAGAGATCTTTATGACCGAGCATTTCTTGAACGGAACGAAGGTCGGCGCCGTTTTGGAGCAGATTAGTCGCGAAGGAATGGCGCAGAGTATGAGGAGAAGGATCGGAAACGATCCCCGCCATTCGGGCGTATTTCTTCACAATGCGGTAAATGGCATTACTGGTCAGGCGAAAATTCTCCCCCGGGGGCATCTCCTGCGCAGCCTTATCGTTATAATGAATGAAAAGCGGATGAAGATGATCAAGGCGAACATTCAGATACGTTTGTAATGCGTCAACGGCGGCATCCGAGAGAAACACGACCCGGAGTTTGTTTCGTTTGCCGCGCACGCTGATCTCGCGTGTCTGAAAATTCAGATCTTTGCGATTGAGCGACCGCAATTCAGCCAGACGCAAACCCGTGGAGAAAAAAAGTTGCAATATGGCCCGGTCTCTCTTTCCATCCTTGCTTTCATGATCGGGCGCTTCCAACAGCCTTTTCAGATCATCGATGTACAACACTTTGACTTTCCTCTGCTCTTCTTTGAATCGCTTCACTCGGTCTGGCGGATAGGTATCCAATTCTTCTTCTTGTATCAGATACCGAAGAAAAGCACGCAACACCGTCAAATGGTGATTTTTTGTCCGGATGGATAATTCCTTCCCCTGTCTCGTGCGGAATTCATGCAATTTCTCCTTGTAAGCGCGGACGGCTTCTTTTGAAAAGCCTTTTACATCCTGAAGAGGGGATTGTGTCAAAAAAAGATCCAGCGACTGACGATAGTTTTGGACGGTGAGTGTCGATTTGTTTTCTTCCGACTTCAAAAAAGAGAAATAGCGGTTGATGGCGCTGGCCAGAGGGGAGTGGAATTGTAGTTTCATAGTTTCAACATAATGCATCTTATCTTGAATATCAAGAAGACATTGCCAGAATCTGTTCAAAAGAGGATCAGCTGATTGAGGCCAAAATCCTTCTCAAATTGGCACTTCCCTCAAAACAGCCCCGTAGAGGCTCGTTTCGGAACTCTTGGGTATGAGATGACCTTGAGATCTGAATATTTGAGGACATCGATGGCGAAGTGCAAAGGAAAATAAAAATCTAAAAAATACTGCGAACGTCGCACTTTTCCTTTCGCTCTTCCATCGCAGGAGTTTTCCACAGGGCGATTCAAAAGAATTCAACATAAAGCAGAATCGATTCTGCTTTGGCAAATGAAAAATTCCTATCACCGTAACACCATGTAATACAGAATTCCGGCCGCTTCGCGCAGAACGCTGGCCGTTTCGAAGGATAATGATGTCTGAACTTCGGATGGATAGGTTGTCAAGTTCCAGCCTTGCTGACGAGCAAGAAACTCGATTCGCGCAAGATGGTAGCCGTCGCTGATCCCGATGACCGAGGAACACGTAGCCACGAGTGGACGAACGTCTTCGAGATTTTCCTTCGTGGATCGCGAGGCGGGTTCCGTGACGATATCCCCTGCTCGAACGCCGCTTCGCACCGCAAGCCGCCGCATCACCTCGGCTTCGCTCTGGATCATCCCCTCCCCTTTTCCTCCTGTGAGGAAAAGACGGTGAATAAGGCCTTTTTGATATAAATCAATGGCCGTGTCAATTCTTCGCCGGATGCCCGGGCCCGCCTCCGATCCGATGATCGTCGTTCCCGCCTCATTCCACACGACGTGAACCGTCGCGCCGAAGACGATGCCGCACTCGGCGGGGAGGTGGGCCGATCCCCTCTCGTGCGCGAGCACCCATCCGATCGTCGTGACATAGATCAACACAACCAAGAGCGACGCGCTCACGCTTGCGACGACGATGCGGCGGCGAACACGGGAAAACTGCATGCGGAAGGACAAAAATGATAGCGGAGCTGAATGTGGCGCTCAATCGAATGAAATTGGTTGCAAAGCATGGCCTTGATCGTCGTAGAAAGGTTCATGGAGCAAAAAATTCGCTCGCGTGGAACGCCAGCGAGATTCAAGCTCCGACGAAGCCGACGAAATGCATAGGGACCGAGACGCCTGCCGAAAAGCGCACGAATGTGCTCTCCACAAAGATCGATCGCGGCGATCACTTTTCTTTCGGCGGATACGCAGTCCGCAAACAGATGCTTCCTGATTTGCCGCACGCAACGCAGTCATCCCGCCGCCGCGTGCGTAGAGTGAGCGGTTCTGCCTCGCCGACAGCAAGCTGTTCTTCGCACTCCGGACAGCAGACGACATCTTCGATGCGATCCCATCCGTGACCCGGTTTCCCACATCGGCAAGGCAGCTTTTGAGCGGTCTCATCGATGGGTTCGATTCGGACTTCCTGCATAAGATCCGAATCTATCTCTTTGGTCCGACAAGTGCAAACAACAAACAGGAAATGACCAATCACCCGAGCACCAATGACCAACGACTGGTCATCGGTCATCGGTCATTTTCGCTCATTGAGGAACAATCTCAATATTGGTCGGAATCATCGGCACGATGCGGCTCCAGGGCGGCCACACGCTGATCTCGGCCTTCTGGATCTCGGGAAGATTGCGGACGATCCGCAGCGCATCGCGGACGGAAAGCCCGGCGATCTGCTCGCGCAGCCGCTTGCTGAAGCGCGCGCCCGCGAGCGTGAGGGGATCAAGAATGAATTCCTCGGTTCCCGCAAGGTCCGTCGTGATCTTGATCCACGTCAGATCGTCGGCGTAGGCGATCACGTAGACGCGCAAGCGGTCCGGCGTGAGGGAATCCTGCATGAGCTGCTTGCCCTCCAAGAGGTGAGCGGCATTCTCGCTGCGCAGAATGGAGAGTATCTGCTGTATATCGTAAGCGAACACGCGGTACGTGAGATTGCCGGACACGGTCACAGTCGCGGCTTCATGATTCAGCGATTCCACCGGCAGCACGAACCCGCTGTAGCGGAGATGCGTGACATCCGATTTGGTGAGGAATTCGAAGCTTCGAGTCCGATCCTGCGCATTGGCGATGTGGCGGTGTTCTTCCACGAGCTTCTTGGCTTGTGCCAGGAGCGACTGCTTGAGGGCATCGACGGCACTCTGGAGATCGCTTGGCAGGAACACCGACTTCGAAGCCGTCATCCCCCCCTTGCCCGGTCCCGTGTTCACAGCGTACAAGACCTTGCGGTCGTCCGGACTCAAGCCGACGAAATCCCATCGCAGACCTGCAGGAACGTTGCCGCGCTCGCCGATGTTCTCACGGTAGAGATCCTGTGGATCGGCCTTTGCCTTGACAGTGACGTGCCCCCCCGCGGGGACATCGACGGAAGCAGCAATGTGGAAGACCATCCCGGCCTGGTTCACGAGACGACTCCCCTTCCGAAGGATGAACTCTCCGGTCCCGACGTTGTAGATCGTCATCGGCGCTTCCGCGTCGGTTCCGGTAAACACTTTGCTGATCTGATCAAAGGTCAGGGAAGTATGGACGGTGACATCGAAAGGATACAGCGGCAGGGTCCGCACGCGCGTTGGTTCTCCGATCGTTGCGCCGGAGAG
This sequence comes from Candidatus Peregrinibacteria bacterium, assembly GCA_016201685.1. GTDB lineage: Bacteria > Patescibacteriota > Gracilibacteria > Peribacterales > Peribacteraceae > JACOTD01. Next base: position 24,106 of record JACQCJ010000058.1, on the reverse strand, counting down.
CAGAAGATAGATGTTCATCGTCTCGCTGATCGTGTCCTGCCGCGGCCAGACACGCACCTGCGCGGAGGGAAGCAGGCGAAGCACGACGAAGAGGAAAAGCACGAAACTCAGACCGATGAGAATCGCGATGCGGACTCTGGGCACGGAGAGCAGGCCCGCGCCCTGGAGCCGGGAACGCCATTGTTGCCGCCACATGTGGGGTGAAAAATGACGCAAGGCTTCCTCCATCTGTGGATGTTCTCTCAGGGATCGGCGAAGGCTCCGCGTCGAGCGTTCTGCAGAAATTCCGAGCAGCCCCATCTCCCGTGCGAGGAGGCGATGCCTGACCGCAATGCGCAAGCGGTAGCGAATCTTCGCACATTCCTCGAAGAATGCATCGCGCTCATCCGCCATCAAGAGCGCATTCGCATCGCCGGGAGAGAGCACGATCAAGAGCTCTCCTTCGACATCATGGATCTTCCGGATGAATGTATGCCATGACTCCTCTTCCTTACGGAACACGATGGTGAATGACTTCGAAGACATGCAAGAAAAAGAGAAAGGGAATGAAGTCAAAGATTCTTCGGATCGATACTTTTCCAAAATTCTGGATTTTTTCTGGGTCTGGCGGTCCCATCTTCACACCGCTCTCATCCGCAAGCTCTCGCTCTTCACCGGGCCGAAGGATGGATGTCTCTGTCTGCTGCACCACGGAACCATACCGCAAAAAACACCGAAACAGGAACTCATCAGCGAATGACGAGTGGCTGAAGAGCCGGTAACGGCTTCCCCGCAATGAATTCCAGCATCGCGCCCCCGCCGGTGCTCACGAAGCTGTAGACATCGAGGGGATAACGGTAGCGTACGTGGAAATCGATCGTGTCGCCGCCGCCGATGATAGAGGTGGCACCGCACTTGGTCGCCGCCGCAACGGCCTCGGCGATGCGCTTGGTGGCGTGGGAGAAGCGATTGATTTCGTAGAGTCCGAGGGGTCCGTTCCAGACGATCATCTTCGCCTTGGCGATGACGCGGCAGTAGCGCTCGATCGTCACTTTGCCGATATCGAAGATGCTCATGTCCCCCTCGATGTCCTCCACGGGCAAATCGATTTTCGGAGCCCCTTCGACGGCTGCGCTCGCCAGCACGACGTCTCGCGGCACGTGAATGTCCGCCTGATCCTTCTTCTCCGCCTCCAGCATGAACTCCATCGCATGCTCAATGGCATCTTCCTCGTATTTGGATCCACCAACATCGAACCCTCGCGCAGCGATGAAGGTGTTGGCAATGCAGCCGCCCAGCAGAATATCGTCCCCCTTGCTCAAGAACCGTTCGATCACGGGAATCTTCGTCTCCATCTTCGCGCCGCTGATGATGAGCGTGAGGGGGTGCTTGGGGTGTTCCGTGACGCGCGAGAGCTCGTGCACTTCCTTCTGCAATTGCAAGCCCATGAATGCCGGAAGGAGCTTGCCCAGCGCGACCATGCTCGCATGCGCGCGGTGGCAATTCGTGAAGGCATCGTTGACGTAGATGTCCCCGAGGGCCGCAAGCTTCTTGGCGAACGCCGTATCGTTCTTCTCCTCCCCCGGATCGAAGCGGAGGTTCTCGAGGAAGAGCACCTCGCCGTTCTTGAGAGCGTTCGCCATCGTCTCCGTGGCGGCACCCGTGCAACGCTCGGCGAAGCGAACGGGGCGCTTGAGGAGTTTCTCGAGTACGGGCACGATCGGCTTCTGGCTGAATTCAACAAGCTTCTTCCCCTTCGGGCGGCCCTGGTGGGAGAGAATGACGAGGGATCCGCTCTTAAGGATGCGCTTCATGGTGGGAATGAGAGCCTCGATGCGCTCCAGATCCATCACTTTCCCTTTTTCGATCGCAACATCGAAGCCAGCCCGCAGGAGCACGCGCTTGCCCTTCAGATCGGCATCATCGAGGGTACGGTACTTGACCATGACTGACAGTGTATCGAGCATGGGAGGAGGAAACAAATGGAGCTTAGGAATTGCGAAGGGCGAAGGGCCCTTCGACTCGGCTCAGGGCAGGCAAATTGCGAATGATGGAAGAAATTCGCAACTCGCAATTTGCAACTCGCCATTCCCCTCTTGTCATCATTGACCGAGAACTTCATCATCATGACGATGCTCTTCTTCGAGCTGTTCCTCCTGGCCTTCGCCGTTGCCGTGGCGCTGAATGCCATCGCCATACGGGTATTTCCGCGCCTCGGTCTCCTCGATTTTCCCAAGCGGTATGGTCTGGCACGAGAGCGACTCCCCTACCCGCTCGGGATCATCGCCGTCCTCACCTTCCTGATCTTCTTCCCGGCTCTCGCGGAGGGGACAATGGAGGCGCGAGGAATCCTCATCGGCGTTCTTCTGCTCGCCGTCACAACGATCATCGATGACCGCACTCCCCTCCCCCCCACTGTCCGCGCGGGCGTGCACGCACCCGTCGCCCTTCTCATCTTTGTGAGCGGGGCGCGCATCTACACGCTCACGAATCCTTTGGCGAGCATCGCGATCGGCGGCCCGATCATTCCACTCGATCGCCTGACCGTGACCGTTCCCATCTTCGGATCTCTCCCCGTGTGGAGCGGTATTTTCACGGTGCTGTGGCTCGGCCTCACGATCAACGCCCTCAACTGGTTCGACGGCATCCCGGGACAGGTGAGCGTCCTCTCCATGATCGCCTTCTTGACGATCGGTCTCTTGGCCGTAAGCGCGAGAGTCGATCAGCCTTCGTTGGCCATACTCGCCTTCGTTCTCGCCGGCATCGCAGGCGCGAGCCTTCTCTTCACGTTCCCGCCGCCCAGAGCCGTGCTGGGCGACACGGGTGCGATGTTCTTCGGCCTCCTCATCGGGATCCTCACCATCTATTCGGGCGGGAAGGTGGCGACGGCGTTCCTGGTGCTCGGCGTACCGCTCATCGACTTCGTCCTCGTGATAGCGCGTCGCATCCTGAAAGGGAAATCCATCGTCCGGGGCGATGCCAAGGACGAGCATCTGCATCATCGGCTGCTTCTCAAAGGATGGACACCGCGCCAGGTGATCGCGCTCACGGCTGGCATCGGCACGCTCTTCGGGCTGAGCGCCCTCTTCCTCTCCACGTTCCAGAAGTTCCTCGCCGCCCTCGTGCTCTTCGCTCTGATGTTGTTCCTCTCCTGGTATTCTCGTCCCAAGAAACAGCACGAATAATGTCACAGAATCGGCGGCCACCCTTCGACAGGCTCAGGATGACATGGCCGCTCTCACAATTCGTCATTCGCAACTCGCCCTTCGCCCTTCGCAATTCTCATGTCTCGCCTCCCCTTCTACCACCTGATCGTCTACGTTCCCGTGACGCATGCGCAGATCGTCCGCAATGCGCTCGCGGCGGCGGGTGCGGGCAGAATCGGCCACTACGACAGCTGTTCGTTCTCGATGCGCGGGACCGGGCGATTTCGGCCGCAGAAGGGCGCGCATCCTGCGATTGGAAAAACAGAAAAACTCGAAGAGGTGGAAGAGGAACGGATCGAAGTCGTGATCCCTGCGACGCCGAAGAAGAAGGTCAGAGAAATTCTTGCCGCAGCCAGAAAGGTGCATCCCTATGAGGAACCCGCGATCCACTTGCTGCCGATGATCGATGAACAAGGATTCCTGTGATGCAGAGATCATCGAGGAAATTGCTTCGGAACCGAGGTCGGAGAAAAATTGCAAGAAGACTCTGACCAACTTTCGTGCGACCAACCGACAAATAGATTGAGAAGAGATAATTCCTGAAAGACAGTCAATAACCGCTCCTCAGATGAATCTGATCACTTTTTATGTTTTCTTGTTAGGTTTTACACTACAATCGGTATACAAGTTTCTCTCTAACAATGCCTCAAAAGCGTTTGCTCATGGGAGTACTACAAGAAGTCACCCCCATTATCCCTCGATGGTGGGAATATCTCTCACCATTCCTGTGGGCTCTAAGGAAAACATCGGCAGTGGAAATTGACGAAAGTGGGATGACGAACAATGTTCTTTGGAGAACAAAGCAGTATCCATTTTCTGAAATTGAATCCGCCAAGGCCGCGCCTTCCTACTGGTCCGCGCTCACGCCATTGTCCTATCTTTATTTGCATTTTCGTTCAGGCAAACAATATAAACTTGCTTTCAATAAAAGGAACAGGTAGCGATGTTCGTGGAACTCGCAAAACGTCATGGAGTGAAGGTTGACGAGAAATTGTTGGGAGAGAAAGTATGACTTCGCTCAAACAATTCATCAATCATCAAGAACCGTTTGAGATTTCAAACCTGGTCTCTTGTTGAATTGTTTGGAAATTGGAAACGTGGATTCTGGCGCTTTTCTGCGACCAGCCGCTTGTCAAGGAATCTCATCGTGCCATCGCCGACCGGATCGGCTTGTTGATCAACATATTCTGCGGCATGACAACAATCACAACCGTCTTATTGCCCTCTCCTTTCATGCGAAGATCCGCAACGCCGTTCTTGAAATTGAACGTCGAGAGCACGGGTGGATCGAAGGTGGCCCTGCCGTAGGCCGTGCGCATATAGAGATCAGTCGTGAAGGATGGATGCTCGACGACGTGTCCTTGTTCATCCAGAAGCACCAAACGCAGCGGCATCCACTCTCCCGGCGTGAAGGTGGATCCCACGACCATCTCGATGGAGCTGAAGGTGCCAGCGGCAACAGGCAGCGGAGTGGGTGGGCTCACAACAACCGTCGAGTTTGGGGTCGAGGAAGCAAGAGGAAACACGACGGGAACACTGTCCACCACGGCCGAACGATCAAGCATCGCATGCTGTTGCCTCGCTTTTCTCAATGCCAAGCGCTGCTGCGCGAAGGTCTGCAAGGACGGGGTCTGCGACCTCACAGGAGAAACGCGTGTAGAGGCGCGCGCAACGACCGTCGTGGACGATGCGCTGCCGACGACCACGGGGTAGTTCGCCTGAACGTAGAGCAGCGGATTCGTTGCATTATCGAAGATGTTGTCACGATTGAGACCGGCATTCACGGCTTGATCGAAAGTCATTCCTGCGGCCTTCGCATCCGCTGAAGTGAAGGGCCAGTAGGGTTTCGCGGCGTACTGCAGTGCAAGGTGGAGGTGCGGTCCCGTGGCATCCCCCGATTCCCCGCTCGCACCGATCTCCTGACCCTTTTTGACGATATCTCCCTCGGCCACGAGGGTCGCACTCAGATGGGCGTAGACTCCATAGAGCACTGTATTCTTGGAAGGATCGCGCGGATCGGGGACTCGTGGATACTTCACGATAAGATAATTGCCGTAGCCCGCCGGATCATTTCCGACTTTATGAATAATGCCATTCATGATGGACACCACGGGCGTTCCCACGGGGAGACGAATATCGATGCCGGGATGACTCCCGTTTCCGCAACCAGTGAGATACTTTCCGCGGAAATCGACGGAATAAATGTTATTGGCCAATGTATCATTCGAAGCACGCTGATCGCACGGAACGTATATCGGCAAAGGCTGGAGAACATCTTTCGGTGCTTCTCGGAACGTATTGGCATGAAAGTCACCTCCGTACTTCGACCATTCAAAGGGATTCGGAAACTCCGGAACAGGCGACGTTGGGCCATCGTAATAAATCCCGCTATCATCGAAGTCACCCAGCACCGACTTCCAGAACAGGTACCATCCGTTCGCCGCCATCATGTTTCCCGTCACGAACGCGATCACCGAGAGCGCGGCAATCCAGAATGTCGTCCGCTCGGAGAGGAAGTGCAGTGCCGTCGGCTCGCGTCTCCGATGCATCGCTTTCGTGGCAAATCCCGTCCCTCGTGGAGTGCGTGATGTCATAGTTTGTTTACATTCTCATATTATCATATAACACGTATTTGGTCAATGATCGATTTCTGCACATTCTGGCTTCCGGATGCCGATTCCACACATCTCGCAGGGCGGTCGTTGGCGCACACGCTGTACACATTTCCTCTCACCATTGCTCTCGAAGGATACCTTGGCGCGGGCAAGACGACGTTCCTCCGGGGGTTTGCCCAAGCACTCGGCGTTCGCGGCGCCGTGACGAGTCCCACGTACGCGCTCGAACAACGGTACGCGACTGCGCACGGGATGCTGACCCACATCGATCTGTACAGACTCTCCGAAGCGGATGCGAAGCGACTCGTCCTTGAGAGCGACCATCAAGCAGCGATCCGGTGCATCGAGTGGCCCGGCCGCCTTGGCTCCAATTGGCGGGAACTGATCCATCCTTCTCTGTGCGTGACGCTCAACGATCATCACAAGAACGGACGCACACTCTCCTGCTCCTTCGAAGATCTCCCGCTTCCGACGAACGAAGAAATCAACGAATGGCGCAGGGAAATGGCGCTGCCCCCGCACATCGCCGCGCACTGCGATGCCGTCGCCGCGTTCGTCGATCGCTGCGCGCAATTGCTGATGGAGACCAGAGCGATGATCGTGCGTCGGGAGGCATTGCGGCGAGCGGCCCGCGTCCACGATCTGCTGCGGAGCATCGACTTCCGCAACGGCGCAAGCCCCGAGGGATTCCGCGCAACGGACGAAGAGCGCGAACGTTGGCGCTCACTCAAAGAACACTATTCCGGAATGCACCACGAAGCCGCATGCGAGAAATTCCTCCGGGAAGGAGGCTTCGAAGCACTGGGAACCATCGTCGCAACGCACGGCCTCACTCTTCCCCCATCCATCGAAGCGACGATTGAGCAAAAGCTCCTCTTCTACGCCGATAAGCGGCTGGCGGTGGACCGCATCGTCTCACTCGAGGAGCGCTTCGCGGATTTCTCACGCCGCTACGGCAACACATCGCTGGCGGAGGATGCGAAGGACTGGTGCGAGCGAACCAAAGCGATTGAGCGGGAACTATTCCCCAATGGAATTCCGGAAGAATAAAGTCGTTCCTTGTTGTTTCATCGCAGCCACAGAGCGTGATACACTCATCAGCATGAAAAAGGAGGACATTCAGAAACAATTGCGAAAAGCGCTCATGCATTCCCCGTACCGCGGGAACGTGCGTCGCATAGCATTGTTCGGTTCGCAATTGCACGGCGATGCGAATACGCAGAGTGACATCGATCTCTTGATCGAGTTCTCCAGACCGATGAGTATGCTGAAGATCGTGCGCATGGAGAGAGAGTTGAGTGATGCATTGGGAAGCAAAGTTGACCTCTCCACTCCGATGAGCTTGAGTAAGTACTTTCGCTCCGATGTCTTACGCGAAGCAGAATCGATTTTCGAGGCCGTCACATGACCACCGATGAAGTTTTCATACGGCATATGGTAGATGCTATCGATGAGATCGACGTGATTCTTCATGATATTTCGTATGCGCAGTTCGTCAGCGAACCAATGCGCATGCATGCCATTGTTCGTCTCTTCGAAATTCTCGGTGAAGCGGCAGGTAATTTGACTGACGACTTTCGCACGAAACATGCTGCCATTCCCTTTCGCGACATTATCGGGATGCGCAACAAACTCATCCATCATTATTTCGAAGCCGATTTGTAAACGTTGTGGCAGACATACGAAGAGGATCTCCCCGAGCTCAAAAACGCACTGCAGAAAACGCTCTCATCACTCTAGATTCACAATCTCCATAACAACAATTCATTGGAGACGGCTGCGAGGAAGGACTCGTGCACTCCGGAGGAGAGCGGCGCAAGCATGAAGAGCAGCAGACCCGCGGTCGCTCCTGCGAGCGAGACGCGTTCGATCATCGACCAGCGGCTGGCATGATCGAGATTCGCAATGCGCAAGTGGGATCGAACGGTGGAGAGGACGTTCGTGACGTGCACCAGGACCTCCACCTTGGGCAGAAAGACGAAGAGCCCTTCGAGGAGCGCTTGTTCTCCGCGGAAGAGAGCGCTCAGGGCGACGATGCCCGAAGCGCCGCGGAGGTACACTTCGACGTCGAGCGCGAGGATGAGCAGCGTGCAGTCCAGCAAGCTCTCGCGCAGCACCGCGTGCGCGGTCTTCGGCCACGAGAGTCGATGCATGTCTCGATACTTCACCGTGTCCAATGCCATGTGGAGGACGATCAGCAGAGCGAACCAACCGAGGTTGAGCAGTGCTGCAACCAGAATCGTCAGTACGAAATACGCCGCATGAAATGCCGGAGTCACATCGTGCCGATGCGCGAAACGACGGAGGGAACTCATCTGGGACTGCATGGGTGTTATTTATATTGTACATTTTTTTAAGAATATTGCAACTACCGGCGGACAACCGAGTGAATGCGCGAAAGCCTCTCCCGCACCTCCGACTCGAAACCGCGATCCGTCGGGTCGTAGAAGACAGTGGGCGACATGCCGATCGGAAAGTAGTTCTCCCGCACAAAGCCATCCCGAGCATCGTGCGGGTACTGGTATCCCACCCCGTAGCCCTGCGATTTCATCCCCTTCATCGGCGCATTGCGAAGATGGAGAGGCACTTCGACGGAGGAGAGCGAGCGCAATGCGGCCTTCGCCGCTCCCATGGCACGCGTGACGGCGTTGCTCTTGGGCGCCTGCGCGAGGTACACGCACGCGTGAGCGAGGAAAAATTCCCCCTCCGGCGGCCCCACGAGTTCGAAGGCCTGCCAAGCTGCAACCACGATCGCAAGCGCCCGCGGATCAGCGTTGCCGATGTCTTCACTTGCGAGGATCGCCATGCGCCGAAAGAGGAAACGCGGATCTTCCCCGCGATCGAGCATGGAGAACAGCCACACGAGCGCGGCGTCAGGATCACTCCCGCGGATCGTCTTGATGAAGGCCGAGACCGTATCGTAGTGATCCTCCCCGGAAGCATCGTAGCGTTCGCGGCGTTCCTTGAGGAGCTTCTGGGCGTCACGGAGACTCACCGAGGAGCCGATCGTGAGGACGGCGAGTTCGAGCAGATTGAGTGCGATGCGCGCGTCGCCGTTGCTCCTGGATGCGATGTGCGTGAACGCATCATCGTCGATCGTGATCTTCCCCGCATAGCCGCGTTCGTCGTCGACGGCTCGACGAAGGATCGAAACGAGATCTGCCGGGGAAAGCGGCTTCAAAAGATACACGTGCGACCGCGAGACGAGCGCCTTGTTCACGTCGAAATACGGATTTTGCGTGGTCGCGCCGATGAGGATCACGGTGCCGCTTTCCACAAATGGAAGAAGGGCATCCTGCTGTGCGGTATTGAAGCGATGGATCTCGTCGATGAAGAGGACCGTTCGCTGCTTGAAACTCTCGAACAAGCGGAGAGCTTCGTCACAGACGGCCCGCAATTCCTTGATCCCGCTCGACACGGCGTTGATCTGGACGAACGCGGCCTTGGTCGCATCGCTGATGATGTGCGCGAGCGTCGTCTTCCCCGTCCCCGGCGGTCCAGCCAGGATCACGGAGGAGAGCTGATCATGCTCGATCGCGGTGCGCAGCCCCGTCCCCTCCCCCACCACGTGCTCCTGTCCCACGAACTCGTCGAGCGTGCGCGGGCGCATCCGATAGGCGAGGGGGGCGGTGTCCATAGGATGGGAGTATAGCGAGCTCATGCCATTCCCATCGTCAAATCCCGGAGATTTTGCACCACTTCTGCTACATGCTTCTCCGGATCGACCTTCTCGTAGATCTGCCGAATGACTCCCGCTGGGTCGATGAGGAACGAGACCCGCTTCTTGAAGTCTGATCCCACGCCGTACGCGCCGAGGATTCTCTTCTCGGGATCCGCAAGCAACGTAAATGGCAGCGAATACTTCTGAACGAACTTCGAATGACTTTCGATATCATCCGCGCTCACGCCGATGATTGCGGCAAGTTTCTGTAGATCGCCGAAACGATCGCGGAGTCCGCACGCCTCCGCCGTGCATCCGGGCGTGTCATCCTTCGGATAAAAATACAAAAGGAGCCATTGCCCGCGGTATTCCTGGAGAGTGTGAATTTTTCCTGCTTGATCGAGTGCTTCGAATGCCGGTGCGCGGTCCCCTTTCGTGAGAGCCATGGCGCAGAGTATACTTGAGCGAGATCTCGATTCAACTTTCTACTGCTTTGTCATCCTGAGTAGCGCCGCTTGTCGCACTTCGATACGCTCGGCACTGCGGTGCCTCGCTACTCAGCCTGACATCGCGGCGGCGCGTATCGAAGGATGATCTGAGGAATTTTTTAAGCGTCCAAGAGCAACAAGAGCCTCCCGCAATCCCCTCTCTCCCTCATCCACACGCCTCTGCAATTCGGCGATCGTCTGATGATCCACGATCTTCCCGCTCCAGGGACGAAGCGACGCGAATTTGTCGCCATCCGTCTGCTCCACAATCAGGTACGGAACGCGAAGCGCCAGCGCCGCGATGGCCCCGTGGTAACGCTGCGAGAGGACGAGACGCGATTCTTCGATGGCCGAGATCAGGTCCGCGAGGGACCGGATGGGGACGACGTCCGCGGAGAATTTCGTCGCGAGCATTCGGCACGTTTCCGATTCTCGCAGATCATCGGGCTGCAGGGAGAGGATGCGCACACTCGTGACGTCGCCTTGGCGCAGGAGATCACGGACCCGCTTCTCAAACGATGCCGAGATTGTTGCACGTGGAATGAGGGCCAGCGACCGCGGAGAACGAATCGACCGCGGCACCAAGGCGCGAGACACCGCAAAGACAGGATCGAAGGACTCCGTAACCGGAATTCCCGGACAGAGATGACAAACGCGTCTGACCGAGAGCGGATCGCGGACGGAAATGAATCGGGCGCGACGCAGGACGAAGCGCGTCATCCATCGGCCGAGTCGCGTCGAAAACGGGCCGATACCCTGGAACGCGAGAAGGATGGGCCTTCGAAACGCCATCGCGAAAGCGGCATGCGACCACCACAGCACAACGGCGAAACGGGACTCGCTCTCCGTGAAGAGCGCTCCTCCGCCGAACACAACGCCATCGCAGGACCAGAGGGCTTTCAGTGTGCGCGGCCACGGCGTGGCGAAGAAGGAACGAAACCCGAGCGGCAGGCGCGGTACATCATGTTCACCTTGAGGATGAGCCGACACGACCGTCCAATCGACCTCCGGAAAACGCGAGAGGAAGTAGTCTTTCAACGCTTCATCGCCGAGATTGCCGACCCCGTAATTTCCCACGAGCAGGAGAAGCATGGAACGAGTATACCGTCGCAGATGATCCTCACGAGACTTCTGCTCTGAAGAAACACTTTCCTCCGCCGAAACAGACGCTTCCTCCTTCTCAGACGCTTGCACGGCGATCGCGAATTCGTCGGCACTCGTGAACCGCTCGCTCAGGCGCGCGGATTTACCGCGGCGCCCGCGGAGGAACGAGAGCTTCGCGCGACGAACCCTGGCGACTTTGCGCACATCGACCTTTTCGACCATCGGCGAATGGATCGAGAAGATCCGCTCGACGCCGATCCCCGACGCGATGCGGCGGACGGTGAACGTCGCATCGGTCGCGCTGTGACCGCGATGGACGCCGATCACGAGCCCCTCGAAGATTTGCACGCGTTCCTTCTCCCCTTCTTTAATGCGCTCATGCACGCGCACGGTGTACCCCGGAGCGATCTCGGGCAACTTCTTCACGTACGCTGCGGCCTGTCGATGAAGAATGGCGGAGGGCATGGAAGTGCGGAAAGTTTAGAGAGAGGATGGATCTTTGTAAAGGTCTTTCCCAGGCCAAAAATAAGGTACACGAAGCAAGATACAAGATACAAAAACAGTGTGTCCATTTTTTTGCGACTTGTTCCTTGTTTCTTATTTTCCCATCGCTTCTTCAATTTCCTTCTGCATCGTATTGAGGACGATCAGATGGCGCGGGTCATTGAGGATCTCGAGGATGAAGCGGTCTTTGAGGCTCAAGCGGTAGAGGAAATCCGCCTCCGGGAAGATCGAGTACTTCACGTGACGGAGGTTGGGCTCCTGGAGGAGCAGTGCTTCGAGGATTTCCTTCTTCATCGTGCCGACGACGAGCAGATCCACTTTGCTCTCGGTGCCGGTGAAGGACCCCGCCAAGAGAATGAGCTGGATATTGGGGAGCTTCTTCAGGCTGCCGATTGCCGGGCTCTCGGCCTGGATCTCTTTGGAGAAGATGCTCTTGAGTTCCAGGAAGAACGGGAACTCGCTTTCCACGTGATAGTACTTCTTGCGGTTGCGATGGCGCGCCTTCACGAGACCGATCCTGCGCAAATTTTCCAGCTCTCGTCGGATGGAATTGATCTGCTCCCCCAGCAGACGCGTAAGTTCCCGGATGAAGTATTCCTGCTCGGGATGGAGCAGAAAGGTGGAGAGCAGCTTGACTCTCGTTTGCGAACTGAACAGTGCTTTCAGCGTTGTGGAGGACATGTGTTCACAAACATTACTCAGATGCGTATCCAGAGTGCAAGAAAAGTACTCAAGAACTCGTTCAAGAGATGTATACATGTCTTTTTTGCTTTACGAAGAGAAGAAAAACGCTCTACCACCGTATTTTTCTCCTAATCATGAATACAATTTATACTCGCATTTCTTCCCGTTTTATGTCGTGATGCACAGTTTGTGTTCGTGCGCGTTGCTTCGGGAGAATTTGTGAACCTCTACCAGGCATTCTCTTGAGAGAGAAGCCAAAAAGTGCTATCATTGTCGGAATGTCGACACTCAAACGCCTTCTGCGTTGCCTCGGGGCGGTGACCATCTTGCTCTTCATCATGCATATGGGGGGGGAGGGCGTACGCATTCCTATCGCGCATGCTCAATCGAACACTGCGGACTCGATGATGACACAAATGGCTATGGTGATGGGTGTCATCATCACATCGATGAACTTCCTGACCTGGGTCCTCTTCTACGCGCTCAATATCATTATGGATCCGGCATTCATCTTTGGAACGCAGCCCGGCGGCCAGGATGGCAGTTTGCTGATGATGATCCATGAGATTTGGCAGCTCTCGCGTGATCTCGTGAATGTCGGCTTCGCCATTTTTCTCATCGTGACGGCCATCTACATTGCCGTTCGGCCGGCTCATCTGGAAGAAGCGAAGAAGGCATTGCCGAAATTCGTCATCGCGATCGTGCTCGTGAACTTCACGTGGTTCATCCCTCGCGTGCTCTTCGACGTGTCGCAGATTCTCACCTACACCGTCTACCAGATCCCGAACATGCTCTCTCCCAACGGCTGCGTGATCCCTCCGCCCGACGGAGTGGGTCCGCCACGACCGTGCGACATCGTGACGAACGTCGTGTTCTTCGAGGACACGAACGACATCACGGACGGCGAAGACGGATGGGACTGCCCCCTTCGGCCGCTCGTGTGCTACCAGTCGGTGCCCGCGACGAAACCCGGGAACATCGGCATGCAATCGCAGGTCCTCAATGGCCTCGTGATCAATTACGCGAGACTCAAAACGCTCGCGACCATCAGCGACCCGCGGGCCGCCAACGGCGGAGAGCCCGTCTCGCCGCGCCTCATGCTCAGCTTCATCATCAGATCGGCTATGGTCCTCCTGCTCCACGTCGCGCTCTTCTTCCCCATCCTGGCGCTCGTCGTCGCCTTCCTGTTCCGCATTCCCATCCTCCTCATCACGATGTCCTTCATGCCGTTCGTGGCACTCGCATTTGTCATGGAAGGTTCGTTTATCGATCTGAAGAAGATCAGCGGAGAATTCGAATTGAAGTCTTTGCTGATGGGCCACTTCATCAGCGCAGTCTTCCTGCCCGCAGTCGTCGGGGTGCCCTTCGCCGTGGGCTTCATCATCCTCAATGTGGGTTCCGTCGCGGCGGCTCCGCCCGGGTTCACCGCCTTCGCCACGGCCATTCCCCTCTTCGCGGGCGTGGCGACGATCGGGCAGCTCTTCTGGATGCTCAACGGCCTCACCATCATCTGGATCGGCGTGTTCACGGCGCTGAAGACACAAAAGTCTAGCGCGCGTATCGTCGAGCAAATCCAGGGCTTCGGGACAAACCTCGGCAAGCTCGCTTGGAAAGCTCCACTCTCGTTGCCCATTCTTCCCGCACCGGGAGGAGGAAAGATGTCTGCGAACCAGGCAGGAAAGCTTGCCAATCCCAAGGAGTGGCTGGGCCGCATCAACGCAGGCGAAACGCTCGGCCCCGATACGATCGGCAAGATCCTCAACAGAACCCCGGCGGGAGTTCTCGAGAAACAAGGCGCAGCCGCGCAGACGATCATTCCCCGCGTCGAACTCAACATCAACAACCTCGCGGCGAACCCAAACAGCAACGGGGACTTCGATGCCATCATGAATGCCATGCGGCAGAACCAGGAACTCAGTCGCCTCTCGGGCGGACAGATCATGGAAGCGATCATCCATGCCATGGAGCAACGGCTCACCCCCCAACAGAAAGCGCAGTTGCGGCAAGCAGCGCAGCAGCGACAGCCGCAGCCATAGCATTTTCATCCGCATGCGCAACTTCTCGCGTCCCGCCGGCCCAGACTTCCGCCCCGGGAACTTCTTCCTCAATCGGCGGGGACTCACGGCGCCGGGCCTTGCGGTCGGATGGCAGATGGAACGCTTGCGAGTCCGCGAGAATCGGGAACGATGGAATGTCCGCACACGGTCGACGCTCGGACGCGCGAGCCTCTTCAGCTCCCCTGAAGCGATCAACAATGCAGCGTTCCTCCCCATGCGGCAGGAGATTCAGAACCGGCTCTTCGCCGAGCAGAAGGAATGGTCCGAAGGGGCTGCCGGGCGCGTGCGTTCCCAGAGCGCGCGCGGAGCGGCGCATGCCGAACGACTGGAGGGAGTGCTCTCGAGCGCGCAGTTGCCCGAGAGCCTTCAGCATCAGGCGCTTTCGATCATCCAGGGCATCGAGGACAGAGCGAGCTACGCGCAGCCGGAGGAAGGCAAAGCGACGTTCAACCCGATCCACTTCGCGTGGGCGCTGCGCACCGGGCGCGAACGCATCGAGGGATGGATGCAATCGGGCGTCGTGCAGGGCAGTCAGCGGGCCGCGCTGCGAGAGGTGCTCGCGTACATCCAGGGGTACGAGCGCGTGCTCGGCACGTCGCCCGCCTACCCGCGCTCCGTGATTGCGACCGGCCCCGCCCAAAAGAAAGCCGGCGAGAACCTGGGCAAGTTCGCGCGCCTCATCACCTTCATCACCACCGGCTCGCTCGGGCTCTTCACGGGCGCCGCGAGCGCGCTCTCGGGGCAGAACGACTTCACGGTCCCGGCGATGTACCTGGGAGTCGCGGGGCTTGCCGCGGGCGGCGGGCGCGCCCTCCTGGAGCCGCAGGACAAGCGGACGATCCGTCTGGCTTCGGGCCTGACGAAGATCGGCGGCCCGGGAGAACGCATCCTGCTCGCGTACGGGATCCGGGGAGAAGCGTGGTCGAAGCTGATCGAGCAGATGCAGGAGCAACCTTCCACCGAATTGCGGGATGCCGTCCGCACGCTGCGGCAACGAGGGAAGACGCTGACGGCGGAACAGCGCAGAGAGCTCTTCGCGTCACTGGAGATCCACGATCCGACGGTGGCGAAGCAGGTCTCCCGCATGATCGACAACAAGGGGGATTTTCTCGCGTTCACGCGGCTCGCGCAGAGCGCCTCCTCCGAGGATGCCAAAGAGCTCATGCGGGACTACGTGCGCGTGGGCGCGGGGCCGCAGTCGCTCGGACAGTTCAGCACGGTGGGGCGTGGAACAGCAGTATGACGGAGCAAGACGAACATTCTCTCGTTCTCCATCACGCATCTTCTCCATTGCCATCGCCCCTGTTACCATTCCGTTGTTTTTCATTCATCGATTTGTTCTCTCATGACTATGGTTGCCATTTCCTCTCTCCACGCCCGTCACCCTTCGACTCCGCTCAGGATGACGTTGCCTTTTTTTCCTCTTTCATGAGTATGGTTTGCATTTCCATCATCCATGCACGTCAAATCCTCGATTCCCGCGGCACGCCGACGGTGGAGGTGGATTGTCTGCTCAGCGATGGAAGCTTCGGGCGGGCGGCGGTTCCATCGGGGGCTTCGACGGGGAGCCACGAAGCGCTCGAACTGCGCGACGGCGATCCGAAGAAGTTCCGGGGGAAGTCCGTGCTGAAGGCCGTTGCGAACGTCGAGGGGCCGATCACGAAGGCACTCACGGGGAGAGACAGCGCCGATCACCGCGCAATCGATCGCCTGCTCGTCGACCTCGATGGGACGGCGAATAAAGCGAGCCTCGGTGCCAATGCGATCCTCGGCGTCTCGATGGCCGTGTGCCGCGCGCGGGCGGCGAGCGAGCGCCGGTCGCTGTGGACTTCGCTCGCGGACCAGTTCGGTGTCTCTCGTTTGGATTCTGTCTCGCTGCCCGTGCCGCTGATGAACGTCCTCAACGGCGGCGTGCATGCCGATTCGGGGTTGAGCTTCCAGGAATTCATGATCGTTCCGACGGGTCTCTCGTCGTTCCATGAAGCGCTTCGAGCCGGGGCCGAAGTGTTCTACGCCCTCAAGGACATCCTCACGAACTTCCAGTACGTGATCGCGGTGGGCGATGAGGGAGGGTTCGCCCCGCACGTGGCGGACGCCGATCACGCGTGCAGCATCCTCGTCGAAGCGATCGCGCTGGCCGGGTACGAAGGGAAGGTGACGATCGCGCTCGATGCCGCCGCCACGGAATTCTGCGCAAACGGCCTCTACACCGTCGATGGAAAAGGAATGGATGCCGCCGCGCTCGTCGAGAATTACCACGCACTCGCGAAGCGCTATCCTATCGTGTCCGTCGAAGACAGCCACAGCGAAGATGACTGGGAAGGCTTCGCGTTGATGCAACGGAAACTCGGTTCCCGGCTCCAGCTTGTGGGCGATGATCTCTTCGTCACGAACGTCGCGCGGATCGAGCAGGGCATCGCGAAGAAGGCCGCCAATGCCGTCCTCATCAAACTCAACCAGATCGGTACGGTGAGCGAAACCGTGGATGCCATTCAGACAACCCAAAAGTCTGGATGGAAAGCGGTCGTGAGTCACCGCAGCGGCGAGACCGAAGACACCTTCATCGCCGACTTGGCGGTGGGGCTCCAGACGGGACAGATCAAGACCGGCTCCCTTTCGCGCACCGACCGCCTGTGCAAATACAACCGGCTCCTGCGCATCGAGGAGGAATTGGGGGAGAGTGCGGTGTATGAGTCGCCGTTCTGAGATGAGGTCTGTATACTCTCAACATCAGGACAAGTTTCCCCTTTGTTCTTTCTCTTCAACATTCGGTTGTCATTTTCGGGACGTAGTTCAGTTGGCTAGAACGCTTGCATGGGGTGCAAGAGGTCGCTGGTTCGAGTCCAGTCGTCCCGACCAGAGTCATTATCACCACAGACATTCGGAAGATTCGGTATCTGCTAGCAACCTCGCCGTAGCTCGCAAGCGTAGGCGGGTCGTCCCGACCAATGGCTAATGGAAGCCAAAATCAATATATATCTTTCAGGTAGCATTCCTCGCAATAGATGATCTCTGGGCGTTCCGGTGCGTAGGTCGTATCAATCTGCCTCTCACATTTCTGACATTGCCTCTGCCAGATTTGGCGTGGGTTTCGTAGAGAGAGTCGTGCGGCGTGACGCACATCGAAGTGATACTGTGGAATCGGAATGTGCATCTTGCGGCAGAAGTTCAGTTCCGCATTTTGAATGCGGAAAGGACGTTCGGTCACTCGGCAGCGAATTGCCCAGTTGAGCACATCATCGGGTACATCGTCTATGGACTCGGGAAGAGCGGAAGCATCGATGATTTTCTTTACGGCAGGAATTTCTTTCACCGCCGAATACCATGTAAATCCCAGTTCTTTTGCCTGCTTCTCATTTAATGGAAAGTAATCCTGCGCCACGGATTCGTTGTACGCGTAGGCCGAGAGTTCGGTTCCGAAAAACTGCCCCAATTCGCCGGACTTCTGCAGATGTTCCAGAATCCTCGGCGTCAACGTCTCATACTCCTCTTTCGTATATTGCTTGTTGAGGATGCAGTACTCCTTATGCATCAGGGCGATGGAACCGAAGATGTTAGCAACGTTCTGTATGCAGAAAGCGCTGTGGTACACATTGCTTGCCCCCATGCCCACGTAAAAGCACGCGGCTACATTCTGCGCTCCGCCACCGACATAGGATGAATCGTACGCAACCGTGAGGCCATTACCCCAGCCATCCACATCTTGGCAGTCCGATGCTCCGTACGTGTGAGTGCAGTACCGGGAATCGCTCAGGCCAATGCAGTCGAATGAGTCCAGGACGTTTTTACACTGTATGAGATCATCGCCGCTCACATTTTCGCTCATCATATTCCTACAGGCCTTCCTCGGTTGCGTGAGGAAGAAACGTTCGGCCTCGGAGCGCAGTTGCGCCAGCCCTTTGCGAGTATGAAGTTCGTAGGAGAGTACTTTCTTTTCATATTCTTCCTTCGTGTACTGAACATTGAATATGCAGAGCTCTTTTTGCGAGAGATTTGCGCATCCCAAGCAGTGTTTGCAAGCCTGGCAATCGAGGAGGAATGCGGAGTCGGAACAATTCCTACAGAAGCGCGAGAAGGTGATGCTGTAGCAGTCTTGGCACTGCACGCACTCGTAGGCGAGTTCAGTTTGTTGCAGCCCCAGGAAGTCGCAGCAGTCTTTGATCTTGATGAACGTCTCGCCGTAGTATGAATCTTCGCCGCCTTCCCCATCGAACGTCATGTAACAATTTTTCACTCCCGTATTGTCCTGGGTGTACGCGCTGTTCACTTCACCAGGAAGCTGGAATAGACCAAGCTTTGGAACGGCGTCGAATAATTTCCCCCATTGCTCAGAGAAAGAGCTATTGAAATCAAACGCCCGCCCGTACTGCATGGAGTCCCAACGGTCGCTCCACCAGCAGTCGATGCAATAGACCGGATACGTCTTGTCCGGCGAGAAGATGGACACTATTGATTTCTTGCAGAGGTTGCACGTCCGTACGTAGAGACTGCGTTCGTTACGGAACGACGCTCTCCGCCGCATACGGCAAGAGGGGCATAGATTTGGAGGAGAAATGAGGTAGTTTTTTCCGTTGAGAACCGGCGAAACACGTTCATGGAATATATGATCATTCTGCGTGATCTCAAAAGAGTCGGAGCAAAGCTGACAGGAACTGTTCATTGGTTGGATTGCATCGAGGAAGGAGACGGAGGAAGGATTTATGATTGCGGACCGCAATGTGATGGGTCTCCAGCTTGCGGCGACAATGAGCGCAGGCTTCTTCGATGGAGCCACGCTTTCCATCTACATTGCCTATATCTATCAGTTTGGTTTCTCGGCGATTTGGCTTTTCATAGGGCTTGGACTTGGTTTTTTCTGTCTCCGGCAATTTGCAACGCGCATCAAACAGAAGGCAGATGGACTCAAGGTATACACCATGCCAGAGTACTTCCTGCACACTATCGGTCGTCGCAGTGGACTTGCATACTCCGTAGTTCTCATCATCGCGTTTTTCTTCTGGCTGACGGTGAACTTCATCGTGAGTGCGCAAGTACTGTCGGCCATTTTCCCTATACCTTACCAGCTCTCCGTCGCCATCGGTGGCCTGATCATCCTCACCTATCTTCTGCTTGCGGGGTTCAAGGCAGTCGTACACACGGATGTATTTCAGCTCCTTGTCATGATATTCATGACCGTGATGGTCGCAGCGTATCTCTTTGGAAGAACGAGTATTCCATCAGCAGACGTGCAACTCATTGGAAAGATGGATGCTGGTACACTCATTGGCTTCTTGGTGATTGGCGTCTTCGGCATCATGGTGCAGCCGGATTTGTGGCAGCGCATGTTCGCCGCACGCGATATTACGACGATGAAGCGTGGCCTCATGTACGGCACATTCATTCTGCCTCTCCTTGCTCTTGTGTTGGCAGTGATCGGACTCGTCACAAAACAATTGTTGCCGGACATCGCTCCAAACAATGCGCTCGTGGCAGGGTTTTCTACGCTCCTCCCACGTGGATTGAAGGAGCTTGGTATGGTGCTGCTCTACGCAGTCTGTCTATCCTCATCGGACACAGTCACGTTCGTGGTTTCCACGATCTTTACGCGAGACCTCCAACACCGCACACATCGCTTCAGTGCATCTTCTATGCGCCGGATGACCCGATTCTTCATCACACTCTTCATAGTCGTCGGTGTCATCATTGGAATCTTGTACAAAGATATTATTGCGTTGGGTCTCTCGCTCGCCAGTTTGAGCCTCGCGCTCTTCCCCCCCACCTTCGGCTCGCTCTTCTGGAAGCTGTCGGATCAAGCTGTGACACTGAGCGTTGTCCTTGCTGCTTTGAGTTTTGTACCACTGCTGGTCACCGGAACACTCACACCGGCGACATCGGTAGTTTCTTTGCCCGTCTCCGTGATCTCACTTCTTATCTTTCAAGGATTCTCGCGTTGGCAGGGCAGGAGAACAGGTATCTCTACGTAGGCAAATGCCAGCGTAAGGCGTTCGATAGGTCGCACGATACCGTTGTTCTGGATGGTGTTCTTGATATTCAGGAACGCGCGTTGGAACATGCAGAACGTTTCTGCCTTTGGTCTGTCAATCCGACCAGAATTCAAAATCATATCTCGCCTTCGAGAATTCACTCTGAAGACAGCGACTGGACGAGAAGTGTATCCTGAGCGAAGCCGAGCGGAGCGAGGATGAGCCGAAGGAAGTCCAGTCGTCCCGACCAGAGTCATTATCACCACAGACATTCGGAAGATTCGGTATCTGCGAGCAACCTCGCCGTAGCTCGCAAGCGTAGGCGGGTCGTCCCGCCCAAAAGAGTATAGAATGGCGATATGAATGTGGAAGCGCAGATCGCGGAAATTCTGGAGCGCAACCGACGAGTGGAACGAGAGAAGGCATGGGAGCTCTCCTGGACGCGACGTCTGACGATTGTCGTCATGACTTACGGCATTGCGTTGATTGTGTTGTGGAGCCTCGGACTTCCCTTTCCCCTTCTGCAAGCGCTCATTCCTTCGGGTGGGTTCTTCCTCTCGATGTTCTCGCTGCCATGGATGAAGCGTTGGTGGATCCGATGGCACATTTCCCGACACCATGATTGACAGAACGACACAGGGGTTTTCCCGTACGTCTTTCGTTCCAAGGAATCGTGACGGGAATCAGCGAAGAATGTGAAGGTCACCATCGCCGTACCCCTCGAAAACGAATCCCCGCGCCCTTTACGACGTCTAGACGTTTTTGACGGGAGACTCTTGATTTTTTCGCAATGCCAGAATAGGTTGTACAATAATATGTTTTTGTTTTATTTTAGTACTTGAAGGAACCTCCGCTGAGCAGAGAGCGAAGCCTTACCCCTTTCGTATGAAGCCTGTCTTGAACCCGCGTGTTCTCGACGCCATTCTCGACACCACCGATACACCTCCCTGGAGAGATGATCCCCAAGCAGCATCTTCTCCGGTGCCCTCGCTCCAGGAAATCTTGCAGATTCTCCGCGAACGCATCTGGCAGCGTCGCCCGATCCTGGGGGAGATCATGCAGAAGCACGGGGGGAAGACGCTTCATCATTACGCGCAAGATTTCCTCGATGTGAACCCCAGCCCATTGCTGGACGAAAGGAAGCCGGAACTCATCGAGGTCGCGCGACAGATCATCGAGAAGCGGCTGGGGAAGGAAACGGCCGATCACGTTGCTCGACAACTCGCGCGTCTCCCGCTCGTCTCCACCACCGACCATCACAGCACCATCGATCATCCGTTCTGGGTGAATGCGAACATCATTTCCGCCATCCCGTATCTCGGCCTCATGGATCCGGCAATGCGCCACCTTGTCGTTTTCTCATTTTCGAGTGTCTCTCTCAACAACGCCTCCGGCTACCCGCGCGGTATGTTGTTCCATGGCGGGATGAACGGTTCCGGGAACCTCATTCGGCTCCCCATTCTTCCTGATACCGTGAAAATGTCGACGGTCTACGGTACGCGCGCCTTCACGCGCGACGATATTACGAAGGCTGAATCGCAGCTGCTCAAGCGAGAGAAGGCAGGGGACATCGCAGCCGGACGAGGAGAAAAAATCCGTGCACTTCTGGAACGGGAATTTGCCCGCCCGGACGTCTTGGCCGCGCCCGATCTCTGCAGCCAAATCACCATGATCAATCATGCGCTGTGGCCGAAACTGTTCCATGCCACCTGGCATCGTCCCGCGCAGACGATTCCGGATCTGCTCTATCTGGAGATCGAGACACTCGTGAAGGAACTTCTCCTGCAGAAGCATCTGGATGATCCAACGTCGCTCCTCCACCGCTTTCTTTTCGATCCCGCATGCACGC
This sequence comes from Candidatus Peregrinibacteria bacterium, assembly GCA_016201685.1. Taxonomy (GTDB): domain Bacteria; phylum Patescibacteriota; class Gracilibacteria; order Peribacterales; family Peribacteraceae; genus JACOTD01. Next base: position 1,996 of record JACQCJ010000058.1, on the reverse strand, counting down.
CCCTCGTGCACGAGCACTTCAACAATCTTCCCGGCGCATTCTCGCTCGAGAAAGAATGGGGAACCTATCTCTTCTGGGCGCTGGACGACGAGAACCACCGCGTGCGGCTCAAGCTGGAGAACGGCGTCCTGCGCTCGTTCGGTGGCACCATCGCCGTTCCGTGTACGCCTGAGGGAGTGGGGAACGCTCTGCAACGAGGCCGGATTTTCCCAAGCATGTTGACGTGCTATCTCGCGGTCGCGCTCTACTACGGCTTCAAGTGCCTCGGGGGTTTCTGCCAAGTGCATGACCTTACCCTCGTGAAGCAATCGTGGGCGCGCATGCTGCGTGCAATGGGCGAGAACGAAGAGGCCGATGCGATCATGCCGATCCAAACCAAGGAGCTCGGCGGCGACGGCATGGTGCTCACGTACTTCAAAACCGTAAAGAACGAGATCGTCCCCGCGACCGGCGTCGATATGATACTCGAAGATGCCGATACCTCCTTCGAACGCTACGTCGATCTCTCCCGCAGAATCATGCTCACGGAGGCGATGCAGTCGATGCTGCCGGAAATGTACACGGTCCTCTATCCCTCCGAGGAACGCGATCAAACGCTCGCAAGCGTAAAGCCGGAACGCATCCTCGCCGGCACCGGGTTGCGCAGCAAGATTCTCGCCGAGCGCGAGGAATGGAATACGGTGCATGAAGGGAAAGACCATTGTCTTTGCCACTGATTCTATCGATGCTGATGCAGCCCCCGCTTCCATCGATGCGACCCGTCAGGCTGGAGGACCGCGCCGCACTGCAGCGGTATTTTGAAACGTATCCGCAGCGAGTCTGCGAGATGTGTTTCTCGCAGATGTTCCTGTGGGGAGAGAGTCGCAACCATCTCTTCACGGAGGTCGAAGGCCACCTTGTGATTTGCTTCCAGAAGAGAAACGAGACGCGCAAGTGGTATCCGCCGATCGGTCCTGAGCCGGAACGCATCATCCGTGATCTTCTTCCGCCATCACGAGGCTATATTTTCCTCTATATCGATGAGCCACTGGCGCAGAAGCTGCAGGGGCTCGGCTTGACGCTGAAGGAAGAGCCGACGCGCTTCGATTATGTGTACAGTCTCGAGGGGCTGCGCACGCTTGTAGGGAGCAAATACGCATCGAAGCGCAATCTCATCAAGAAGTGTCTACCATTTGATCCAGACGTCGTTCCTTTGAACGGATTGCTGCACGAGGAGTGTGTTTCGGTGCTCGACCGGTGGATGGAGAGCGAGGAGCGGCCGGGGATGAATTCCGCGCTCGATGAGATCTCGTCGCTGCATCTCGCAATGAAGAACTTCGAGGCACTCAAACTTCTCGGCGTCGGCATCCGCATCAAGGGAAGACTCGAAGCGTTCGCCATAGGCAATGCTCTGAATCCCACGATGTTTCTCGAGCAGTTTGAACATGCAAACAAGGCATTCATCGGTCTCTATCCATTGGTCCTGCATGAGTTTGTAAAAGCGGTCCCTCTGCAGTACACCGAGCTCAATCGAGAGGAAGACTTGGGGATACCCGGCCTTCGCACAGCAAAGGAATGCTGGCATCCGCTGTATCTGGTGAAGAAGTATTCAATTGCCGCATCCTAAAGCCAAGAAAGTGGATTTGGATGTCATTGACAAATATTGAATTAGTTGTACTATAATCAAGTTCCTTGGCAACAAAGGCTGAAGATCTTTGCACGGATGTTCCGTGTCTATCTGTTGCTGAGGATGTCTTCTTACAAATGAAAGGAGGTCGCTATGGACAGCCGAAAGCTGTTCTACGACCTGTGCCGTCAAGAACGGCACCATGTTCGAGGCGTCCATCGGTTTTTGCGCGGCAAGCCGAGTGTCAAAGTCCTAGTACATCATTCTCTAAGTTTCTGTATATAGAGAAGGAAATGTTTTCGCGGCCTTCTCCTTCGTGAATTTCCAGGTGATGCAGCAGCGATGCTCGTTGCGTTTCTTCGTCCATGCTCGCACCTCCCGTTCCATCTT
>JACQCJ010000057.1 GCA_016201685.1 Candidatus Peregrinibacteria bacterium | reverse complement strand
TGCTGTTGGTTTCTCGGAGAAGAGCACGCATCCGTTTCTCTGTTCGCGTGGGAAGATCAGCGCAAGGTCGAGACATATGTAGGAGGGAGAAAGAGTTCTCCCACAGTCTCTAATCCTAACGTTTTAAATGCAAGTTGGTATTAAACAATGGCGCATCGAATTGGAAACGGATTTCATGTGGGCAAGCGCACAAGGAAAAGTCGAAGAATCGCAAGCATTGGAGGATCTTCATAAGGAGATCACTGCAATTCAGTCGAATCTCGCGACATGGTCGAGACGCAAGACCAAGGAAGAGCTCCGACGTAATTTTACATTCTTTACCGCAGCATCTGTTCTCATATACGAGCTCTATTTGACTGGGATACAGAATCAGGGGAAGAAGATCATGATGACCGAACTGATCAAGGAAACGAGAAAGCGATTGAGATACGATGCGGAGCTCCCCGAAATTCAAATGTTCAGTGCCGCTTTCGTAAAGAAATTTGAAGCTTTGGATGTACAAGCCAGCGGTCGACTTGCTCGTGACATTCAGCGATTGTGTCGATGGATGCTTTCCATCATGATCAAGAGAAGTGGGGAAAGTTCGTTGACTCGCGCGATTTATCACTCTAAAATGACGAGTGATAATCCACGATAGTTCATCTTTTTCATTCCCTCACATGTCCAAGATCATCGGAATCGACCTCGGCACCACAAACTCCTGCATGGCGGTCATCGAAGGCGGCGAGCCACAGGTGATCCCCAATGCGGAAGGCAACAACACGACGCCGTCCGTCGTGGCGTACAAGGACAATGAAGTCCTCGTGGGCGTGGCCGCCAAGCGCCAAGCCGTGACGAATCCCAAGCGCACGATCTTCTCCGCCAAGCGCTTCATCGGGCGACGGTTCTCCGAAGTGGGTGAAGAAGCCAAGCGCATGCCCTTCGAGGCAAAGGAGGGGAAGGAGCAGCGCGCGGTGATCGTTGTGGACGGGAAGGAGATGCTCCCGCAGGAAGTGAGCGCGAAGGTGCTCCAGAAGTTGAAGAAGGATGCGGAGGCGTTCCTGGGAACGACCATCTCCAAAGCCGTCATCACCGTGCCGGCGTACTTCGACGATTCGCAGCGTCAGGCGACGAAGGAAGCGGGGCAGATCGCGGGGCTGGAGGTGGTGCGCATCATCAACGAACCGACGGCCGCGGCGCTCGCGTACGGGCTCGAGAAAGGAGGCAAAAATCAGAAGATCATCGTCTACGACCTCGGCGGCGGCACGTTCGATGTCTCGGTGCTCGAGATGGGCGATGGGGTCTTCGAAGTGATCGCGACGAACGGGGACACACACTTGGGCGGCGATGACTTCGACCAGGTGATCATCGAGTGGATTTTGAGTGAATTCAAGAAGGATCAGGGGGTCGATTTGAGCAAGGACAAGATCGCGTTGCAGCGACTGCGTGAAGCCGCGGAGAAGGCCAAGATCGAGCTCTCCTCGGCGACGGAAACGGAGATCAACCTGCCGTTCATCACCGCGGACGCGAGCGGTCCCAAGCATCTCACGATGAAGCTCACGCGGGCCAAGCTCGAGGCGCTCGTCGGGCATTTGATCGAGCGGACGGTGAAACCGTGCGAGTCGGCGCTCCAGGACGCGCACCTTTCCAAGGGCGACATCGACGAAGTGGTCCTCGTGGGCGGGATGACGCGCATGCCGGCCGTGGTGGCGAAAGCCAAGGAGCTCTTCGGCAAGGAACCGCACAAGGGCGTGAATCCCGACGAAGTCGTGGCGGTGGGCGCGGCCATTCAGGCGGGCGTGCTCGGCGGCGATATCGACAAAGACATTGTGCTCGTGGACGTGACGCCGCTCTCGATGGGGCTCGAGACGCTCGGTGGCGTCGCAACCAAGATCATTGAGCGCAACGCGAAAATCCCCACGAGCAAGAGCCAGGTGTTCTCCACCGCTGCGGACAATCAGACCTCCGTGGAGATCCACGTGGTGCAGGGCGAGCGCGAGATGGCGGCGGACAACAAGTCACTCGGGCGCTTCATCCTCGATGGTGTTCTCGCCGCTCCGCGCGGCATGCCGCAGATTGAAGTGACGTTCGATCTCGACACGAATGGCATCCTGAGCGTGAAAGCCAAGGACAAGGGTACAGGGAAGGAACAGCACATCACGATCCAGGGCTCGACAGGGCTCAGCAAGGAGGAAGTCGACAAGATGAGAAAGGACGCCGAACTGCACGCCGAGGATGACCGCAAGAAGAAGGAATTGATCGAAACGCGCAACCAGGCCGATGCCCTCATCTTCAGTATCGAGAAGCAAATGCGCGAGTACGATGCGAAGATCCCCGATGCGACCAAGAAGTCCGTGAACGAGAAGATCAACGCCCTCAAGGACCTCCTGAAGAACGAATCAGCCGATGGCGCGGCGATCAAGAAGGGAACCGAGGAACTGGGTCTGGCGGCCCAGGAGATTGGGAAAATGGTGTATGAATCAGCCTCCGCCAAGGCTACGGCCGACGGGGAGGCGCAGAAGAAAAACGCGGAAAAAGCGAGTGGTGACTCGAAAGAAAACAAGACTGTCGATGCGGAGGTGGTGGATGAGAAGAAAGACAAGGAATGATCTTCATTCAGCAGAGCTTCATCTCCCCGAAACAATAATTATCCCCTGAGGAGCGGGCATTCTTGCCCGCGGACAGTTCCCGAAGATTTTCACAATGGTTCTATTGCTTTCCTCCTATAAACTCCGCCAACTCCACCAGCCGATTCGAGTACCCCCATTCATTATCGTACCAGGAGAAAGTTTTGATCAGGGTGCCTCCAATGACCTGTGTCAATTCGGCATCGATGATGGAGCTTCGTGGGTCGCCGACGAAATCTTTGAGGACGAGCGGGCGGTGCTCCACTCCCAAGATGCCCTTCATTGATCCGTTCGCTGCTTTCTCGAAAGCAGCATTGACGTCTTCTTTGCTCGTCGGTTTCTGCGTGACGACCGTGAGATCGGTGATGCTGCCGGTGGGGGTCGGTACGCGGATCGAAACACCGTTCATCTTGCCTTCGAGGGCGGGGATCACGAGACCGATGGCTTTGGCGGCTCCGGTGCTCGTGGGGACCATGTTCACCGCGGCGGCGCGTGCGCGGCGCAGGTCCTTGTGCGGGAGGTCGAGGAGGTTTTGATCGTTGGTGTAGCTGTGGATGGTTGTCATGAGACCGCACACGATACCGAAGCTGTCATTGAGGACTTTTGCCATCGGCGCAAGGCAGTTGGTGGTGCACGATGCGTTGCTCACGACGTGCATGGTTTTGGGATCATACGTCTGCTCGTTGACGCCCATACAGAACGTTCCATCGGCTTTATCTTTGCAGGGAGCCGAAATAATGACCTTCTTGGCGCCAGCCTTGATGTGAATCGACGCTTCTTCGCGCTTCGTGAATCTTCCCGTGCATTCGAGGACGACATCAACCGCGAGATCCTTGTGCGGAAGTGTTGCCGGATCCTTGCTCGCCGTGATCCGAATTTCCTCATTCTTGGTTCTAAGAACTCCATCCTTGAAGCTCGCGGCGCAGTCGTAGTGTCCGTACGTCGAATCGAATTCGAACAGGTGGGCGAGCGTCTCGCCGTCCGTGAGATCGTTGATGAGCACCACGCGGATCTCCGGATGCTTTTCCTGGATGATGCGCAAGACCTGTCGGCCGATGCGACCGAATCCGTTGATGGCGAGGTTCATAGAAAAGAGAGGAGTGATTGCGGACACTGTACAAGCGCTGACGAAAGTTTCTAGTTATTGGTTACTGGTTATTGGTAAGAGTCAACATCATCACAATGACGCATACGTATCACGCATGAGCATCGTATCCTCCTCCAGGAGCGGCGACTCACATACCACCACCCCCTCGATCTTCCTTTTTTTGAGCACCCTGAGAAAATCTTCCCACTTCGCATCGCTCTCTCGCAGCGGCAAATGGTGCTTCTCGCCCTTGGGTCCGTACGCGATGCCGGAGAAGTGCATGTGCATGTGTTTGAGGGAATCTTTCCCCAGGAATTCCGCGTACTGATCGAACATCGCATTCCACTCGGCGGCGGAATTGACGGCGCCGTTCGTGCGAGCGTGGAGGTGCGCGGGATCGATGCAGGGATAGAGGTCGAACTCCTTACTGATACGCAAGACCTCCTCGAGCGTTCCGAATTGGCTTGGTTTTCCCATCGTCTCGAGCGCGAGGTTCACGGAGGGAAAGAGTTTGCTCTTCTGCTTGAGAATATCCGCAACGGCACGCCGAATATTGTCATACGCTTGCTCGGGAGGAAGACCGAGATAGAACGCGGCGTGAACGCACACGGAACGCACGCCGGCGATCTCGCTCATCGCGAGCGCTTTGAGAACACGCCCCTTGCTCGCAGCGAGCTTGGAGGGATCAGGAGTATTGAGATTGACGTAGTACGGTGCGTGAACTGTCAATGATATCTTCAGTCCTTCCGCAGTCCTGCGAATCTCCTCCATCCTCTTGGGATCGGAAGGGACATTCTGCACCCACTCGATCTCCATCGCTTCGATGCCGAGCTCATGCGCGCGCTTGAGTCCTTCCACGGTGCCGCCCGGTTTGGGAGTCGAGAGGGGGCAGCCAGCGATGGCGAAGTGTAGCATAGAGAAAGTATATGGTATGCAGTATATCGTATATGGTATTGCGCGCGGACATACCACATACGACATACCATATACTCCATGCCACGTATGCCTCTCTCCAAATCCATCATCGCCCGGACTCTCGAAACGCCGAGAGGTGAACATGCCTATTCCATCGTCGAGAAGCTCACGGATGCGGGATTCGACGCTTGGTGGGTGGGAGGGGCAGTGCGGCAGATGCTGCAGGAAGAGATTCCCAAGGACATCGACATCGCGACGAGTGCGACCCCGGAGCAGATCGAGAATGTCTTCGCGCAGGACCTTGCCGAGGGCGCCGTGCATGGCAGCGTGCGCGTGCGCATGGGGAAAGATACCTTCGAAGTGACGACATTCCGTGAGGATGATGCGGCGTCGGACGGTCGGCATCCGGAATCGGTCGTCTTCGGCACGCGGGAGCAAGACGCCAAACGTCGCGACTTCACGATCAACGCGCTCTACTGGCATCCGATCTCGCGCGAACTGTATGATCCGTTCGAGGGGACTGCGGATCTCCAGGAGAAACTCATCCGCTTCATCGGCGATCCAACCGTGCGCATCCGCCACGATGCGCTGCGGTTGCCCAGAGCGGTCCGCTTTCGCTCCTTGCTCAATGGCCAGTACCATCCGGAGACGTACCGGTCTCTCCAAGAACTTGCAGACAAAGTGTTGATCCTTTCCGGTTCCCGACAACGAGAGGAAATGGAGAAGATGCTCCTGGGACCGCATCCGGACCGGGCACTCGAGGATTTGCGCGAATTCGAGATGCTTGCGCATTTTTTGCCCGAGCTTTCCGTCTGCAAAGGCATTCCGCAGCCCGCGGACTTCCACCACGAGGGCGACGTGTGGGAGCACATGATGATGGTCCTGCGCAGCTTCCGTGAGGACGACGACATCGATGTCCGCCTCGCCGCCCTCTTCCACGATTGCGGCAAGGCGGAAACATTCAGCCTCAAGGAACGCATCCGCTTCGATCACCATGCGCAGGTCTCGGCGCAGAAGGCGGAAGCGGCGCTCGGTCGGCTGCAATATCCAAGGAAACGCATCGAGAAAATCTCTTGGATGATCGCGCACCACATGATGATGACGGCGTTCCTGGAGATGCCGGAGAGTCGCAAGGCACACTGGTACTTCCACCCGTGGTTCAACGATCTCGTGAAGCTCATGTACCTGGATATAGCCGGAACCGACCCGGCCGATTACTCACTCTATGACCGAATCTTGAATGATCAGCAGCACTTCCTCGACGCCCATCCACGTCCACAGAAGCCGCTCCTCTCGGGCGATGAGATCATGCGCATCCTCGGCATCGGATCGGGGGCGAGAGTGGGGGAGATCCTCTCCATGCTCCATGAAGCGCAGTTGCGAGGAGAACTCACGACGAAGAAGGAGGCGCGGGCGTTCGTCGAACGACTGAAAGGCACATAACACACAAGCCTTGCGTTGACACGCGAGGTCTGTAAACTCCATTCATTCTGATCTATGCGAGAAGTTATCACCATCACTGACGAGGAGATACCCCCCCCAATCCGCGGCCAGTGGAAGAGCACTACAATCCTCGGAAACAGCAAGGGACTTGAGCTCGGCGGACATTCCGACGCCGTTTGCGATGGCATTGCAGCGGCAATCGTGCACAGTGGAGCAGAGACAAAGGAGGATGTCTTGAAGGTTCTTGAACGAATTGCTTCAGAGGTCAGCGATGTGCAGGGAAAGAAGGGTTGAGCGCCATACGCCGTGCACCATGGGCAAGTAGTTCCTATCTGCGCTCCAGATGTTTCCACAACGAAGATACAGCTTCTCATGCTCGAACTTGGGCAGGCTTCGGTGGGCAGGCAGTTGGTGTGATGATAGTATCGAAACAATGGGCGAGTAGCTCAGTTGGTTAGAGCACAGGACTTATAAACCTGTGGTCGGTGGTTCAACTCCACCCTCGCCCACCATTCATTGACAATAATTATAAAAATCTTTATATATAATTTTCCAACATAGATCCCTTTCTTTGTTTGTGAACGTTGATATTCTGTACGTCAGACTGAACTTCTACAGTTGTAAAAATGAGATGGCATCCTGAAGCCAACGATCAGGGCATGACGCAGAGCGTGGCACCAGGAAATCTACCATTCGGCATCACGCTGGGCGGAGGCGCAACTCCTACGGCCTGGAAGATTTTT
>JACQCJ010000056.1 GCA_016201685.1 Candidatus Peregrinibacteria bacterium | reverse complement strand
GCAGCACGCGCGCTCGAGCAGGCGCGAGTGGAGGTAGAAGACGTCGCCGGGGTACGCCTCGCGGCCCGGCGGGCGGCGCAGGAGGAGCGAGACCTGCCGGTACGCCCACGCGTGCTTGGAGAGGTCATCGTAGATGCACAGGACGTCCTTGCCCTGATCGAGGAAGTACTCGCCCATCGCGCACCCGGAAAACGGCGCGATGTACGAGAGAGCGGCGGATTCCGAAGCGCCCGCGGAGACGACGATGGTGTAGTCCATGGCTCCGTGCTTCGTGAGAACGTCGACGATCTTGGCGACCTTCGATTCCTTCTGCCCGATCGCGACGTAGATGCAGATGACGGGACGCTCGGATGTCTGCGTCGATTTCTGGTTGAGGATCGTATCGAGGACGACGGCGGTCTTCCCCGTCTGGCGGTCGCCGATGAGAAGCTCGCGCTGGCCGCGGCCGATCGGGATCATGGAATCGATCGCCGCGATGCCGGTCTGGAGCGGGATCGTGACGGACTTGCGCTCGATGACGCGCGGCGCGATCTTCTCGACGGGGTAGAGCGTCTTCTTCGGGATGGCTGGTCCGCCGTCTTTGGCTTCGCCGAGGGGCGAAACGACGCGCCCGATGAGCGCTTCCCCCACGGGCACGGAGAGGATTTTGCCCGTCGAGCGGACCGTATCGCCCTGCTTCACCAGACTGTAGTCACCGAGAATGATCGCACCCACTCCCGCCTCATCAAGGTTGAGGGCGCTGCCGAGAATGCCGTTGCCGAAATCCAGCATTTCCGACGATCCGACCTTCGAGAGGCCGTCGATTCTGGCGATGCCGTCGCCGACCTCGACGACCGTCCCCACGTGCTCGGCTTGCACCCCTCCGCGATGCGAAGCGATGCGTTCTTCGAGCGTCTTTAGAAGCGCCTGTGCGAGAGTCATGGGGAAGATGGGAAGAGAAATGCGCCTGTCACCGAGCGATGGCTGCCGAAACGGGAAGCAGGAGATCGGCGGTCAGGCGATCCAGCGCGCCGCGGAGCGTGGCATCGAAGCGCTCATCGCCCACGCGTACTCTGATACCGCCGATGAGACGCGGATCGGCCGCCTCTTCCACGTCGACCGTGCGTCGGAGCGCCTGTTCGAGCGAGGAGATGATCTCCGCTTTCTCGGAACCGAGCGAGCCCGTCTTGGAGGTGAGCATTGCAGGAATCGCCCCGCCGCCCTGCATCCATGCCGCATGCACGAGACGCGGGAACGTGCGAATGGCGGAGGAGTGACCGAGTGTTTCGAGGAGAGAAAGCGCAGCGTCGCACGCGCGCGGAAACTGCTCGGGGGGGAGCTCCCGGCAACTTTCCACGAACGCCTGCGCGATGTCTTGAGGACTCGGTTTCATGGAAGATGGGAAGGAAGTTCTTTGTGCAGCGCCGCCACAAGGCGCTTCTGATCATGATCGGAAAATTCTCGCTCCAGGATCTTCTCGGTCATCCGTACGATCACCGACGTGAGCGTCCCCTGCACCTCTTGGAAGACCGTCGCCCGCTCATCGGCAAGTTGCTGACGGCCTTTCGCGAGCGCGTGCTCGGCTTCCTTCTTGGCGGCATCCAGAATCTGCTGCTTGATGATTTCCGCTTCTCCTTTGGCGCGCTCGAGGAACGCCCCGACCTCCTGATCGACTTTCTTCATCTGCTGCAGGCGGAACTCGTCCATCTCCTTCCGCTGATTCTCGATGCGCTTGGCATCTTCCATCGCCTTGGCAATGCGCCCACGGCGCTCATCCAGGAGATTCAGGAGCGGACGGTAGATGAAGAAACTCAATACTCCGAGAATGATCGAGAAATTGACGACCTGCGCGAGGAGGAGCTTCCAGTCAACGCCGAGTTTTGCGAGGAGTTCCATACGGAGAAGGACGTGAGGTTGAGGTCGTGAGAGGAGAACAAATGGTTACATGGCTACATTGCTACATGGTTTGCATGGCAAGGATTGAGGTTGTGCTCAGAAGTTGCGTGAGGTATCGCTTGCGAACCATGGAGCCATTTGACAATGTAACAAAACGCGAAGAGACAAATCACAGAGAACCCGCAGGCACCCTCCGTGCGGTTCCTCAGACGAACTTGATGATGAGGGCGATGACCAGCGAGTAGATCGCGATGGCTTCGGCGAAGGCGACCACGAGGACGAGCGGTGTTTGGATGCGGCTGGCAGCCTCCGGATTTCTGCCAATGGCTTCCATCGCCTTGCTGCCAATCCACCCGATGGAGAAGGCGGGGAGCATCGCTCCGATTGCCATGGTCATGGCGACGTAGAGATTCTTATCCGTGAGGGCCGTACCGGCGGCCTGTGCGACATCAGTTGCTGCCATAGGAGTTGACAGGAAAGGAAAAAGAAATCTAAGCGCGAAGAGTGTAGGGACTCAGAGAAGGACAATCAAGGGGTCGTGGGGTGTGTTACAGATTTCAACGGTTCAACGGTTCAGAGAAATTGACCAATGACATCGTCGATCATTGCTCTGCACCTCTGAATTCTGAGCCGTTGAACTCTCGCGTTCAAGCATGCGTATGACTTCCATGCGCCTGCGTCGCCATCTTCAGGAAGACGATTGTGAGCAGCGCGAACACAAGACCTTGGATGAAGCCGACGAAGATCTCGAGGCCGAGGAAGGGCAAGGGGCCCAGGAACGGAAGGAGGAAGGAGATGACGACCAGGAGGACCTCGCCGGCGAAGATGTTCCCGAAGAGACGGAAGGAGAAGGAGATAATCTTCGCAAGTTCAGCGATGAGCTCGAGAATGCCGACAAAACTCATGATGGGCTCCCTCCATGGCGCGACGAAGTACTTGCCCAGGTGCGGGCCGATCCCAAGCATCGCGATCCCGAAGACCTGCGTCATGATGACCGAAATCAGCGCGATCGCCAGCGTCATGTTTACATCTGCATTCATCGAACGCAGAAGTGGAAGAGCGGTAGCATGGCCCTCGACCATCCCGGCAACCGTGATGCTCCCCACCCCCGGCAAAATTCCCATCCAGTTGGCGGCGACGAGGAAGAGGAAGATCGTCGCGACGAGCGGGAAGAATCTCCGGGTCTGGTCGCGATTCCCCACGATGGAATCGAAGAAGTCGAAGAGCCCCCCGATGACGAGCTCCATCAACATCTGGAAGCGCCCGGGAATTTCGCGATACTTGGTGCCGCGTACCGCGAGCGAAATCGCCGTCAGCACGATCATTGCGAGCCACGCCATGAGCATGGTGTTGCGGATCTCGAAGGAACCGAGATGCGCGACGGTTTCGGATGAGAGCGGGGGGGCTTCGATGGCGGCCATATCGCTATGGTAATGGAAAATGAAAAATTGAAAATTGAAAATTTTATATCCTGGGGAGCAGGCGTACACGCCTGCGGTGTTTGATCCATTTGTGAAACCGATTCGAGGAAAATCTCCTGTCTCTGCACATCACCGAATGATCTTCTGCACGATCCGCTTCACCCCAATGCTCGAGAGACCAAGTGCCGAGGCGAGGCCGAGAAGGAGGAAGAGCGGCGAGGTTCCCATGTATTTGTCGAGGTACGCACCGCCGAACCCGAAGACCGCCGCGGGGATGGCGATGATGTAGCCGAGGTCCCACGCGAGCTTGAGGGCGAGCCAGAGGGAGTCTTCCTTCTTTTCTTTCTCTTGCATCGAGAGGAGATTGTACCGATTTCCTTGACGTCTTCCAAGCATCGACTACTATGACCGTGCCCCCCCACTGCTATGGTAGAGACAATCGACGATTCAAGCTTCGGGCCCCCACCGCTGAGCCAAAAAGCGCAAATCGGAAAGTTGGCATGGGAATACGCCGAAGCCTTGCGGTCAGGGGCTCCATTCGACGTCAAAAGAAGGCTCAAGGAATTCCCAGAAGAAATACGGGAACAAGTGAAACAATCTTTGCAAATGGCATCAGCGATGGAAGAGTTCTATCCGAAAACAGCGTGACGAAGATCTTCGTAGGGTTTGCGCACCACTAACTACCAGCGGGCGGTGACGCTCTGCGCGTGCGGCGCCTCCGCACTGTCTTCAGCCTCCCGAGTTCGCGGTCGAGAATGGCGGTCGCCTCCGCGAAGCCCTCGACATCGTGACGTTTCTCGGAGACGAGCTTCTCGGCCGCCGCTTTCGCCCGGAGGATCGCTTCCTCTTCAAGACCTTCCGCGCGATCAGCTGTATCCGCGAGAACGCGGACGGCCTTGCCATCGACTTCGATGACGCCCCCGGAGACCGCGAAGATCTCCTCTCCCCCCAACCGGCGCACGATCATCGATCCCGGGACGAGGATCGACATGAGCGGAATGTGATGGGGCAGAACGGTGATCTCGCCGTCGGGAGTGGGCAGACTGATCGAGTCCGCATCCCCCTCGAAGATGACCTGGTCGGGCGTGATGATGGAGAGATGCAGGCTCATGAGACAAGTATATGGTATGTCGTATATTGTATGTAGTATGGAAAAGTCGCGTGTAGCAGGGGATCAATCCAAGTCATACCACATATGACATACCATATACCACATACACATCAGGCCCTCACCTCCTCAATCGCTCCCTTCATATAGAACGCCTGCTCGCCAATATCATCATATTCCCCCTCGAGGATCGCCTTGAATCCCTTCACCGTCTGCTCGCGCGTGACGAACTTGCCGAGCGTGCCGGTGAAGACTTCGGCGACGAAGAACGGCTGACTGAGGAAGCGCTGGATTTTCCTGGCGCGCTGCACCGCGCGCTTGTCATCGTCGCTGAGTTCCTCCATGCCCAGGATCGCGATGATGTCCTGGAGATCTTTGTAGCGCTGGAGCGTGCGCTGGACGCCGCGCGCCGTGTCGTAGTGCTCCTGGCCGACGATCGCGGCGCTGAGGATGGTCGAGGTGGAATCGAGCGGATCGACCGCCGGGTAGATACCGAGTTCGGTCAGCGCTCGCGTGAGCACGATCGTGGAATCCAAGTGCCCGAAGGTGGTGGCCGGGGCGGGATCGGTGAGGTCATCCGCGGGAACGTACACCGCCTGAACGGAAGTGATAGATCCCTTCGTGGTGGAGGTGATGCGTTCCTGGACCTGTCCCATTTCCACAGCTAAGGTCGGTTGGTAGCCCACGGCCGAGGGAATGCGTCCCAGCAGCGCGGAGACTTCGGATCCTGCCTGTGTGAAACGGAAGATGTTGTCGATAAAGAGCAGCACGTCGCGCTTTTCTTCGTCGCGGAAGTACTCGGCGATGGAGAGACCCGTGAGCACGACACGGAGACGCGGCCCGGGGGGCTCGTTCATCTGCCCGAAGACGAGCGAGGTTTTGTCGAGCACGCCGGATTCCTTCATCTCGTAATAGAGATCGTTGCCCTCGCGGGATCGCTCCCCCACCCCGGCGAACACGGAGAGACCCCCGTGCTCCGCGGCGATGTTGCGGATCAGTTCCTTGACGACGACGGTCTTGCCGACTCCCGCCCCCCCGAAGAGGCCGACCTTGCCGCCTTTGAGGATGGGGCAGATGAGGTCGATCACTTTGATGCCGGTCTCGAGCACTTCCGTTGCGGTCGATTGCTCCGTGAAGAGCGGCGCACTGCGGTGGATGGGATACGTCTTCTTCGTCTTCACGGCAGGCATGCCGTCGATCGGCTCCCCGAGCACGTTGAACATGCGCCCGAGCGTTTCCGGCCCCACGGGAACGGAGATGGGCGCCTTCGTATTCTCGACCGTGACGCCGCGCGCAAGGCCGTCCGTGGAATCCATCGCGATCGTGCGGACCGATCCACCCTCCAGATGCTGTTGGACTTCGAGGGTGAGCGTGCGGTCGCCGAGCTTCAAGCGAAGCGCGGAAAAGATCGGCGGGAGCTCCTCGCCGGCAGGAAAAGCGCAGTCCACCACCGCGCCGAGAACTTGGGAAACGGAACCAGGCATAGAAAGGTGAATGAAAGCGGGCATGTCATCCTGAGCGGAGTCGAAGGATGCCCGCGACTGAAAAAAGCGGCGGTATCCTAGGGGAACGAGAGAAGGCGGACAAGAGCGGAATGCATCGATCTTGCTTTTTCGAGATCGATAGCTACGATTCCCCTCCATGGACGATACATCACCCGCAACGAAGGCAGACTTACAACAACTCGAGGCTTTTATCCGAGAGCAATTCAAGATAGTCGCCGAGGAGTTCACGGGAATTCATGAGCAGTTTGGATTCATCGACGAACGATTCAAGGGTGTGGATCAGAAGCTTGAATCAATCGATGAGAAGTTCAAGGGGGTGAATCAGAGGTTTGAATCCATCGATGAGCAGTTCAAATTCGTGAATGAGCAATTCAAGGAAATGCGGCAAGACATCAAAGAGAAATTCAAGGCTGCTCGGGAGGACAGCAATCAAATCCTGAATGTCCTCGTGAACGTGGATAAGCGACTGACGGCGCAAACCAAGGATCACGAAAAAAGGATCACGCGTTTGGAAAAAGCGATGGCGTGAAATTTTTTGGAGCGGGTCACTGGATGTTATTACAATTTTGATATGAGCTGCTGGGAGTTTGTGTCCATACAATGAATCTGTACTATTGCGCGAGTGATCTCCAATGACTTCTATCGACGCTATAAAATTCTTGTCAGTTCAAACCCCATTTTTCCTCGCTATCTACGCTGGGTATATAGAGCATCGCTGAAAGGCTTTCGACGAATGGGCACACCGTTGGATATTGAAAAAGAGAGATTCACTGCACTTCTCTGCGGCACATGTGGCGAGGTCACATCAAGCATCTTCGTCGAACACATTCTCAGATTCAATAATCACGCGCGCATAATCATATTGGATTTGGGAGATGCTCAGATCAAACACAGCAAGGAAATGACCAGCAAGAAATTCCCTGATGCTGACGTATCCTACGTTGTAGCAGATGCCAGAAACTCAGGCCTACCAGCTGCATCCATCGACTTTATCGACACGGATTTTATGTTTGAATACCTCGATGAAAGGGGCCTCAACCAACTGTTTGCGGAGTGGAGGAGAATTCTGGTTCGACGTGGTCACATCGCCTTCCGTACTTTTGGTACAACTTCTTGGCTGTCTCGACAGCTTGATTACCTGCTCATCCATGGTTTCTGTAGATTGCTCATGAAGTCCGATGTCTACTCACACTCTCTCGAGTCTATAGAGAATATGCTCCAATCAAATGGTTTTCGCTATTCCATCATCGGGAGAGCTTTCGTGCCCTTCGGATACAGATTCGTCGCTACGCTCGGAGCGTAGTTGTATTTGCGGTTACAATGAGAAAACAGC
This sequence comes from Candidatus Peregrinibacteria bacterium, assembly GCA_016201685.1. Taxonomy (GTDB): domain Bacteria; phylum Patescibacteriota; class Gracilibacteria; order Peribacterales; family Peribacteraceae; genus JACOTD01. Next base: position 1,884 of record JACQCJ010000056.1, on the reverse strand, counting down.
ATAATCCGCACATAGAGTTTTGCACAAAGGCCTCCCCGAACGAACTCTCTTCTGCTATGATCATCTCGATGGTTCCTCCACTCCACCGTCGGCCACGACACAAGGTACGATCTCCGTTTCCTCTCGTAGCGATCGAACTGATTCCCGATGCGGACATGGGGGGATTCACGGCGTTCATTCCGGATTTGCCGGCGCTCGGTGAAGGGAAAACCGAGGAAGAAGCCATCGCCGACCTTAAGGAAGGAATTCAACTCTACATCGATGAATTCGGCCTGGAGGAAGCCCTATCGCGCGTCATGAAGCTCTCCAATATTCGCGGCGTGAATTTCGGGGAGCTTGTAGCACATGGGTAAACTTCCACGCGTTTCCGGGAAAGACATGATTCGGTTCCTCGAGAGGCAAGGATTTGTGCTCCGCCGCGTGCGCGGCAGCCACCACATTCTGGTCAAAGGATCTCTTCATGTTCCCGTACCGGTGCACGGGAATGAGGATTTGAGAACGGGCACGCTCCGAAGTATCTTGCGTCTTGCGCGCATGGAGCCAGAAGAGTTCGAGCGACTGTGGCGAGGATAACGTACGAGACACGTCATATCTCATTTCTTTGCCACTTGCACTTTCGTCATGGAGATCATGCGCTTTGGATCAGGCTCTGCGAAAAGATTGGAAAATGCCTTCTTGATCTTGCCTTTCCGAGATCGATGACTATGATGCCGATCTATGGACGATGCGACTCCGGCAACGAAGGCAGACATGCAACGACTCGAGGTTTTAATCCATAAGCAATTCCAATTGATCGTCGAGCAATTCAAGAAGGCTCGAGAGGAAACGAAAGAACAGTTCAAAAATGCTCGAGAGGACAGCAATCAGATCCTGGATGTCTTGGTGAATGTGGATAAGCGGCTGACGGGGAAAGTGAAAGATCACGAAAAACGCATCACGCGTTTGGAAAAAGCGATGGCGTGAAATTTTTTCGGCACTCTTTGGTTACAGTTCGGTCAACTCATGCATGATTCCGGATTCTGTTTGCTGCCAGATTCTCCCTCCAACATGGGCACATGGAAGTGCCAAGATGCACGGATAAGTGGGCGTTGATTATCTCGTAAGCGTGTTGCACAATACACTTATGGCTGAACTTCCTAAGCAACCATCAATTTCTCAGCGCTGCATCGAGCAATGCGAAATCCTCTACGTGATTGCTGCACGATGGCAGCGAGTGTATCAGCAACGATTCGTGCAGCTTCTGGGGAGTCTGTGCAAGAAAGCAGATGAAGATCATTTGTATTCGGTCAGTGATAAACAACTTGGTATTGAAGCTGTGAAGGAAATTTACCATGGCTTAACATGTTATTCCGATGATGAAATGCAACAATTGGACCAGGAAAGAGACTGTAATCGCATCTCACAGATAGTCGAAAGAATCAGAGGCCTGTGGGAATCTCTTCCCCATGAGCGATTGGGGAAACTTGTAGTCGATACGATTGAGCAAGCAGGAGGAGATCCCGCAGACTCCGAAGACACGGATGAGGATCAGGCGCGTTTCGGTCCGCCGAATGGAGTGTCTCTGGAAAAGGCCATCAGAAATCGTATCGAGCGTTGGTTTACTCCTCTCTTCCCTGAGAACACGGGAGAAGGAGTGCAGCTTTCATACAACGGCGTGCGTGGTGTGGATGACGAACGATGAGGGTGTAATGGTCAGAGCGGTCGATCATGTTGCGATCGTGTGCTCCCGTTCATTCTCGAACGAATCCACTGCACCACTCCCGGCACAATCGAAATGAAAATAATGCCGAAGATGACGAGCGTGAAATTGTGGACGACGGCGGGGATGGTGCCGAAGAAGTAGCCACTGAAGAGAAAGAGCGCCACCCACGCGATGCCGCCGGT
>JACQCJ010000047.1 GCA_016201685.1 Candidatus Peregrinibacteria bacterium | reverse complement strand
TCTCAAGGCTGACGATTTCAAAGCCGCATTGGAGGACATCGAAGCTTTAATAGCAACCGACGGCGAAGATGAGTCCCACTTTCTTTGTGCCATAATTAATTCAGGAAAAGTGCGTGACTTCATCAAATCCTACTCTTCAGCAGGACGAGGCTTCGGCACTCCATCAGTGATACAGCACGTTGGGATTCCGAAGTTCGATCCGAAGAATGAGTTGCATGTGAAGCTGGCAGGCTTGTCGAAAGAGCTGCATGAACTCGTATTGGCTGGAGATCAACAGGGTGAGGTTCAGACCAAGGAAAAGGAGGTGAATAACCTAGTGGTTAATTTGTTTTCTCCCATCGCAGAATCTTGATCTATGAGGTGTACGAGTGTACACTACCTTCTATCCCATGTCCTCCCTCCACCTCCTCCATCGGCAGAAAGTCCTCCTCGCATTCCTGCATCTGAACAATGGCCAGTGTTCCAAAATCAACCTGATGAAGAGCGTGTTTCGTCTTTGCCAGGAGGAACTACACGAAAACATCTACGATTTCCATCCGTACAAGCGCGGGCCGTTCTCGCTCTGTATGTACGCGGACATGCGTTACCTACAGAGCAAAGAATTGATTTCTCAAACCGATAAGCACGTTGTATTGAAGGAACCTGTCACGAAGGAGATACTTTCCTCACTCGATGCGCGAATTTTGCGTGGACTCACGCGTCTGATTGCTCAGCATAAAGAACATTCTGATGTATGGCTCGTGCGTTATATCTACTCGAAGTATCCGTACTTTGCCATCAACAACCCCGATTGTAAGTCGCGGTATGCCTACGCCGATCCTCGACTCAAGAAGGCGATGCAAACCCCCGTCATCTTCACCATCGGATACGAAGGGAAAACTATTGACGCATTTCTCAACGAGTTACTAGAGAATAACGTGAATGTCCTTGTAGACGTTCGCAACAACCCCGTGAGTATGAAATATGGGTTTACGGGAACGAAACTGGCAGAATATTGTACGGTGAGAGACATCGAATACTTGGGAATGCCGGCACTCGGCATACCATCTGTGTATCGGCAATCGCTGGAGACATCGGATGATTACAAACAGCTTTTCCAGAAATATCGAAAGGAGGTATTGCCGCATGCCGACAATTCCATGGAAAAATTGCAACGGCTTTTGGAGCAGAAGAAGCGCATTGCACTCCTTTGCTTCGAGAAAGACATCGAATGCTGCCACCGTCATGATGCCTCGGAATATCTTCAACAATTTTGCTCCAATCGTTATGATCTTTGCCACCTCTAAAAAGGAGAAGATTCTCATTCTCGTCAAAACCTACCCGGCTCTGTCGACAACGTATGATGAACTCGTCTGCACGGCTGGCATGACGAAAAGTGGCGAGTGGATCCGCCTGTATCCGATCCCGTTCCGCAAGCTCGAGTTTGAGAAGCGGTACAAAAAGTACCAGTGGGTTGAACTGGAGATCATGAAGAACACGAGCGATCCGCGCCCCGAGAGCCATCGGCCGGTTCACATGTGCGGGGACATCGTCTTCCATGAAGAGGCTGGAACAGATGATGGATGGTCTGCAAGGAAAGAACTGGTCCTTCGTAAGGTCTACGACGACATGACAAAGCTGATTGCAGACAACAAAGAGGATACGGGAGTATCGATTGCCGTGTTCAAGCCAACGCGGTTGATCGATTTTCGCATCGAGGGGGTGGAACGAAAATGGGATGAGAAAAAACTGAAGGAGATTGAGAAGCGAAACGCCCAGATGAACTTATTTGGCGGTGACAAAAACCCCTTCAAAGTTGTGGAGAAGTTGCCCTACAAGTTCAGCTATGTCTTTGAGGACATCAAAGGAAAGCAGAGCACGATGATGATCGAGGACTGGGAACTTGGAGCGCTCTATTGGAATTGTCTGAAAAGCGCGGAAGGCGACGAACGTGTTGCCTGTGAAAAAGTGAAAGAGAAATACTTCGACGTGTTTCGTGATCGGGACTTGTATCTGTTTCTCGGAACTTCGAGGCAATTCGACGGATGGGCGAAGAATCCCTTTCTCGTCAATAGGATGTTTCTGGCCTCCGGTAAGCAGCCCGACACTTTTCGATGAAGTATGATGACAAAACCGTCCACCCTCTCCGTGCCTGCCGTTTCCTCCTATTTCTCACCGACGATTCTCGGTCGAGGCAAAGGCTATGTCAAAAAGTTTGCGATCTTCGAAGCTTTCGTCATCGGTGACAACATCAAGGCTCGCTGTAAAGGATCATACAGAAATAGCTATGAGGTGAAGGCGACCATACAGAACGGCACCATCATTTCTTCTCGTTGTTCCTGTCCCGTCGGGGACGGCGGCCGCTGCAAGCACATAGCGGCGTTGCTGCTCACCTACATTGAGCGACCGGGGGATTTCAAGATCGTGGACGAACAAGAAACAGATCTGAGCAGAAGATCGAAAGAAGAGCTGGTAGAACTGATCGGGAAGATGCTGGCACGGCATCCCGATTTGGAACGACTGGCATACATGCCGAGACCGAAAGCAGGTGAGGTTTCAACTATGGAAGAGTACGAACGACAACTTGAGGAATACAAATCTCAGGCCGTTTCGGAAGTAATCAACTGTGGCGATGAATACGGAGCTTCTATGGAATTGGCCACGGCGCTGGAGCAAATCGAGCATGTTGGCGACAGATTGTTTGATGCAAAAGACGTGGCGGGTGCTGCTGCCGTGTTCGAAGGCGTATGCAAAGCGATTACGGAAAACTACAAGGATTGCATCCATGATGAAGAGGGGGAAATTGCTGATGTAGTGAATGAGTGTTTGGAAAATTTAGCCTCCTGTTTCACGCGTTGCAAAGGACAAAATGATGAGCTGCGAACTCGCATTCTAAAAGTGCTGTACGATATGCATGAGTGGAACATCCGCAGCGGTGGGTATGGAATTGGAGATGATGTCCCGCGTCTCCTGATTGACCATGCGACGGAGGACGAAATGAAACGTGTATCAGATTGGGCATGGACCCTCCTGAAGGATTCTGACAGCAGCGATTGGGCTAAAGAACACATCGCACAATTCATACTCCTGATCAACGGCGACAATCTGGATGACGCAACATACTTGGATTTGTGCGAGCTCGGCAAAGATTCCGTTGCGAAAGTGAAGCGGCTCCTCAAAATTGGCAGGCTGAATGACGCCGAGAAAGAGGCAAGAGATGCTCATGCATGGCATTTGGTACGTATGGGTGATCTCTTTGAGGCGGCCGGAGAAGAGGAAACGATTGAAAAAATTATGAAAGTTCATCTCAAAAGGGATGCGGACAGTCGTCTCGCGGACTGGTTGAAGAAGTACTACGACAGGAAGCGAAGGCCGTCTGATGCGCTTGCGATGGCGCAGGCCGCATTTCTTGCGGCACCAAGCATCGAAGGCTACGGGGAAGTGCGCAGACTATCGAATCAACAGAGAGATTGGTCGGAACGTCGGCCAGAGTTGCTGCGGGAATTGAATGGCAGAGGAAACAGTGATTTGCTCGCCCGCATTCATATGCAGGAAGGCGAATGGGAAGATGCAATTTCCATTGCGAAGAAATCACAGGGCTGTGGCAGGTACAGCAGTCTCTGCGAGGAAATTGCAGAAGCAATCGAGAAGGAACGCCCCGAACAAGCCATTGCCCTGTTTCTTCAACGCGCTGAGGAGCTTATTGGCTGGCGTGGCAGAGATAATTACCGACAGGCAGCGGCGATGTATACCCATGTCTCGAACATCTACGATCGTCTGGGTAAGTGGGGTGAATGGGAAAAAATTCTCGATGGCATTCTTGCAAAGAATGACCGTCTGCGGGCCTTGAAACAGGAAATAGAATCAGCGGGGCTCATTCGCACAGTCATGCGATGAGAAATCAGTAGAGTGGAGTTCCATCCTTATCAATCATCAGAATATCAGGATCATCCAAGGGTTCTTGCTCCTGTATTTCCTTCATGAGCATCAGAAGGGCAATGGCATTGCTGAAATCAAAGTCTTTCCATTTCTCTTGGAGCTGCTCTTTGGAGGTGGAGTCCATAGTGGGCGAACAATTGATCGGCTTCGCTCTTGAAAGCAACCACAGTGGCTGGACTGGATTCGCAGAAGACATCGAGCTACCGGGACTTGAACCGACTTTTGCTCTTCAAATAGACAAAACCCAATTTTTCCCAAATAAAGAGCTCCCGGGAGTGTGCGAACTTCTTTTGTCTTCTGCAAGCCAAAAGATCGTTCTTTTGGCCGATCTGTGGTGGAGCTGAGGGGATTCGAACCCCTGACCCCCTGCTTGCAAAGCAGGTGCTCTACCACTGAGCTACAGCCCCTTGGACGAAAAGATGCGGGGCTACCAACTGAGCTAATGCCCCAAGAAGGAATGATCAGAGGATGCGGGGTACCACTGCCTGCCCGCCTTAGGTGGGAGCTACAGCCCCAATAAACTCGAATATTCTACCAAAGAAAATCTGTCTGTGATACTCTCCAATTCTCATGATCCGCTTCATCAAAAAACTTCTGAAGGCCCAACTGAAAAAGAAGCCGACGCCAAAACAAGACGTACGGAGCCGTCCCATGCAATATCCGGAGAAATTGAAAGATCTCGATGACAGCTACAGGGCGCTCGTTCGAGAACTCGCGAAACGATGATCCGATATCTCACGATCGAGGACTGCCGGATGGCTTTTTGAAAAAAAACAGCCACCCCACAAGAAATCTGTATACTCGGTCCCATGCCGCCGTCCCCGAGCAACGAGTGGAAGACTTCCGTCCAACTGTTCCTCACTGAACTGGAACAGAAGCGAGGCTTGCACTCCGTCAAAGAACTCTGTCGATTCCTCCTCGATCAGGAATGGACCGACGACGTGGTGATCCAGTACTTGAAGGATTTCCTCGGCGTCTCGCTCGTCCACCATGAATTCCATCGCAAGTGGAGCGATGCCGTCGAGACCATGAAGAATCTCCTGGAATACGATCTGCAGGAGATGGAGGCTGCGAGCGGATTGCTTGAGGCGCTTCAGGAGAAACTCACGTGATGATCTTCTCCAACGCATTCGCGTCCACCGCAGAGCGGATTTCCATGCCGATCCTCTCTCCCATGCTCATCGGTGTTCCGTGGAGGTAGCTCGAGTAGGGGGTCGCGGCGATGCCGGGCGAGCCGGGAATGCGCAGGCTCACGTCGAAAATGACGATATCCTCCCTCCCCTCCTCCGCTACCACCGCTCCCTGCAGCGCGAAGGGCCCGATGATGCCCTTGCCCGCAGGCTCGAGTTCCTTTGGAAGATTCTGCGTCGCCTTCACGAACTTCTCCGCGAGATCGAACGCCTTCTCCAGGAGCGACTCTTTGACGGTGCAGGCGATGTGCCCCGTCTCGATCATCTTGAGCGGCACGTACTGGAGCGCCATGTTCTGCTCGTTGGCCGTCATGCGGAGGAAACCGTCGAGATTCGTCTGGCGGCGGGTGTCTGTTCCCATCAGCTCCAGCTCGCCCGTGAGAGGCGAGTAGAAGAAGTTGAAATTGACCGGCGCTCCGACAATGAATTCCTCGATCGGAGCTTTGCGCCAATCTGCAGCAATCTTCTTTTCTTCTTCCAAACGCGCTCCTTCCTTCTTCCACAAAGCAGCGTCGTGCACGAGGAAGAATCCCCGCTCGTACCCGCGCGCCGCCTCGCTCGCCTTCACGATGCAGAGCCGATCGATGTCTTCGGGGTGATCGAAGATCTTCGGGGTGCGGATGCCGGCTTGCCGGAGGAGATCGTACTGATTGAATTTCTGATCGCCCGTGGTGAGCTTCGTCGAACCACGTTCTTCAAGTTTCAGAAGCGTGCGCGACCCGAAGATGGGAACGTTGAAATCATTTTCGACCTTTGCGAAGTCGTCGAAGTAGACCCAGAAGTAGCGGTTGTGGATGAAGATCGTGTTCATCGCCCGCAGTTGTTTCTGGATTTTCTCTTCCAGGACATCCTGGAATTTCTTCACGATGATGACCTCATCGATACATCCGAGCTCACCGTGCGTCTTGTAGTATTTCGAATAGGTCTGCTCTCGTCCTTGCTGCGCTACTGCAACCGTCTTGAACGCCCACTGCTTGGCGCCGTGACAAACGTCCAATGCGCTGTGGCCGCCGAGCACGCCGATCGTCAGTTTTCGAAGATCGTAGCCGGCGAGGAGATCGGAGACATTCATCGGCAAGTTATTGGTTACTGATTATTGGTTTATAGTTTATGAGGTGAAAAATCAAACGGATCGATTGTAGGGAACAGAAGAAACCAGTAACCAAAAACTAATAACTCATCCCAAAATCTCCCCCAACCTCCCTTCTCCGATCGCCTGCTTGATTTCGCGAGCGATCCTGCGACCAGTGGACATCGGCACGTCGTACTTCAGGTCAGTATACGGGGAACCGTTGATGTAGGGATTCGTGCCCGCGACGATGCGCGCGCTGATCTCGAAGACGTAGATCTGGAGCTTGCGGGTGATGATTGTCTCCAGGCAGAACGGGCCGAAGAGTCCTTTGCGCTTTCCATCTTTCCCCTTGGGCCCGCAGAGCCTCTGGCTGACTTTGACCACGCGATCCCCCATCTCGAACATCTCGGGCAGGAGCGATTCGCGAACGACGACGGGCATGTTGCCGATGATGGTGTAGGAAGTATGGATGTTCGCGGCGAGTTGATCCTCGGCACGGATGCGCCCGATGGAATCCGCATTCGACTCATAGCGCTTATCGAAGCTCATGATCTCGAGTTCTCCCGTGATCGGCGAGTAGAAGTAGTGAATATAGAGCGGCACGCCCAGGATGTACTCCTGGATGACGAAGTCTTTCTCCCTGGGATACTTCTTGCGCTTCACTTCCTCGAATTGCTCCTCCGACTTCACCACGAAGTAGCCGAATCCTCCCCCCGCACCGTGGAACTTCACGATCACTCGGCGATCGATGTCGGCGGGCCGCTTGAAGACTCTGGGGAGGAGGAGACGCGACTGCTCTAGCCACTTTCGCTCCTTGCGGCGATCGGACTCCCACTCGAGGATCTCCTTGGTGCCGTAGTACATCGCCTTCATGCGCGCCACGCGCTCGTGACCGAGGTATGCGACGAACGAACCGTGCGGAATGACGATGGCATTGCGTCGTATCAATTCCCTCTCGAGCGCGGCGTTCCATCCTTTTTTCCAATCGTCGACGAGGAGCATCTCATCGGCGACCCCGTACGATCCATACGGCCGCTCCATGCCCTTCTGGCAGATGACGAGCGTGCGCATTCCCTCGTCGCGCGCGCCTTTGAGGATCTGCAAGGCCGAATGGCTCCCCATCGTCGCGATCACATAGTCGCGGGGATTGTGCGAAGCCTGCGGCGGTTGAGGCTGCTGCATGGTATTTCGAGAACTGTAGCGAATCCCGCAGGATGAGACAACTCTTTCACAGGATGAAACCCAAGAAAAAGGAGCGCACCGCGCTCCTTCCTTCACCGTTGATCGTCTCGATCAATTACCATTGTACTTGATGCCGCGGTTCTGGAACCCGAGGCACGTGACTTTGCGCGCGCCGGAGAACTGATTGCATTTGTTATTCACGGTGATGTCGGACGTCACCGTCGCGGCCGAGGCATCGGATGATTTGATGCAATACCTGGAGAGGACGCTATCCATCGTCGTGCGGATCATCGCTTTGCTCGCATCGAATTTGCCGGTATCGGGACTCGTGGCATCGGTGGTGGGCAAAGCTTTGTCGAGGGCCGACGTGAGCTGCTTGTAGAAATCTCCTACGGCTGCACAGGTCGCGGCGAGCATGGCTGAATCCGCCGGAGATGTCGTCGTTACCGTGGGGGCAACGCGATCGCCGCTCGTTTGGGATCGAAGTGTGGCACGATTGTCTCTGTGATAATTCTGCAGAGCTGCAGCGGGGCGCGTGGGAACGGGAATCAACGCTGCAGCCGCGGTCGAATCGTTCATGTGCAACAGTGCGGCACCGATCATGATGCCAACGACGATTCCGCAAACGCTGATACTGACATAGCGATTTTCCATAGAGAGTTGTGGAAGATGATATGGGTGTTTGAGATATAATAACATTATTTTGAAAATAAAGCAATGTCGACTCTGCCCCTTCAATCTGCTCTTTCCGTGCGGTATGCTGCTTGCCCGATAATGCAGGATTCTTACTAGATCATCTCTAGCGTTGATTCTTCTTTGGTGCCGTAGCCAAGCAGTAAGGCAGGGGTCTGCAAAACCCCCATGCGTGGGTGCAATTCCCGCCGGCACCTCCATCATGGCGACTCCCACGGCGATAAAACATGGATTGCTCCGGCATGAATCATGACGAAAAACCCCGAGCGTTCGTATCGCTCGATCTCGTCTCGAATTCTTTGCTCATTCATGTATTCAGAGAGCGGAACGGAATAGAGCGCGCTTTGCTGTTGAAGAGCTACATCGCCGAGGATCGCATAACTGAACTCTTCTGCCTCTTTTTTGATGCGATTCTTTCATACTTAAATCCGGCGTGAAAATCATACTCTAAACGAGCGGAGAAAGTTTTGCGATTCGTTTCTGTGCTTCGCGGAAGATTTCTTGATGAAGCGTGTTCCGCGGCATGCGCAGCGTGGGGATATTGTGCGTCTTCACGAATTCCCCCGGAATCATGAGGAGACGATGGCGGATGGTCGGCAGTGTGAAGGATTGCCAATCCTCCGGCAGGCAGAGGCGCTTGAACCACACGATGAGATTGTACGCGAGCATGGAGAGTTCGGCGCACGGGGCATTGGCCTCGAAGTTTCCCGTCGGTGCGGCGCCGAAAGGATAGTCGTCCTTGAGCATCCGGATGATCCGCTCCATGCCCATGCGGTCGCCGCAGAACTGGAAGACGTTGTAAGGCGTCAGGGGAAGGTTCGTGGCGATGACGGAGTGGGCGTGCGCATCGAG
>JACQCJ010000051.1 GCA_016201685.1 Candidatus Peregrinibacteria bacterium | reverse complement strand
CGTCTCCATCGCCTCACGCTGGGCGAAGTAGTAGCGGAACAGGAACATCGAGCCATCGGTCTGTGCGACGGGATGCCCTGTCTTGAACCACCAGATGAGCAGTGCCTTGCTCGTCTCACTCGCGCCTTCGTAGCCGCCATCCCTCCACATTTTTACGAGCTTGCGCAATTCTGCCACGAGCGGTGGCAACAGCTTCTCGTATCCCTGTTCGCGCAACGTCTCGTCGGCGGGGAACCAACGGATGCTGGGATCGAGAATCTCGTAGGGATCGGTGGGGAACTTGGGGTGGAGAGCCATGATCTAACGGGAAAAGAGTTTTTGTAGTTCGGTAGTGTAATCGACAAGCTGTTTGTTGATCTTCACTAAATCTTCAATGAGTTCTGCATAGTGCGGATAATCCTTCTGAATATCCTGCGGGGGGCGGTCGAGGTTTTTATCTCCTATAATCTGCCGCTCGTACCACCGACGGAACCGTGCCTGCCACTTTGTGAGATGTGGCCTCATACCCTTATTCAGAGCATCGACGAGCAATTTAGTAAGCTGCTTTGTATTGCGATCTTTGAGTAGATTCGCGGGGACTTCTTTTATGAGAGCACGGATAGTTCCAAATAACTCGTACCACGAATCGTAGACCTCAGCGATCACGTCATGCTCAGGATCAAATGGCAGACCTGCCTTACGCGTTATGAGTTCAGACCACGCCTTATGCGCGATCTGCGCGATCTCATGATTCGATTTCAGTTTTATTGTTCCAATGCCGCCGAGCTGGATAGTCAGCTCCGTTTCGTAGTAGCGATTTCTCCTAAAGAATGGCAAAAGTCGAGTAATCAAAATGATTGCGATGAGCAGAAAGGCAACTACCGCTAACACCCCGAACTCCACAATGAGCGACCAAGTGTCCGAGAGCCAAACATGGAGGATTTCTTTGAAGTTCATATTACACCGGAGGTATTACGTTGCATTTGCAGTCTGGAATTGGTGATCAGATTTGTTTGAGTGCGCTTGTTGAACACGGATTCAATTGCATTGGTGATGCTCTGAAAACTTGCACAAACTGTGTTCCACAAGTGCATTTCTGCATACCCCGTTTTGATGTTGTCGGCTAAGCGTGGAGGAACATTCTCGTATTGATAATTTCCATTCGGCAGTAGTTGATAGCTGGGTAGAAGAATACCCATTACGCCTGAGCAGCCACCGACTTTGCTCGAAAGTGCTCCCGCAATTTCCCAGTCTACGTGTTTTCTGCCCCAAGTGTTCAGACCGCAAAGAACAATGAGGACGCTTGCGTCAGCAAGAAAATCATCACTCTGAATGAGATGCTTAATGTAATCGGTGCTCACATCGGTGTTTATGTCACCAAATTCGACCGATTTGTTTATAAAAAGGTTACCAAAGTTCTGCACAAACCAGTTTTTGTATGCCTGATCATCGTTGTGGTAGTAGCTGATGAAAACTTTGCGCATTGGTTATATGGAAATAGAAATAACTTTCATCGTATCGTTCCCGAAGATGTCCACCACCTTCACAGCGATCTTATAGCGTCGTTTCTTTTCGTACTCGTGTGCAACGCTCTTGGTACTCCGGCATTTCGGTCTGCGGATCGGAGAGCTTGCCGTCGAGGGTCTGCTTTTTCAGCTTCTCGACTTTTACCCGGATGATCTCTTTCTTGCTCTCGAAGTTGAAGTCCACCGCCCAGTAATCCACCCAGTCCGTCCATTTTTTCGTCAATACTTCGCGATTCACGATGCCGTCCTTGTCCTTGCTCACCTTCACGATCTGCCCCTGTTCCACGGTGACCTTGCTCTTGTCTTCTTTGAGTTGTGATGCGACGTTATCGACTGTCTGCTGCGTGTAGAAGACGGAGAAGTCCGTCAGCTCCACGGTGAGCTTTTTGCCTTTCACATGCGGCTTCACTTCGATGTAGGCCACGTCGTGGAAGACGACTTGATCCTTCTCCACGGCACGCTTGTCGAACACGTCCGGCGGGATGTACTTGAGCGCAAGGTCAACACCCCTACCCTTCGCTTCCTCCTGAATGTTCGGAAACAGCCCCATCTCAAACTCGAAACCGAGAATATCTACCTTGGTGATGTGCTTCTCGACGCACTCAGCGATGACCTCATCCACGAACAGACGAGAGACGGGGAGATTGACCGGACCCACGGTGACCATGCGACCAGCCTTCGTGCCGTGGTATGTGCGAAAGCCCGTCGCTTCCTGCGCCTTGTAGGCACAGAGAATGAGACTGAGAAACTCCTGTTCGCGTGCCTTGAGCTGCTTCTGCTGCTCTTCCTGTCGCAGATTCGGGTTCACGCCGATGTAGTGCTGCCTTTCATACTTTCCGAGATTCAGAATTTCAAAGGCACGATACGGCTCCGCCTTCGCCCTGCGGTCACGTTGGATAGAGATCATGCGTTTGCGCGTCGTATGAATGGAAAATTTGCCAAGATCGGAACCGATCCACTTGCGCCCGAGCTTCTCAGCGACGGCAAGGGTCGTACCAGAGCCGCAGAAAAAGTCTGCAATGAGATCACCTTCATCAGAAGAAGCACGAATGACACGCTCTAGAAGAATCTCAGGTTTT
>JACQCJ010000065.1 GCA_016201685.1 Candidatus Peregrinibacteria bacterium | reverse complement strand
CGTCCACCGCGACACGACCCGGGCGATGTCCTCCTCCGTCACTTCTTCCTTCAGCATCGGGTTCTCCTTCTGGATCAGTGTCAGCTCCTCCTTCGCCTTCGCGAGTTTCTTCTCGAGCTCGGGCAGGAGGCCGTAGCGGATCTCCGCCACGCGCTGGAGCTCGCCTCTGCGCTCTGCCTGGGCCGATTCTTCCTTCAGCCGGTCGATCTCCCTGTTCGATTCCTTCAGGACATCGATGAACTTCCGTTCGTGCTTCCATCGCAGCTCGATCTCCTTGGCCTGCTCGCGCAGCTCCGCGATCTCCTTTTCAATCACTGCAAGCCTCTTCTTCGACGAGTCATCTTTTTCTTTCTTCAGAGCTTCGCGCTCCACTTCGAGTTGTCGCAATCTGCGTTCCAAGCGGTCGAGCTCGGTTGGCTTGCTCGCGAGTTCGATGCGCAGCGTCGATGCCGCCTCGTCCATCAAATCGATGGCTTTGTCCGGCAGGAAGCGATCGGCGATGTAGCGGCTGCTGAGGGTCACGGCCGCGACGACGGCGCTGTCGCGGATGCGCACGCCGTGGTGCACCTCGTACTTCTCCTTGATGCCGCGAAGAATCGAGATCGCGTCTTCGATGGAGGGTTCCTCCACCATCACCGGCTGGAACCGCCGCTCGAGCGCCGCGTCTTTCTCGACGTACTTCCGGTATTCCTTCAGCGTCGTCGCGCCGATCGTCTGCATGCGGCCCCGCGCGAGGGCGGGCTTGAGGAGATTACCCGCATCCATGGCGCCCTCCGCGGCCCCCGCCCCCACGATCGTGTGGAGTTCATCGATGAAGAGAATCACGCTTCCCTCGCTCGCCTCCACTTCTCTCAAGAGAGCTTTCAATCGATCCTCGAACTCGCCTCTGTACTTCGTCCCCGCGATCATCGCGCCGAGATCGAGCGTCAGGATGCGCTTGTTCTTGATGATGTCCGGCACGTCGCCGTCGACGATCTTCTTCGCGAGTCCTTCGACGATCGCGGTCTTCCCCGTTCCCGGTTCCCCCACGAGCACGGGATTGTTCTTCGTTCGTCGACTCAAGATCTGCATGACGCGGCGAATTTCCTCGTCTCTCCCGATCACCGGATCAATTTTTCCTTCGCGCGCCATCGTCGTGAAATCGTGCGTGTACTTCTCGAGCGCCCGGTACTTGCTCTCGGGCTCCTGGTCCGTCACGCGCTGGCTGCCGCGCAGAACGGTCAGTTCTTTCAGCACCTGTTCCTTCGTCACCGGGAGGATCGCCCGCACATCTTTCTGGTCGAGGAGCGCGAGGAAGAGGTGCTCCGTCGAGACGAATTCGTCCTTCAGCTTCGTCGCTTCTGTCTCGGCTTGATCGAAAACTTTCTTCAGTTCCGGCGTCGCGTAGGTTCCCTCCGATCCGGACACGGTTGGGAGTTCGCCGAGTTTCTCCATGATCTTTGCTTCCATCTGCGCCGGACGCTGTTCCAATTTCTCGAGGAGAGTCGGCACGAGTCCGCCTTCTTGGGTCACGAGGCTCAGGAGCAAATGGAACGGCGTCATGGCTTGATGTCTCATTTTCGCTGCCCGTTGCATCGTCGACTGCACTGCTTCCGCCGATTTGGTCGTGTAGTTCTGGAAGTTCACGGCCAGAAGTCTACGCCGTTGGCACTCTGGTGTCTAGAGTGATAAATTGGGAAGATACAAGAAGCAAGATACAAGATACAAAGAATGCTCGATTGAACATTGTTCCACTCTGCACTGGATTTTTTTGTATCTTGTCCCTTGTATCTTGTATCTTCGATTTCATGCGATCATCGGAGGACGGCTTCGGCACTGCCATCAACTGCATCGACGGCCGGGCGCAGAAGCCCGTTGCGGACTGGCTGCGATCGCAGGGGATTGCGTACGTCGACACGGTCACCGATGCCGGGGTCGACGGAGTCTTCGCACATGGCGGATCTCTGGAGGCTCTCAGGAAGAATGTCGGTATTTCCGTGAGCGCCCACAAATCCCCATTCATTGTTGTCGCAGGGCATCACGATTGCGCGGGAAATCCCGTCTCCAAAGCAGAGCACTGGAATCACATCCGGACAGCGGTTGAGATCATCCGATCGTGGAAGCTCCCCGTGAAGAACATTGCAGGGTTGTGGGTGAATGAACGATGGGAAGTGGAAGAAATCATCTCCTGTCCGGGTGCTGCGGCAAGATCGTAAAGAAAGAGCGAAAATATTGATGACGGCTCTGCGAAGAGTGTACATTGTCTTTGAATCCTTGCCGTCGGTCTCCGGGCCGGCATCTGGCGGGGTTTTCATGGTATCCATTTCCGCAGAGCGGAAAGAGGAAAAGAAGATGCTTCTTGAACCCGAATGGCTTGTCACGGGCGTTCGCGAACGCCGCGGCTTTCCATGAGGCCGAAGGCCGAATGGTGCACTCGGCAGGATTTGAACCCACGACCTCCTGGTTCGAAGCCAGGCGCTCTATCCAACTGAGCTACGAGTGCACGGCAGGATCATAGCGCAAATATTTCGCCGACAAGATCGCAACGTTCCATCTCGACTTTGAAACGACCCACCCGTTCAACGACGGCAACGGGCGCATCGGGCGCGTCATCATGAACTACCAGTTGCTGCGGTTGGGTTTTCCGACGATCATCGTCCGCGACAAGGAAAAGAAAACGTACTACCAGGCATTTCGCGACTACCACCAGGCGAAAACCACGAAGCTGATGGAGCATGTCGTCACGCTCGCTTTAATGGAATCATTGCATAAGCGCATTGCCTATTTGGAGGGAAAAACGCTGCTCACGCTCTCGGACTATACGAGCAAGCACAAGGAATCCGCTTCCGCTCTTCTGAATGCCGCGCGTCGGCAGACCATCCCAGCGTTCCGTGAAAAGGGTATTTGGAAAATAGGCGATTCCCCGATGAAGCAAAAGGACGCTTCGATCAAGACTTCCACTTGATGCTGCACCCGATCGCATTTGCTTCTGATGTTGGGGGTGTCTTGCCTTCGATGAGCGACGCGATCGCATCATGAAGATTGTGTTCCTTCACTCCTGACGGCTCCTTCCAATTGTCATCAACCCTTCCTTTGTATCGAAGCTTGCGATCATGATCGAAGACGAAACAATGCGGCGTGCAGAGCGCTCCGTAGGCCTTGGCGACTTCCTGCGTTTCGTCGACACAATACGGGAAGAAATATCCTTTCTCTTTCGCGCGCAACTTCATATTCTCGAACGAATCATCCGGATAGTTCGTCGCATCATTGCTGTTGACGAGGATGAACTGGACGCCCTTCGCTTGGAATTTCTTGGCAAGCTCGACGATGCGATCCTCGTACGCCTGCGCATACGGGCAGTGGTTGCAGGTGAAGATCACAACGAGGACATCCGCGGAGAGCGTGGCCGAATCGACCATGGAATCGTCGACCGAGGGAAGCGTGAAGGACGGCATGGCGTCGCCGATCGAGAGCGCGGAAGAGTTGTCGTTGATGAGAACCATAGCATTTGGATTGTACTTCAAGTGTCGGTGAATGGTTCAATGGTTACATGGCTACATGGTTCGCAAGCGAGTCGCTGCCGTTCCTTTCCTCCATTCTTGTTCTTGCTTTGCAACCATGTAACCATCCAGCCATGTAACCATTTGTCAGTTCTCTCTGATCCCAAACCCGCATCGATGCATAAGCACTTCACAGCCACCGCCTTCGTCATCGATTCCCGCAAACGAACGCTCCTGCTCTGGCACAAGCGCCTCCAGCGATGGATGCCGCCCGGCGGTCACATTGATCAGAATGAAACCCCCGAGGATGCGGCGAAGCGGGAGTGCAAGGAGGAGACGGGCATGAATGTCGAGATTATCGGGGAGAATGGAGAGGATCTCTTCGCGGCAAATCCAGAGGAGGGTCGCATGCTCAAGAAACCGATTGCGTTGCTCCTGGAGAATATTCCCGAGAACATCGAAAGAAATGAACCCGCTCACCAGCACATGGACTTCCTCTACATCGCGCGGCCGATTGATGAATCGCAAATTCTGAAGCTCGCGGAGGAGGAGGGACGCGAGATGCGCTGGTTCACGCGGGGGGAGATCGAGAAACTGGACGAGGCAATGGAGATCTTTGCGAATGTGAAGGGGTACATTCTGGAGATTCTGTAAGTCTCTGGGAAATTCAGTGAATTTTTGGCTTCTCCTCGTGCGAGGCCAAAGAATGCTGTACGATGGATCTTCCCATGCAGTGGGTCGAATTTTCGCAATTTCTCCGGCACTTCTCCAGCAAACAGCGAGAGCACATTCGTCAGGCATTCGCCTTGGGTGAACGCCTGCACCGGGGACAGACACGAAGATCGGGCGAACCGTACTTCACGCATCCCATCGCGGTCGCGCTGCGCCTTGCGGAGGCGGGGGCGGACGTAGACACCATCATCGCCGCTCTTCTCCACGATGTTGTAGAAGATACCCCGATCACGCTCGACGAGCTCGACATGCTCTTCGACGGCGACGTGCGCTCACTCATCGACGGCGTCACGAAGCTCTCGGCCGCGGACATTGCCGATCACCCGAACTTGGATGAGCAGATCGAATCGCTACGGAAGATCTTCACGCTGATGCAACAGGATCTCCGCATCATCGTCATCAAGCTCTTCGACCGACTGCACAACATGCAGACGGTGCAGTACTTGCCTCCCGAGAAGGGCCGGGCACTCGCGAAGGAAACCCGCGACGTCTACGTGAACATCGCCGATCGCCTCTCGATGCAGGATCTGAAGGAAGAGCTTGAGGTACTGTGCTTCGGCACGCTCGAACCCGAGCGTTACGAGCGGATGGCGCTGCAGCGCAAGCAGAACGCGGAAGTACGAGCGCAGACAATGGATGGTCTGCAGCATATTCTCGAGCAGTATGATCCCGATTTGATCGCGAAGACCACAATGCGCATCGAACCGAGACCTTGGGAGAAGCTCGCTCTCCAGCTCGAGCTCGACAGAGGTGCACTCCCCGGCATCACCATCCCGCATTCAGTGATCTTCGTTTGCGCCGACCGTGCGGCGTGTTACCGGATGCTCGGCGCGTTGCACGAGTGCTGGAAACAGCGGGCGATGTCGTTCCAGGACTTCATCAATTCCCCCACGATCAACGGCTACCGCGGCCTCCACACGACGGTGATCCTGAGCGATGGCACACGCGTGCGCTGCAAGATCCGCACACCCGAGATGGAGGAGTACGCGCACAAAGGCGTCACACTCTATTGCTTCGATCCCAGGAAGCGCGCGGAGATCCCCTTCCTCCTCCCGTGGACGCAGCGGATCTCCTCCGTCACGGAAGATACCAAGGGCCGCAGCCAGGACTTCTGGCAGAACCTGCAGAGCGACATCCTGGGCGAGGCGATCACGATCCACGGACCCGATGACAGCTCGGCGCTGGTCCCCAAAGACATCACGATACTCGACGGCGCGTTCTACCTCTTCAACGAGAATGCGCTGAGACTGCAATCGATTCGAGCGGACGGAAAGGAGGTGTCGTTCCACGAGCCTCTCACGGACGCCACAACGCTGGAGCCGGACTTCGGCGATGAGCCCACCGTGCAGCGGGAGTGGCTGGGGTGGGTGAAGACGGGGTTTGCGGCAGCGCATATCCGCGAGGCATTCGCGGGGACTCTCTCGGATAAAGAAAAAATCGGTGTGGGGAAAACCATGCTCCAGTCAGTGATGCAGGAAAAGGGGAAGGGATTCATCGAAGAATTCCAGGAGGAAACTCTAGGAAGGAAGCTCCAGCCGGAGATGGGCTATAAGAGCCTCGACGAGGCGTACCGGGCCATCGCCGACGGCCGATTGAGTGCAACGGAGGTCTGCGAGGCACTCTTTCAAAAAAAGATCACGACTATCGATGCGCGCTCACAGCAGATCATTCTACAGTATCGAATGGATATGAACAATACTGATACGTTACGACAGATACACAAAACGCACCGAAAATACGGAAACCATCTTGCGGAAATTCGTTACAGATGGGGCAAGAATGGCATCAGAGGAAGCATCGCCTTGAAAGGGTCATTCTCATCATCTGAACAGCAGTCTCTGGCGAGAGAGCTCTCTGCGAGCGGAGGCAGAGATATTCGCATCATGTATCCATGGGAGAGAATCAGCCAGATAGCATCAACAATTCTGCTCGTAATCTTGTGGGGTCTTGACCCTGTGTTCGCCCACTACATTCTCACGACGGCAAGGATTCCCATTGCGGATCTCACGTTGATGCGCTTTGTCCTCTTTTTCTTTGTTGCATGCTGCGCATATGGTACGCAGAAAATTCTTTATCCGAGCAGATTCAAACCACTTCCAATCTTTCATTTCTCTCTCTTCCTTTCTGGTATCGCCCTTTTCTGTACGGCATTTTCAACGTACCTCTCTCTCGTCTTTCTTCCCGCGAGTATCTACATCATCTTCATCATCGGCATACTCGTATTGTGGAACATTCTATTCATGAAAAAACAACTCTGGAAAACCTGGAGTGGTTTGCTCTGCTTGGGCACTCTGGGCATCATCACAATTGATGTACTTTTCCTCCACTCGTGGCCAGCAATCGGGATGCTTGCTGCGATCGGCAGCGGTGCCAGCTTCGCTCTCTATTCACGAGCGAGTACATTGTACCTCGAAGTCGTCGGCAAAGTTCGTGAGCGATATCCGGCCTACCTCTTCTGGGTGTCGATCATCTGCCTCGTACTTTCGGCATTTCTTCTGCCATTTACAGATCTCTCAGCTCTTGCATTTTATCAAGCGGTACAGGCAATCATCTTCTCTCTCATCTTCGCGATTCTCCCATACGGAATCTACTTTGAACTCATGCGACGATCGGACAATGCATTCTTGCAAGCCATTCTGCCTTTCGTCTATATCTCAACATTTCTGGGAGAATCGATTCTCCAACACACCATCATCGCAATCGAAAGCATTCCATTGGTGATTCTTTTCTTGTGGCTGCAGGCGCGACTCCAGCAGAGCGGCGACCGCGTCATTGATGTCCCTCCAGTTCCTGCGCAGTGATCGTCCAATTCACAATGACGGTGAACTTCCGCCCATCGGGAAGAACGACTTCCATTTCTCTCCCCACTTGCTCCCCGAGAATACTCGAACGTCGTAGGACGGTATTCCCTTGGAGGTCTTTTCCGTAGCGACTGCGTTGATGGAGATAAATGCTCGGCACATTCAGCCAGGTCGGATTCAGTGCGATCGTCTTGCCTCCCTGTTCGCGTACATGTGTGATTTCGACGATAGCAGCAAGTGCCCATTGCAGAGGATTCTTCCTTCTCACATTCAAAGCAATGGCCTCCTCGAATGCTCTTTCGCTTGCCACTGAAGCAAACCCTGAATTTCCGAATGCCGGAGATTGAGGATCGCTGCGCTCGGAGCATACATCGGCCACCCAGGCTGCAATCGCGGGATTCTTTTGGACCTTCTCCCACGTTTCTTTGCCGCGCGGGAAGACTTGATCTCCTCGCTGCACATCGATCGCTATCAACTGCTCCAGTTCTGCATCGGAATCATCAGGGGGGATCCACAACTGAATATCTCCCCCCTCAATCTCCTTCTGCACTGCTAGCAGAGCATCCTTGCGAGTAGGAATGCCGTACGAGGCGGCAACAACCCATCCGCCCTTCTGGGGATCTGCAACCTGCTGAATGCGATTACGAACGAATTCATTGGTATACCGCAGCATGAATCCTCCATCCTTGGCCAAGAGACTATTCGCAGCAGAAATGTCCTCGGATGAATTTGATGTTGCCGCAGAAACAACTTGTTCAGCAATGACAAGCCTATTGTGTCGTTCTGTCAGTCTTTCTGCATCGGCGGGATCCCGGATGAGAAGCGCATGGAGACCTTCGGCGCGCATTCCCGTGATCACATGCGCTAGACGAGCCAGGACTTCCCTTTCGGCTTTTGCCGCCTCTTGGCGCTTTTGTAAGACACGTTCAAGATGAGGATCTTCAAACAACTTTTTCAGCCCTTGGAAATCTGATGGTTGCTCTGGCATGGGAAAAAGGATGCACTCTAACTATATGCTGCTCTCAAAACAAGCGAAATCACACACCAGCAAATAAAAGTTCGATTTCTCTTTTTACATCACCAAAAGGCAAACCGAGCTTCTCAATGGCCAAATCAATACCCTGATTAAGTATATCGTCTTCCATCGTGATTAAACGCGTAATGGATCCGACCGGGTGTGCAGCAGCAGACTGAACAGAACCCAGTGTAGCCTGCATGGCTTCTAGGCCTAATTGTTGCCGTATTTCCTGGAGAAGTGTGACAGTCGTATAGTTTTTCTCACGAAACGCTTGAGGATATCGCAGTGTCATGATTTCCAAGCTGAGCCTCAGAAGCTTGAATACTGTTTCTCCAGAATGTTGTACAACATCCGCCGCAGCCTCGATGAGAGGATCTTCAAGGTCTTTGTCTGCCCACCTTTCGATGCCATCGTGTATTGCAATCATGACATGGAGGAAAACTGACTGATTGTAGGCAAAATTCCTCAATTGTAAAGAAGTTTATCTTCTTTATGCATGGCGTTTTTTCCTCATTGCTGCGCTGTTCTTCTGCTTTTCAGAAATTGAGAAAATCCCTCTTCATGTTCGATGAGGAAACGGAAGACCTCCCGCACGCGCATGATGTCCCAAGAGGAAACCCACTCATTCGAGGAATGTGCATGATTGCCGATCATGGGTACGCTGATGACTCCCTTATCTGTGCCAGCAAATGTCCGTGTGCCAAGTCGCTCGAACATGGTTGCCGCGTAGAGATTCTCATCAGCGACAGACCTTCCCCCCGTAAGAACTGCTGCCTGTCCGGAGACTTTTTCGATGGCATTCGATACCACGTGGACTGATGCACAATCATCAGGTTCCATGCAAAATGGTTCGTAGGATGTTTCGTCGCCTCGCGGCGAGAGCAAATGACCAATGCCTCTCTTCACCCAGTCTCTCTTCGTTGCGATCTCCTTGAAAATGGCAGTTTGGACAGCAATCGCCTCGGCGAGTGAATTGGGCGGGACGATCTTGAGTGCGTAATGCCACTCGAGACTCTGGAGATTCCCGAATCCCCCCGGCTTGTGCTGTCTTCCCCACTGTGTCACAACCTCCAACCCTTCCTGTCCAAGGAAGCTATGCAGCATCGTGCCACCACTCCTAAAACGATTCAGGAGGTACCAACATGCGATGACGTGCTCTGTATGGAGATCGGGGAGATCATCCCTTGCACCATGTCCGAGTTTTCGCTCGTCGAGGCTGAGTTGTGCAGTGAATTTCCCCCGTCCGCGTCTGCCAAGAATGATGCGCATCTTCTTGTCCTCAGGCCCGGGGGGAGCTACCAATTGTCCAATTTCGGAGGAAAGTACAAGGTCGACCTTCTGCCACTCAGGCCATCGCACGATGAGGTTCAAAGCACCCTCTGAATTACCCTCTTCATCAACGGTGAAGACGAAGTACACTTGCATACCGGGAGGCACCTTACTGTCGACTGCAAGCGCGATGCTATTGAGGAGAGCCCCGCCCATGTCCCAAACGCCCCGGCCCCGCAGGCGATCTCCATCTACAGGATCACGACGTAACTGAAGCAGATCTTCGCGATCGGCCGGGCCAACCGTATCCACGTGAGCGGGGATCATGATCGTATAATCCGCCTCACGTCCGCTGCCTTTGGAAACAATCAGATTGTGAGTTTCTGAGCCGACACGAAAATGATCGATGTGAATGGGTTGTACTACGGTATTGAGGAACTTTCTTGCTCGATCTTCAGGATGTCCTTTTTGCAACAGATTTTGAAGAATGCGGTCGATTCTGTTCGCGAGTCGGGCCCGTATCATGTCTTCAATGAGATTGAGACGCTGCAGTTCCCCAAGGGGAGAAACCGCCTCCTGGTGAATGAGTTCGGAGAATTGCCGATACTCCGCCTCTGTCATTTTCGGAATCTGCATTCTTGCCGCCGATTGCTCCGGAGAGGCCATAGAGCATGCCATGGTAGCACGAGTCTGTACGCCATACATGACAAAGTCTTTCGGAAGCTTTCATACCCTCCTCTCCGCCCGTGAGTTGATGAATTCCGCGGCGACGGAGGAGATCATGATGAGCATGGTGCTGAGGAGGAGAACGACGGTGGGGCGCACGGAATGGAGGAGGAATGTCTCCATGCTGAAGGTCACGATGACCGAGAGATTGAACAGCATGAAGGCCAGGTAGCCATCGATGCGCTTGAATGCCTCGTAGTTGAGCAATTGACCGGTACCGACGAAGAGCCCGATGCCCATTCCCAGGAAGAAGGTCTTGAGCGTGAGGCCCGCGAGCACCGGCCGGTGGGCGAGGAGGAGGAGCAGGATGGCGGGAGAGACGAAAAGCAGCAGAAAGAAGAAGACGTGCACATTGAGGAGCAAGCCGTCCGTCCTGGCGAATTTCTTGATGTACTGGATCTGGCCGACCGTCAGGAGCACATCGAAGAAGGTCGAAATCATCGCGAGGATGTCCCCGAGCGCGGTGGCGGATGAATGCTGCACATCGTTGAAGAAGATCAGGGAACTCGCGAAGGCCGAGATCACGGCAAGCAGGAAAATCGAGGACATGGTCTTGGGCTGCCGGAGGTAGGGGATGTCCTTCCGCCAGAAGATGGAGGCGATGAGGAGACCCATGACCGGAGAGAAATTGTTGAAGAGGAGGAGGTTCGTCCCGCTCGTGTAGATGAGGCTCGCATTCTTGAGATACATGTAGCCGGCCTGTCCGAGGACGAGGAGCACAAACGAGTGATCGTAGGGAAGGCGCAGACGCGGGCGTCTGCGTCGCAGGAGGGACCGAACGATCAGGATGCAGCCAGTGGGGACGAGCACGCCGATGCTCAGGAGGAACGTGCGCAGGAAGGGCGAGAGGACATTGACCGGCGTATACCGTATGTAGATCGGTTCGATGCCCCAGATGAGGACGGCAAGCACGCGGATGACGTAGCCGACGGTCTTGCGATGGAGAACGGCTGTCCTTTGCTTCTGCGAAATTTCCCGAGGAATTTCCTGATTGATTTCCGTGAAGAGCGCCTGGCTCTGGATGCACCGATACTCCGTGTAGAGCAGGGAGAGAATGAAGACGCCCACGAGCGGCAGCAAGCTCGTCTGAACGCGGGCGTAGATGCCGTGGGAAATGAGGAGTATCAGTCCGAGAATATTGAGGAGGAATCCCAAGCCGAGGAACCACTGATCCTGTCGCATGCGGACGATGTAGTGTCGCAGGAGCTTCAGGAGATAGTAGTTGGCACCCACAATGGGAAGGAGCGGCAGCACCTGCACAAACATCAGGGGGAGCATCGAAAATGTCCCGAAGAGCTGCTCGTAATACGGCAAGAGCAACACATCGAGGACGATCACGGCGAAGGCGAGCGTGAATGAGCCGAACAGGAGCAGGCGCTGGAAGGGGGAGAGGAGCACATCGACGTGCGAGATCCATTCCTGGTGCTCGAGGACGGTGAGGAACTCCGCGAAGTGTGCGCGGTCCGGGGCGCGACCGCGGAGGAAGAGATCGAAGGTTCCCGGCGTCTGCGACACTACATCGACCTGGCGCACCTGGATGCCCTCGATGCGCGCAATGCCCGTGAGGAGCTGCAGAACATCCTGCCGGCTCGATTGCATTCCTCGCACGTGCAGACGGAACGATTGCGGCAGGTGGGATACTGGAGCCGCACGGAACGAGAATGCCCGATGCTCCGGAAAGAGGTGGAAGACGATGTCGCGAGCCTCGAGAACTCCCTCGCCCACCATGGCCACCACTTCCTCGAAGCTCTCGCGGCGGAAATGCGCGGCAACGTCATGCTGTTGGCTTTTCGCGATCTCGCCGATGAGACCCCTCTTGAAGTGGTCGAATTCCTTCTGCAGCAATTGACTCCCGACGCGGATCTTCTCCTCGCGGCTGCGCTGTTTGAGCGCTTCGGTGATGAGGTTCCTGGCGAAGCTGCTCACGACATCCTGGAACCGCTCGAAGGAGACGGCGCCTTCCTTGCCCAGCGTGATGCGGAGCACATCATCATCGGAAAGAACCGAGGACAATCGAGCCACAGAGCCATTGCGATCGATGGCGGTCACGCGATGAGCGTCCTTGCCCAGCTGCGCGTACGCGGCGTCGAGCGCAGTGCTGCCCGCGGCCAGCGAGAGAGAGTTTCCGTCGACCGTCACGTTCACGGTCTCGTGGAGGAGATCGGATTGGAGCGCGGTCCAGAATGCCTCGCTGCTCTCGCGGGTGGATTGATCGAGCGCCTGGGAACGACGAATCCAAGAATCGCCGGGGCTCCCCACCGTCCCCCCGAAGAACGATCGCACGATACCGAGGCGTTGCTGCACATCCATCTCCTGGGTGCGGATGCGGACTTCGAGCAAGGAATTCTCGGGGCCGATGACGGTTGTGGAGATACCCTGGCTGCCGCTCTCGGTAGGGGCGGCGATGAAGTCGCGGAAGCGGGAACCGACGGGACGGTAGAGGGCGTGGAGAATCCGCAGGATCGCGTAGCAGGCATCTTCATCACGGACGAGCAGGACGAGCGTGAAGGTCTGTTCGTCGGAGAGCTTGCCTTCGGCTTGGAGCTGGAGGAGATACTGCATCGATCGGGCATCGCTGCGGACGAGCTGAAGCTCCCCGCGCGCCGCCTGCTGCTGCACACTCTCTTCGACGGCGGTGGCGATTGCCCGGATCTTCGGGGAGGAGCGTCTGCGCATCTGTACGAACTCCTCCGCCTGCGCGGGGGAGAGGATGGGAACGCAGACTTCCCCAAATTCCCTCTCAAGATCGTTCATGCTCAGGTGACGCGCGATGATGCCGTAAATCTCCAGCGTTTCGCGGGCGAGGCGCTCCTGCCGTTCTTTGGGGAGAACCGCAATGGTGCGGATATTGTGCAGGCGATCGGCGAGCTTAATCAGCATCGCGCGGATGTCGCGGCGCATGATCTCAAGCAACTTTCGAAGTGTCTCGATCTTGCGATCGAATGCGGCGCTCACCATGTCCGCCTGCGTGAACTTCGTGACTCCTTCGACGAGGGATGCGACCGTTGGTCCGAATCGTCGCTCGAGTTCCTGGTGCGTGATGAAAGAATCCTCCAAGACGTCGTGGAGGAGGGCGGCTTGGATCGTCTCGCTGTCTGCATCCCAGGCGCAGAGGATGAGCGCAACGGCGATTGGGTGCTCTGCGTACGGCGTTCCATCCTCGCGCGTTTGATCCGCATGCACCGTCTTCGCGAATGCGAGCGCCCGCTCGATGCGTTCTCGCTCGGGTCGCGCGAACGATTGGATGGCGCGTTGGAAGTTCTGCTCGATGTCCTCCACAGGAGCATGATGGTAGCAGAGAGAAAGTATGTTTTGTTTGTGTTTTTTTGTGTGACCTCACCCCTCGCCCCTCTCCAGCCTTGAGCATCGATCGTCTCGAACGAGGAGAAATCAATACTCTTTTCGAAGAGCTGGAGAGGGGAATGTTTTGTAGGTTGTTTTGTTTAGTGGCAGTAAAACATAAACACAAACACCCCCCTCTCCTTCCTCTGGACCTTCAAGAATAGTGTCCTGTACAGAAGAAAGGAGAATCCAAGAAAAGGAGAGGGGTTGGGGGTGAGGTCACCTACAAAACACCAACATTCAACACCATACAAAACGCCCCCTGTCTTCGCCGAGATCTCCTCTTTATACTCTCCTTGATGTTTGACTTCGTCGATCCACGGCCGTTCGGTGCTTCTCATGGCCCATCGTAGATGACTCTTTCTCTCACTTTGCTGCTCCATGTTTGATTCCGTCGATCCCCGGCAGAGCTTCCCCTCGCTCGAACGAGGCATTCTGAAGTACTGGCGCGAGGAGGACATCTTCAAGCGGTCGATCCACCAGCGGAGCAAGCAGGAAGGCGATCCGCTCGATGGGAGAAAGGGAACGAGTGAAGCATGCTTCAGCTTCTACGACGGGCCGCCCTTCGCCACCGGGCTCCCCCACTACGGCCACCTCCTCGCCGGCACCATCAAAGACGTGATCCCCCGCTATCGGACAATGAGAGGAAATCGCGTGGACCGGCGGTTCGGGTGGGACTGCCACGGACTGCCCATCGAGAACATCATCGAGAAGGAGCACGGCATCAAGAGCAAGCGCGAGATCGAGGCAATGGGCGTGAAGGCGTTCAACGATCTGTGCCGCACGGCTGTGCAGCGCTACACGAAGGAATGGAGAGTCGTTGTCGAACGGATGGGCCGGTGGGTGGACATGGATCACGACTACCGCACCATGGACCCAGAGTACATGGAGAGCATCTGGTGGGTGTTCGCCTCGCTCGCGGAGAAGAAGCTGATCTACGAGGGCCACAAGCCGATGCACATCTGCGTGCGATGCGCCACCCCGCTCAGCAACTTCGAGGTGACGCAGGGGTACAAAGATCGGACGGATCTCTCGGTGATCGTCACGTTTCCCCTCAAGGAAGACCCGAGCACCGTGCTCCTAGCGTGGACGACGACCCCGTGGTCGCTGCCCGGCAACATGTGGCTCGCGATCGATCCGCATTTTTCGTACGTCGCGGTGAAAGCGGAGACCAAGAGATACATCCTCGCCGAAAAATTGGTGAAGCAAATCTTCGCGGAGCGGCCGCACGAGATCGAAGGACCGGTCGATGCGAAGGCGCTCATCGGAAAAGACTATCTTCCGCTCTTTCCATACTTCGTGGAGACGTTGGTGCCGTCCACGGAGAAATCGAAGAAGCCTCGAACCTACGGGGAGTCGGCCTTCCGCATCGTCTCCCACAAGGAAATCCCCGTGAGCGACACCGAAGGAACGGGCATCGTCCATCTGACATCCTCCACGGGAGAGGACAGCTTCGTCGCAGCCAAGGCGGCGGGTGTGGACGTCTTGCCGCACGTGACGATGGACGGACACTTCATCCCGGCGGTGACGGACTTCGCGAGCATGCAGGTGAAGCCCGAAGGAAAGAATCCGATGAGCACGGACAAAGTGATTTCCGAATGTCTGGAGAAACGAGGCCGCCGCTTCTCGGAGTTCCCGTATTCGCACAGCTATCCGCACTGCTGGCGCTGCGATACGCCGCTCATCCCGTACGTGACCTCATCGTGGTTCGTCTCGGTGGAGAAGATCAAGCAGAAGATGCTGCAAACAAATGCGGAAACGGAGTGGGTGCCCTCGCACATCCGCGACGGGAGGTTCGGGAAGTGGCTCGAGAACGCACGCGACTGGGCGATCTCCCGTTCACGCTATTGGGGAACGCCTTTGCCGATCTGGCGCTGCGACGAGACGGGTGAGATGGAGGTGATCGGGAGCAGGGACGACTTGATGAAGCGAAAGCCGATCCGCTTCACGAAGGTGACGGTGTTGCGGCACGGCGAGAGCGAGGGCAATGTGTCACCTCGTTACCAGGGCAAGGAACCGGGCACGGACCTCACCGCGAAGGGAAAGAAGCAGGTGAAAGCGACCGCAGAGAGACTCTCGCATGAATCGATCGCGCAGATCTACTGCTCGCCGCTCGCGCGCACGAAGCAGACGGCGGACATCATTGCGAAGGAGACAGAGGCGGAGATGATGACCGATGCGCGGCTCCGAGAGGTGGAGTTCGGCGAGTACGAGGGGAAGACGATCGACTTCTCGGATCTCACCATCGTGAAGGCGCGACGCGCTCACAAGCTCGAGACGGGGAAAATGGAGAGCATCTACCACTTCCCGGGCATGGAGACCTGGAAGAACGTGCACGCGCGCATGAGCGATTTCTTGATGGACGTTCTGCCGAGGCACCGCGGCGAGCACATCGTGATCGTCACGCACGCCGATCCCCTCCAGAACATCCGTACCTTCTTCACGGGCGAAGACCCGGTGAAAATTTCGCACCAGCCCTACCCGGGGTTCGCCGAACCCTTCACCTTCTACTGGGATCACGACACGGGCAAGGAGCTCGATCTTCACAAGGAAACCGTCGACGGGATTGCGTGGCCTGGATCGCCGAATGAGAAGAGTGTGGACGTGACCATCGTGCGGCACGGGGAGACGGAGTGGAACAAGGAACGAAAAGTGCATGGCGGCGATGTCGACGAGCCGCTCAACGATGAAGGAAAAAAGCAGGCGCGCGAGCTCGCAACAAAGCTCGCGAAGAAAAAATTCGACGTGATCCTCTCTTCCGATCTTAAACGGACCGCCGGGACAGCCACCATCCTCTCGAAAGAACTCGGCGTGCCGATAGGAACACAGTGGCCCGAACTCCGAGAGCGCAAGACAGGTGAATGGAGCGGGACGTCCATCGATGACGTGATGAAGAAGCACTCGCGGATCCACGAAAAACAGAGCCCGGTCTCCCATCACGCAACACCCCCAGGCGGCGAGAGCCTCTCAGAATTTCTCCAGCGCATGGAGCGCGCCTACGACCGTCTTCTGGAAGAATTTCCCGGGAAGAAGATCCTCATCGTCGCGCACAAGGGAGTCATTCAGGGGCTCGCAACACTCGCAGAGAATCTGACGCACAAGGAGGCGGTCGGGCGGGCGAAGGAAAATGCCGAACTGCAGACACTCACTCTCCATCCTCTCCTCAGGCGCATCCCCGAAGTGCTCGATTGCTGGTTCGAGAGCGGATCGATGCCGTACGCGCAGGGGCACTTTCCCTTCGCACTTCGCACTTCGCACTTCGCAATTGATCAGGGGGAAAAGGGCGAATTGCGAATTGCGAGTGGCGAATTGCCACCGGGCTTCCCCGCCGACTTCATCGCCGAAGGGATCGACCAGACGCGCGGGTGGTTCTACACGCTGACGGTGCTGGCCGCGGCGCTCTTCAAGCTTCCGGCCTTCCGCCACTGCATCGTGAACGGGACGGTGCTCGCGGAAGATGGGAAGAAGATGAGCAAGCGGCTCAAGAATTATCCGGAACCGCTCGAAGTGGTGGAAAAGCACGGCGCCGATGCCGTTCGCTTTGCGCTCATGAGTTCGCCGGCGGTGCGAGGGGAAGACCTCCGCTTCTCGGAAAAAATCGTGGTGGAGACAGTTAGGAGCGTCCTTCTGCCTCTCTGGAACACCTATGCATTCTTCGTGACGTACGCGAACGCAGCGAACTGGAAACCGAGTGAGAACCGAAGACACTCGATGCATCCTCTCGATATTTGGATTCGCGCCGAGGTTCAAGATTTGGTGAATCGGATGACGGAGCAATTAGACGCGTACGATCTCTCCGCGACCTGCGCCGAGCTCTATGACACGATCGACGCGCTGACGAACTGGTACGTCCGGCTCTCGCGACGGCGATTCGCCGGGAAGAGCGGGATTCATGAGGAGACCACCTTCGATGACCACGGAGAAGATCGCTCCGCGGCGCTCCAAACGCTCTTCGATGTTCTTTTGACGCTCTGCCAACTCCTGGCTCCCTTCTGCCCGTTCATCACCGAGGCGATCTACCTGAACCTGGTTCCCGAAGAGCACGGATCGATCCACCTAACCGACTGGCCGGCTCCTCGAGCGCTGACCAAGGAAGAGAAGATTCTCCTGAAACGGACGCGGCTCCTGCGCATGATCGTGGCGCTTGGCCTCTCGGTGCGCGCTGAGCAGAAGGTGAAGCTGCGACAACCTCTCGCAAAAGCGACGGTGGCGATCCCCTCTTCCCTACGCGAAGGCGGCGACCTGACGGCCGAGGAACTGCGGCTGCTCCAAGAAGAATTGAACGTGAAAGCGATCGAGCTCATGGACGATCCGGGGAGCCTCGCGCACGCGATCGCGCAAGTGGACGCACGGAAGGTGGGACCGCGACTCGGCGCGCGCGTGCAGGAGATCATCGCGGCCGGAAAGCGGGGCGACTTCACGGTGAAGGAGAACGGGGAAGTGTTGATCGGAGATGACGCGCTCTCTCCCGAGGAAGTCACGATCGTCTACCGCGGGAAGGAAGGCGAGAATGTGGCCGCTGACCGAGGCATCGTCGTGAGCCTGGACATGACTGTGACGCCGGAACTCCGGAAGGAAGGCTTGCTCCGAGACCTCACCCGCGCGATCCAGAAGCTGCGAAAGGAGGAAGGCTTCTCCGTCACCGACCGCGTGACACTTTCGATCGACGGTGCCGACGAACTGATTCAGGAATCGAAGGAGACGATTGAGCGGGAAACGAACGTGGTGATTGATGGGAAGGTGGAAGGTGCGCAACATGTGATCGAAATGGACGACGATCATTCCGTCACGATTTTCTTCGCAAAACGGAAATGACCAATGGGTCGCGGGCAGGTATGGTTCGACCCGTCTCGCCACAGGTGCCCGCTCTCAGAACATTTTCCCTAGTCCTAGCCCCAGACCCTAGCCCTCGTATGTCCGCCCCCGCCCGCCTCATCATCCGCTTCGTTCTCAATGTCCTGCTCGTGTGGGCACTCGCGACGTACCTCTCCGATTACTTTTCCGTGGAAGGCGGATGGACGGCGTTCGTCGTGATCGGCGCACTTCTGACGTTGATGAACGCCGTTGTGCGGCCGCTGCTCACTCTCATTACGCTGCCGCTGCGACTCCTCGCGACGATCCTGACAGTCGTGATCATCAACGGCATCTTCCTCTGGCTCACCATTCTGATTGTCGGCGTGATGGATTCGAGTGTCGTCTCTCTCCAGATCAACGGCGGCATTGCCGGATGGATCTTCCTCTCACTCCTCGTGGGACTCGCGAATTGGGTGATGAAGGAAGTGCTGCATTATCAGAAGACGTAGAGGATTGAGAAAACTTTTCATCTTTCCTCACCCCGCCCACCCCTGCAGCATTCCCGCCGCGGCACCGAAGAAGGAAACCAATGCCGCGCCGAGCATCCACCACCCTGTTGCTCCGAGGATCTTCTTCATTGCCGGATCGTCGCTGCGACGGAGTTGGCGCTTCCACGCATCCGACACGAGGAGGAATGCTGAGCTGAGGACAACCGCGCGGAACGACTCGTGCGTCATCACCATTCTGAAGACTGCAAGGACAGTCACGATCGAGAGCGCGTGCAAGAGTCCGCGAGCGAGACGCGGGTGAGAAAGCAATCGCACATCGATCCGCGAACCGATGATGCATCCGAGCATCGAGCAGAGGAACAGGATCAACGGCGCGGCGGCCATCGTCGCGTAGCTGGACGTGAAGAAGCCAAACATCCGTTCCACCGGCAGCGTGAGAACGATCGCGGCTGCGATGAGGAGACCGATGATCATGCCGCACGTGGCAAACGGCCGAGAGGGACGCAGAAGAAGTCGCGCTGCAACCGAAAGCAAGAAGAGGAATGCGAGCATGCAGGCGATCTGGGTGTAGAGGAGAAGGGAAAACTCCGGCGCGTGATCGAGCGTGCTGGCGTTGAAGATCGTTGCAACCCCATTTTGACTCTTGGCGTAGAGAAGATACGGATCTTGATCTCCAATGGAGCTTCCCCAGTCGTCGCTCTTCGAGAGCAAAACGACGGACATGGGAAACGGCCCTTTGAAGGGATGGACGAGCCGCACGTGCGGCGTCTCCCCCCCCATGACCACGCGCCCGACAAACACGCTGTCCGCGTTCCTCCAGAGATCAAACGGCGTCGAGATGGAACGGGCGAGAACGCCGGTCGCCGGAAGAAACGCAAGAGCGAAGAACAGACCGAAGCAATACGAGGTTCGCAGTCGCATGGTCAGAGACTAACGGCGCACGCGGCGAATGGGAAGACTTGGTGATTCGGGCTCGGAGCATTTGGAAGTGAAACGACGAACGACTCAATGGTTACATGGTCAAATGGTTACATGGTTCGCAAGCGATTCGTGAAACTCTCGTCATCAATTGTCGTTCTTGCCTGGCAACCATTTGACCATGTGACTATCGATACAATCCAACGAAGCAATGGGGATGAAGCCGCTCTCTCACATTGTCTTATTGATCAAATCATTGAGCGCCCAACTGACGCCTTTGATGGCGGCGGGCGCGGGCACGTCGCGGTAGGAGGAAGCGACGCCGAACTCGTCCTCGCTCTTCTTCCATCCGAAGATCATGAACCCCGGGATGCCGAGTTCCGCGAGGAAGTCGTCGAGCCGCTGCTGGATGTCGTCTTGTTGCATGAAAGAGATGAACGTACCCCAAGTGTAGCCATCGTCGACCGAATCGGGAAGCAGCCGGCCGATCTTTTTTTGGTCAGAGACTGACGATACAACACCGCTCGCAATTGTGCTATAATAAGGAGGAAACACATGCCCCTCCTCAAGACCGCAGTCCGCCCGGCGGGAACCAAGCGACGTTTGCCGTGGTACGCGCTGTGCTCGGCGCTGTGCGCTCTTGTGGTGATCGCCGCATCGGGGCTCTTGATGGTGGATCTGTTCGATGCATCCGCCCTGCATGGAATGCACATCGCGACGACGATCCTCGGATTCGTCGGACTGCAGCAATTCAGCATCGCGCAGCGGGAGGAAATGATCCTCGTGCTGTGCATCCTCGCCGCGGCCATGGCCGGCTTCGATCTCGCGCGTTTGGCGAGGGCACTGCACACATCGTCCGTCGGCATGCAGGAGCAGATGGAATCCGAGCGCTTGGCGTTGCTGGATCTTGCCACCCATCAGCTCGGGGCGCCGCTCGCAACCTTCAAATGGTGGCTGGAGATCCTGCGCGATCCCGAGATGGAGAGCACGATCGACAGGAAGGAAATCTACGCGCAGGTGAAGGAGGGCGTCGATCGGCTCGATGCGCTCATGCAGTCTCTGAGCAAGGGAACGATCGCCCGGCTGGACGCCCAGCACTACCGCAAGGACACGATCGATTCGCTCAAGTACTTGATCGTGCGGGCCGTGGAGGAAGCGCGCATGGAGCTCAACGCGCACTTCCTGACCGTGAAGATGAAGATCGATGAAAAACTCCCGCCCGTCCAGGCCGACGGCGTGGAACTCTTCTCGGTTCTCCGGGAATTGCTGAAAAACGCCATCGCGTTCTCCAAGCCGAACGGCACGATCACCGTCACGATCAAGAAGAAGAACCGCATGTGCTCCATTTCCATGGCGGATGAGGGCCACGGCATTCCGGAGGAAGATCTGCCGCGCGTCTTCGAGAAATTCTTCCGCGCGTCGAACGCCGCCAAATACAAACCGGTCGGCAACGGCATGGGGCTCGCGACCGCACGGGAAATCGTGGAGCGCTGCGGCGGCACGATCGCCATCGCGAGTACGGAAGACGAAGGCACGACCGTCTCGCTTATGCTCCCGTTCGCGCCGAAGACGAAGACCGTATTTTCAGAACAATAGAGAACAACAAGCGAAATGATCTGTTCGCTCTATGCAATCTTCTTCGCAATGGCTTCGTCTGCAGACCGGGCCCCACCGCCATTGACGATGAGAGGCAGGAACATGAAGAGTAACAGGAGCGGGGTGACGAATCCGGTCATGTAGCCGCTGCCGTACGTCGCCGCCACAGCGCCGATCATGATGACCGCCAGCGATGCTGCGCAGAATCGTGTGCAAAAACCCACGATCATGCTGAGCGCGCCCACACTCTCGCCGAGAATGACAAGGAACGCGATGAACGATGGAATGCCCTGGCTCGTCAGAAATTGCATCGTTCCCGTGAACGTTTGGAGTTTGAGAATGCCGAAGGGCAGCATGGCAGCACCGGCCCCCACGCGCAGGAGGAGAGTGCCGTAGTCATGGTTCGTCGCGAAGAAGCGCTGCATAGAGAAAAGGAGGGGAAATGTCTGCGCGACTATAGCATCTCTCATCAGCATCTGCATCCACAGAAAAATCTCTCCAGCACGTTTCCTCGATGCCCAACAGCACGTTACCATATGCACATGTCAGAGACTGCAGGATTGGATGCGTTTGACGTAGGACCAAGTGGTTTGTGGTCGGAGCTACTCAACAGCTTGCCAAAAAGAATCATGAGGAGCACACGCCTGCGCCAAATCTTGGAGAAATGGCCGCGTCATCTCTTCGTCGATCAATCGAATGATGCATTGATGCGATTGGCTGCGGGCATGGATTCTCCTCTCAGCATTGGTCATGGCCAAACAATCTCTCAGCCCCAGCTGGTTGTGCGAATGACGCGTTTACTTCGTCCAAAGCAAGGAGAACGTGTTCTTGATATTGGTCTCGGTTCAGGATGGCAGGCTGCAATACTGCAAGAGCGTGTCGGCGTTCGTGGCAAGGTTGTGGCCATTGAACGTATAGCCGCATTGTTGCATGCAACGAAGAAGCGATTCGAAGAGCTCGGACTCCACAACATCGAATTGATTCTTGGAGATGCGACGAATATCGCCCATTGGCCTGAGGGACAATTTCACGTCATCACCTGTGCTGCCGGTTGCGATCGGGAACCCGACTTTTGGAGAGAACGACTCGCCGAGGGTGGTCGCATGGTTGTACCAAGGAAAGCCGGAGATGTGAAGGACGAGACATACTATCAGTCAGATGGTGTGGCCTTCCCCGCTGAGGGCTGGGAGGACGGCCCCATGCATCAACTGGTCCGTACCATTCGATTCGCAGATGGCTACAGGGAAGAGGAACATGACTACTGTGGTTTTGTTCCATTGGTGAGCGGTGCTATTCAGAAAGAGTGAACGCTCCGGTACCCTTCACCGTCCGCTGACGACCGCGGAGCAGTCGAGCAGGACGCCCCAGCGCAGTTCGCCGGTGGGCCCGTAGCCCTCACAAGCGTCACGGAGGAGCGAGTGACAATCGGCATCGATCTGCGATTCGGTCCAGAAGTCCCTCCGCGTCGGGCAGGATCCTCCCGTCGGGGCAACGGGGCACGCTTCTGCGAGGTTGAAGTCGGGGAGCTTGCACGTGCACATGCAGTAGCGTTTCGTCACGTGATGATCCGTGCCGAAGCTCAGGGGGACGGGTGCGGTTCGTAGGGGAGTCGTGACCGCCGTGGCGGTGGCCGTCGCTCTGCTGGTATCGCCACTCGTATCATTCTGTTTCCTGAAGGATTGTTTCATGATGAATTTCGTCTCGGATGCCGACAAGTCGCTTGTAGATACGCTCTGGATGTACTGGACATCTACCATGAGCAAGAGCGCAAGCGTGGAAGCGGTAAAGAAACTGACCAGATACTTGTACGAGGCAGAGTGTGCCATAGCGTAAGGGGAATGTATTTACTTGAGCATTATACACCATTTTTAATCAAAAGGGAATTGCGAAAGGGCCCACGCAAACATTCCGCAACGCCAAGGATCATGCTATGCTCATCGTCTTCGCTCTCTGAAACCATGGGCGAGCAATTCTCGGTCTCTCATGCAGTTCTGTTTCTCTGAGTTTTTTTGGGGATGACCCTCCTTCGTCAGCCTGGGCTGACTGCGGAGGGCGGGAGGAGGGAGCAACTTTTCCTTCCATAGCTTTCGGCTGTTTCACCTCTGGGGATGACAGGTTTTGACCCTGCTTCGCCTGCGGGCTACGCAGGGCAGGCAGTGTGATATATTTTGGGGGATGACAGGTTTCGACAGCGTGATACGAGTCCGGTCGTGCTTCTGTTCGGGATGGCAACGGTTCCCGTCACCCACCGCTGCGCACCATATCTGCCAAACTGACAGATCGCGTTTCCGATTTCGTGAGCAAGGT
>JACQCJ010000048.1 GCA_016201685.1 Candidatus Peregrinibacteria bacterium | reverse complement strand
CAAGCACGCGTGGGCGTACCGGCAGGTCTCGCTCCTCCTGCGCCGCCCGCCGGGCCGCGAGGCGTACCCCGGCGACGTCTTCTACCTCCACTCGCGCCTGCTCGAGCGCGCGTGCTGCCTGGATGAAAAGCACGGCGGCGGGACGCTCACGGCCCTCCCGATCATCGAGACGCAGGAGGGAAACGTCTCCGCCTACATTCCGACGAACGTCATCTCCATCACCGACGGCCAGATCTTCCTCGTCTCCGATCTCTTCTACAAAGGCATCCGCCCCGCCGTCGACGTCGGCATCTCGGTTTCCCGCGTGGGATCGGCGGCGCAGGTGAAGGCCATGAAGAAAGTCGCGGGGAGGCTCCGCCTCGATCTCGCCCAGTACCGCGAGCTCGCGGTGTTCGCGCAATTCGGCTCCGATCTCGATGCCGCCACCAAGAAGCAGCTCGACCGCGGCGCCCGCCTCACCGAGCTCCTCAAGCAGGATCAGTACCAACCGATTCCCGTCGCTGAACAAGTCGCGGTTCTCTACGCCGGTGTCAACGGATACCTCGATGACATTCCCGTCGATCGCGTGCGCGCCTTCATGGCGGATTTCCTCACCATGCTCCGCGCACAACATCCCGATATTCTGAAGACGCTCAGTGAAGAGATTCCTGCGGAAACCGACGAGACGCTCAAGCGACTCTTGACGTCGTTCAAGGAGAAAAAATTGACAATTGACAATTGACAATTGTCAATTATCCATTCGTCCCATGGCCAATACCCTCCGCGATCTCCGGCGCAAGATGAAGGGCATCACATCGACGAAGCACGTGACGCACGCGATGGAACTCGTGGCGGCATCCAAGATGCGCAGAGCCGTCCAGAGCGCCCAGCAGCTGCGGCGCTACGCACTCCTCGCCTGGCGCATGCTGCAGACGATCGCCACGCTGAACCCGGGCCTCCATCCCTTTCTCACCGAGCAGGAGCCGAGGAAGGTGCTCATCATTCTCTTCTCGTCCGACCGGGGTCTGTGCGGGAGTCTCAATACTCAGCTCTTCCGCGCCGCTACGCAGTATGTCCAATCATTGCAGTCTCTCCGTTCCTTTGAATCGGTGTCGTTCATCGCGGTGGGACGCAAGGCGCAGCAGTTCCTCGCTCGCAGCAAGCAGAGGGTTCTCGCCGCGTTCCCCGCTCTCAGCAATCATCCCACCTCCCGCGATGTCCGTCCCATTGTGACCATGGCCGCCGAAGCATTTCTGAAGAGTGAGGCCGATCATGTTGTCCTCCTGTACGCCGACTTCGTTTCCGCTCTTGTGCAGGAGCCGTCGATCAAACTTCTCTTTCCTCTCTCCGAGACGGAACTGCGCGAGATGATACGTACACTCCCTCAACGAAGCAGAAAGTCTGAAATCGAACCAGCAACCAAAAACCAAAAACCAATAACTCAAGAGTACCTCTTCGAGCCGTCTCCCGAGCAGGTGCTCTCGACCGTCTTGCCCCAGCTGACGCACGTCCAAGTGTACCAAGCCGTCCTTGAGTCCGCGGCCTCCGAGCATTCCGCGCGCATGGTCGCGATGCGCAACGCCAACGACAATGCTTCTTCCATCCTCGACGATCTCACGCTCACCTACAACCAGACGCGGCAGGCGAACATCACGGCGGAACTCGCGGAACTCTCCGCGAGCAAGGCGGCACTGGAATGAGGATGAGAAAAATTGGGTGACCAAACGCGGGCCGAAGGCCCGCTCCCCAGTTTGAAATTTTTTATCCCCTGAGGAGCGGTCCTGAGCTTGCCCGCCCGGATGACCACTCGGTCGGACGGGTCGAAGGGCCGCGGATCCTGCACAGAGAATTTTACATTTCACACGAGATACCCCCACGCCGCTCGGAAGAACACCAGCGCGTAGAAGAGTAGAACAATCCCGAGGATGCGGATGATCCAGTGGAGAACAGGCAGGAACAATTTCCCCAACTGTTCCACGAGCAGCACGAGAACGATCATGGTGAGAACGGAGGTGAACATGAGGGCGCCCGCGAAGGCCGCGTCATCGAGCAGCGTTCCTCTGGCGAAGATGGGACTGCCGATGGAGAACCAGAGCACGTAGGGGTAGGGGTTCAGAAGATTGAGCAAGATCCCTTTCATCATGGAGCGACTGGATGGATGGTGTGATGGTTGGATGGTTTTGGCGCGGAGATTTTGAATGCCCAGAGAGAGCAGCAGAATGCCTCCGAGCATCGAGAGAATCCCCAGTGCCGGCGCGAAAGATCGCAGTTCCAATGCGATCGTCACTGCGAGGAAGACAAAGGGAAGATCGGTGAGGAACGGCACAATCGCGATCTGCATGCCGGCCCATCGTCCGTACCGCAGCGTCTCGCCGATGATCAGCGCCATCAGCGGCCCGGGAGAGAGAGCCGCCGTGAGTCCGATCAGCATTCCCGGCAGGAGAAAATTGCGGAGAATATCTCAACAATAACACCTGCTACGCCGCTCGCAAACCCACTGCTTCCTCCACGCGAATCATGCGATCGCTCATGAGGGAAAATTTGTCATTCAAGACATCGTTCTGATCATGCCATTGTTGCTCCATTGCCAGGAGGATATTTTCGGCAGTTTCATCGATGCGCTTTCCTTGTTGTTCAAACATGGAGAGAAGGTGCTGCTCCGAGCCGTCGATCCTCGTTTCCATCTGGCCGAATCTCTCGTCCAATTGGTCGAATCTCTCGTCCATCTTTTTCTCAGATTGCCCGATTCGATCATACAACTTACCCATGTGTCCCATGAGCAACCCAATGTCCTGCTTTGTCGCCGGTGAGGTCTGGTCATCCGCCATATTCCCGATTACATATTCGAATAAAACTGCTTCTTCCGATTCTCCTCGCGGAAGCCCTCGCGCTTGAGGGCGCGGATGCGCACGAGGCGCCGCGTCGGCT
>JACQCJ010000046.1 GCA_016201685.1 Candidatus Peregrinibacteria bacterium | reverse complement strand
CCCGCATGATCCGCGAAGTCCCGCTGGAGCGTATTTCGCTCATCAATTTGCTGCACCTGACCCCGCAGAATGTGTCGCAGCTTGCAAAGAAGAAGGAATCAGTACAGCGCTGTCTTTTTGGAGCTTAACGGGACAGCAGTGTCTCTGTCATAGGACAATTGGCAGAGACACAAATTTTTGCTATACTGAAACGAACGATGGACATCGCCTTCCTCTCACCGAAACGATTCCTCCACACGGTGGGCTTCGCCGTCCTCGTGAGCGCACTCGTCGTGGCTGTCACGGCGACTCTCGGGCGGGCGATGCTGAACCTGAGCGCGGCGGTCTCGACGGATCAGCAGCCGGATCTCAGCCTCTTCCTGCTCCTCCAGAAGAAAGGGGAAGACATCCGTCAATCAACCCTCCTGCGCACGAGTGAGACGAAGCGCGATTACCTCGTGCAGACGCAGAGAGGACCGAAAATCGTGGAGCTGGAGAAAGGATCGCAACGTTGGTACGTGAAATTCGAAGAAGCGCTGCAGGAAGACAGGGCGACAAACGAGGGCAGTCGATAAAAAGGCAATGCGTGTGGATCTTTCAGGAATTGTCACGAAGAACGATTTTGTCGATGACGAACAACGAGGAGCGGAAACACCACCACCGCGTTCCAGATCCTTTTCCATCGCCGCGGCTCGAGCACAAGTCTCCAGAGCCACTCGAGACCGAGCTTCTGAAGCAATGCTGGCGCGCGCTTCCGTTCGCCTGCCAAAAAGTCGAACGTCCCTCCCACTCCCATCGCGACGCGCACGCTCGGGAGATCGTTCAGATGATCGGCGATCCACAGATCCTGCGCCGGCGCGCCGAAGGCGATGAGGAGGAGATGCGGAGCGGCAGCGTTGATGTGGTCGATAATCGCCTGAGCGTCTTCCGATCGCGGTGAACCTGAGAAGGTTCCGACGATGCGCAGCTGCGGATTCTTCGCCATGAGCGCCGCAGCCGCGATCGGTGCGACGCCCGGACGCGCCCCGAGGAGGAAGACGGGATGATCCGAAGCGAGCGATGCGCAGAGCGCTTGGACGGTGTCGATGCCCGTGACGCGCTGCGGAAGATGCTGATGCGTGACGCGCGCGGCGAGGAGAAGTCCGGCGCTGTCGGGCAAATTCAGAGCAGTCTTTCCAAGCAGAGAATGGAACGCGGGATTCCGCGATGCTTCGACAAGCATTTCGCTGTTCGGAGTTGCGACGTGGTGGG
The DNA here is from genome assembly GCA_016201685.1 of Candidatus Peregrinibacteria bacterium. Lineage (GTDB taxonomy): Bacteria > Patescibacteriota > Gracilibacteria > Peribacterales > Peribacteraceae > JACOTD01. Next base: position 3,872 of record JACQCJ010000046.1, on the reverse strand, counting down.
GAAAAGGCTCCTCGAGAAAACTCAGCAACCGTATGAGGGCTTCCTCACGTGTGACGGGATCGAGCGGAACGCCAAGGAGAGTGACGCGAGAGAGAGCAGACATTGGTCGAGAGATTAGCAGGGAATCCCCTTCCGTGGCTGAAGCGGTGGACGCTATGCTCGCTACTGTGAAAGGAAGAATTCTTCGAATGTTGGCTCTGACGTCTTTGATGACGCTGTTCGCATGCACGGTGCAGGAGCCTCTCTCGACCCCCGTACCCAAACAATCTCTTCCCCCGACATCTCATCCATCCAGGAGTTCGTCGGCATCCACGAACTCTGAACTCGAATACGGTGATGCGGAAGCGGCATCCTCCAGCAGCGCCCCCTCGCTCTCCGCTGTGCCCGAGCGCCTGCTCGATTCCGGCATGCTCGAGGTGGGCAACGCGGATGCTCCTCTCGTGCTCCTCGGCTTCACACACCACTCCTGCGGCTACTGCCGCGAGTTCTTCCAGACCGTCTTCCCGCGCCTCCTCTCGGAAGAGATCGCAACGGGGAAGCTGCGCGAGCAGATCGCGCTGCTGCCGATCCGGAAATACCCCGAGAGCGACATTCAGGCACGGGGGCTCTTCTGCGCAGCACGGCAAGGCAAGGGCCTCCTGATGCATCAGATGCTCTTTGAGCGCGGCGCAACGGACGATGCGACTCTTCTCCTGCGCGCGCGGGAACTGCACCTGAATGAGAAGGAATTCCGTGCGTGCTTGGACGCGAACGCCACACGGCTCGTGACGGCGGAGGAGGCGAGCCTGCCTGCGAGCCTGGGCGTGACCGAGGTCCCGACGTTCTTTCTCAACGGAGAGAAAGCCATCGGGCTCCCGACGTACGCGGACCTGCGCGGCAGGATTGAGGAGGCGCTTGCGAAGAAATCTCCGTGACCATGGAAGCTGCTCTCAAACGCATCGGCATCGTGGGCGTGAGTAAGCCGGGGGCGGAGCTCTGTGCGGAGGCGATCAGAAGTACCCTCACGAAGAGCGGAGAAACCGATCGCATAATCGGCCCAGAGTACATCCCCTTCGAGGAATTCGTCGCGGCACAGCGACGGGGAGACCGGAATGGGGTCGCAAAGATCATCCTCAAAGGAATCCGAACATTGACCGAGCACGGAGCAGATTTTGCGATCATTCCCGCCAATTCCGCATACATCGCGATCGCAGAGATTCAGGAGAAGTCTCCGATCCCCGTGCTGAATCTGGTGCAACTGACAGTTGAGGAATGCAGAAGGAGAAACTGGGAACGCGTGGCGGTGCTCGGCGTCGGTTTCACCATGGAAAGCAAACTCTTCGATGGTCCGCTGTCGCAGGCGGGAATCGACCCGCTCCAACCGAATGGAGACGAACAAAAAACACTCAATCGGATCATCTACGGAGAATTGGTCCACGATCGGGTTGAGCCCGCATCGGTCGAGACGATTCTTTCGATTCTCCAATCGATGAAGGAACGAGGGTGCGACGGCGCCATCCTCGGCTGCACCGAGTTGCCGCTCGCGGTGACCGAGGCGAACGCTCCACTGCCCTGCATCGACACGACGAGGCTTCTCGCAAAACGGGCATTGGAGTACGCGCTCGAATAATCAGCGCGAGTCAATCCTCACGAGCTTCCGCCGAGACGCATGACCCGAGATGATCGTCACTGCAGACTGAGGGACATCGAATTCTTCCGCGAGAAACCGGATCAGCTCTTCGTTCGCAGCACCATCCTCGGGAACGGCCGCGAGATCAATCTTGAGCGATCCATCAGCCATCGTGCTCGTGAATCGCGTGACGGATGCAGCAGGACGGACACGGAAAGCGATCACAAAATGCTCTTCTTGAGCGAGCATGGCGCGAAGCTTTTCCAATAAGGCATTCATCACAACGCAAGCATAACCACTGCGATGAAGGCGAAGAGAATCCCTATCCCTTGACGCAACGTGATCGCCTCGCGCAGGAAAAGAATCGCGAGAACCACTGTGATGGCAGGATAGAGGGCAGTGAGCGGGACGACGATGGAAACTTTTCCGCTACGAAGAGCATAGAGGAAAAAGAGTTCCCCCGGGATAAGTGTGATGCCAGCAATCAGTGCGGCGATGCTCCCTCGAGGATGGAATTCTTTGGGAAGACCGAGGATAAGGAGTGTCGTAAGGCACGCGGCAACGATGCCGAGCAAGAGCATGAGAAATGCTTCTCTAGGCGGCAGATAGAGTGCGGCGATTTTTGCCGAGATGGCCCATAGGCTCCACGATGCAAGGGCAGCCAGAGAAAAGAGAAACCAAAGAGACATGTAATCAGTTTAGCGTAACTGGCTCCTTCTCCACTCCTCAATCTTCGCGTGATTCCCAGAGAGGAGAACCTCGGGTACGCGCATGCCGCGGAATTCCTCGGGACGCGTGTAGTGGGGATACTCCTTCTTCCGACCGAGCTTCTTCGAAAAACTTTCCTCCGCAGAAGATTCATTCTTTCCGAGAACTCCGGGCAACTGGCGAGCGAGCGCATCGATGAGCACCATGGCTGGGAGCTCCCCGCCCGTGAGCACGTAGTCGCCGATGGAAATCTCTTCATCGATCCATGCATCGATCACGCGCTGATCGGTTCCCTCGTAGTGTCCACAGAGGAGGAGGATCCACTCATGCCTCTTGGTGAGATTCTCGACCTTCCCTTGCGTGAGTCGCTTGCCACGAGGGGAGAGATAGATTCGATGAGGAGAATTGCGAGTTGCAACGTGTGAGTGTCGGTATTTTTCGCCCTTCGCAATTCGCCCTTCGCAATTCATGATGGTCTCCATCGCCTTCACGATCGGCTCCGCCATCATCACCATCCCCGCCCCGCCGCCGTACGGGCTGTCATCGACCTGTTTGTGTTTTCCTTCGGTGAATGCGCGAATGTCGTGAATACGGATCTCGAGGATGTTGTCATCCTGAGCCCGTCGAAGGATGCTCTCGGTGAGAGGACCCTGGAACATCGCCGGGAAGAGGGTGAGAATGTCGATGCGCATGGTGGATAGGATACCGGATCCGCCCGGGCGTTCTATGGGCAAACAGAACGTCAAATGACGCATGGGGATGCCGAAAACGGGCAATGGAATGAATGAATCCATTGCGATGGTAGAGACGCCGCATGCGGCGTCTCTACGATGGGGGCAATGGATCACCCTACGCACAATCCGAATCTATTCCGAGGCAAATATCGGATCCCATCCGCGCGACGCCCCGGATGGGATTACGCGACGGCGGGATGGTATTTCGTGACGATATGCACGAAATATCGCCTCTGTTGGTTCGGCGAAATTCGCAGCGGCACCATGGGGTTATCGGACATCGGATGCATTGTTGCCAACTGTTGGGAACAGATTCCATTGCATCATCCGCGCGTCGTGCCCGATGCCTTCATCATCATGCCGAACCACGTGCACGGCATTGTACGAATCATCGATTCGCCCGCAATTGCACACGTACACACGCCGCAAATATGGACGCCGAATGGACGGACGCCGCATGGAGAGACGCCGCATGCGGCGTCTCTACAAGGCAATGCGTCTCTATCAGGGGGGAATGATTGGAAATCCGGATGCCTGGGGGCCATCATCAATCAATGCAAATCCGCGTGCACCAAACGCATTCATGAATTCGGATGCATCGATTTCGCCTGGCAACCGCGATTTCACGACCACATCATCCGCAACGATTCCGAATTGCTTCGCATCCGCCGGTACATTCAAACTGAACTTCTACAGTTCCCAATGACCTCACCCGGGGAATTGGCTGCCTGATGCGACCGTGATGTCGCCAAAACAAAAACCTGGTGCCACATTCTTTTCGCTTTTCCTTGATTGCAAGCGCAGTTTCGTAGTTCTCTGGT
>JACQCJ010000045.1 GCA_016201685.1 Candidatus Peregrinibacteria bacterium | reverse complement strand
TGCGGAGATGACGAGCACCGGGTCTCATACTTAGAGCTAACCAAAAGTTAGGTCTATTGTCGATTCCTGACAGAGCCTGAGCATGGCTAAACTATGGGCAAAATCGGCATCGGGATGGTGTGCTTCACGCCGGATTTAAGTGTATAATATTTTCGTGCGCTTGCCCGAAAAAACTCTTCACGCTGAAGAGGATTCACCATCATCGCCAGGGAACGGAGCGCGTGGCATTGGCCGATCCGCGCGGTCGACCATGGAATCTGTGCTGATGCGGGGAACCGGCTCCTCCCGGGCGGAGGTGAGCCAAGATTGGATGAAAGTGCCTCCTGCGGAACGAGAGAATGCTTTCCACATGTGGCGCATGGGAAGCATGCGCGAAGGCCTCAAGAAGGGGGAAATCCCCGCTGCATTCCAGGAAGACCTGCGCATTGCTCCCTTCGAGTCGCCCGAAGGTCAGCGTTTCAATGCGGCAATGCATGCATTCATGCAGAGCGCCTTCGCCAAGCCGATGGGCCAGGAGTGGCACGACCTCAAGCGATTTGATCGCGAGCTCGATCATGCGCGTTTCCTGTTGGCAGACACCACACAGTCGAATGCCGCCTTCGTCTTGCATGCACATCCTCCTCTGTTCATCATCCACCGCGGATGCTTTGAAGCGCAGAGCGGAGCCGTGGGGGGGGGCAGTGTCGAACCGCTCATCCAACGGGATGAAGACCTCGCGCTTCTTCTGTACCACGAGCTCGTGCATCACCGCATCCGGCAACTGTACGGGGAGGTGAAAAACTCGAAGATCGAGGAATCGACGGCCTACGCCATTCCGCTCGAAATGTTACACGATCAGGGCAGAGATCCGCGCCACGGGTTTGCATTCTACAAGCGCCTCATGCCGCTGTATCCTGCCGCCGGAAAAAGAGGCGCGGCCCGCAGGCCCGATGCGGCCGACGAAATGCTCGAGGAGCATCCTACCCCAGAAACGGCTTACGCGGTCGTGGAGGGGATGATGGCTCAACTCAAGTGGGAACGCGGAACAATGGACAATGGCCATGGAGAGCCGTCGTGGGGCTGGGAAGCAGTTGCATCCGCCGCGAAACAAGCGCGACACACCTCGTTCCTTGCGGAGCAAATGCATGCCCTCGGATTCCAAGCGAGCCTTGCGACAGACGAGAAAGCGCGCAAACTCGGGACGATTTTACACTCTCTTCCCACAGAACCTTCCAAGATTCGATGGAGAGATCTTGCGGAAGAAATCCGCAGGCTCGGGCCCGTCGATCTCAGCGACTCCTCCGCAGAAGTCCTCCTTTCCTTGGCCGATGCGTGCCTGCGCATGATGGAATCCGGTCTCCTGCAGTGCGGGAGCGCGCTCTATACCTCGTGCTGCACAGCGTTGAAGCCGGAAAGCGATGCAGCCGGCCTCCAGCCGCTCGGGCGGCTGCGTCCGCTCGCGGAGGCGCTCGAGAGTTTCCTCGGGAGCGTGCGTGGATGGGAGAGCGAAGCAGACGACGCGGAGATCATCCGTACCGCTAGGATCTTCTGTGATGCGGCGGCGAAGGAACCGCTCACGGCATTCAAGTCCGGACGGGAATTTCTCCGGACAATCTCCCTGCCGCAATTTTTCCTCGTCGAAGGGGCGGATGAGCGAGAGGAGAGCCGGCAGGAAAGGAAACTCGACAAGATGTCGCAAAGCGAAAAAAGGATGAAAGAAAACAGCCGGCCCGCCGTCCCCTGGCAGATTCTCTACGCGCTCGCGGAAGAGCAGGAGACGGTCCTCCGCGCAGCGCTCCTCCTCGGTCTGGACGATGATCCGAATGTGCTGCAGGCCATCGAGAAGCATGACCATCTCGGTCTTCAGTATTTCGGTCTCAGGCCGGGGGAAGACGATCCGACGATCGGCTCTTTCGCCAGACCTGTGAGGAGCCGGAGTGCCGACTACCTCCTCCGTGACGCGGAAATCGACGAAGAGGGGCGCATCGCTTCCATGAAGGCGCAGGCAGCGATGGAGAATGACAGGCTTCTCCGACGCCGTCTTCTGTTCCATCTGTTCGATGTCATTCATACCGGTAGATACGGAGAGCCCGAAACGTTCGTGCCGCAATTGCGCAATCAATTGGGTCGCACCGTTACGCCCGACGAGGACGAATTCGCATCAAAGTTCCTTGTTCCGGAAGAACGATTTGAGTCTGATCCCATCCTCTGGACAAACATCAATGCCGTGCAGATTGAGTCCTATCGAAATAGGCATACGTATGCAGAGATGCTTGCCCGGCTTCTTCAAACGGATCCAAAGAGCCTCGAATCCATCCTCGAGCAAGGTTGGTATCTGCGGCCACCAGGCCGCTTGAATCCCGATGGAATATACAAAAGTTCAGCATTCGTTTTTGCACTCATCAACGACGCCAGCGTAAGGGACGAGTTTGTCGATGCGAAAACCATCCACCCGTCGGATCTCTTCTCAGCCATGCTCTGGAGAGATCCCTTGACTCACTTCACGCTCACGCACCAACCCAATCTCCTGACGGAAGAGGAGCGAGCGTTTGTGCTGCTCAACCCATGCTTCCGGGACCTGAGTTACTTCCTCGGAAAGCTCTTCAAACATGCCGATGTGCTGCAAGAATTTCGCATCCAATTGATCAAGCGATTGCAGGATATTCTCCCTTCCCTGCACGAGAGATCCGCTCCAGCAGAGAGCTGGAGTCAGCTCTGCGGCGAGGGGAAAATTCTCGCATCATACTTCGGCGCTGGAGAGTCGATGTCCGCGCTCGAAGCAGTGAGGTGCGAGATCCGGAAGATCGATGCCTCGATCCTCATGCAGAAGTCTGTTCTGATGCAGATCCCAGACCTCCGATCGCTCTGCAGAGAGACGGAATTGATCACAGGGGATGAAGGCGGCTTTTCCATTCTCCTCAAGCGCTATTCCCAATTGCAAGCAGAACGACTCATGCCGGAGATTCTGCAGCTCGCGGTGGAGGAACGCGCAGCGGTGTGGTTGGAGGCAAGACGCGCGGATATGCTCCTCCCGCAAGTGAAAGTCCTGTTGCTGAGAAGCATTATTCAAGAACTTCCCCAGACGCCTTCTGCGCAGCGAGAATCCGCCATCCTCTCCATTCTGGCTGCCGAGCACATCAATGATCCCGTTCTTCGAGCCATGCTCTTCTCTACGCTCGCCGAAACGCTGCGGGAACGGTACGGACAAGATGATGGCAGCGAGACACACGCTGGAGTTCTCGAGAGAGCATTCGACCGATGCTGTACCAACCTTCCGCGCATCGATTGGCGGGATTTTTTCCAGGTTGCACTCATCGAAGTGGAAGCGCAGTCCGCGTGTTGCCGATGGGTGCACCGGAAGGTCGATCTTCCGCTCGCTTCCGATTTCGAGAAGGCCGAGGGCTCGGGAAGGATCGGCGAGGGTGTTCTCCGCGCCGCACAGCGGTCTCTCAAGGAAAAGCGCATGTTGATGGATTATCTCATGCAGCCGTATTCCGACCCCGCCCGCGAAGCGTTCATCGACAACGCCGCGAGCATTGTCGCTTCGTTCGATCCGGATGCGCTTGAAACAGATTTTCATACCGAAGATGCGTCTTCCAAAAAGAAGCCGAAAAGTTTCAAGGAACGGATCGGAACGGTCAAGAACAAGTACCGGGCCGAACAGGTCCGGCTGGCGGTGCAACAGATGCATGATAATTTTTGGGCGCTGTCCCTGGAAGGGAGAGCGGCTGTGATCCGCGAACTCTTCCGCGACAGTGATGATATGAACGTTCCTGTCTCCGAAGACGTCCTTTCGGACGCCATTCGGAGAACCGTTCCGGCCAAAGACGCCAACGCGTCCGTGGCCGAGCGCTGGATCCGCTCCTACGTGCGTTCGCTTGAGCCGTTCCAGCAGCCGCTCGCTGTGGCTGCGTTGATGGTGGCTGCGCGGCGCCAAGGAGAAGAGGACCTCGCTCTCGGCGAGGCACTCGCCATTTTCTTGGAGACCGTCGGGCCTGCGGAGACGAAGGCAGGCCAGTGCGCGAGCAGCCATCCGTCCGTTCCCGAAGAGTTGCGCAAGGATTTGTCGCGCCTCAAGTTCCATGCGGATGAACCGTACCGGTGGATCATGATGCAGTGGATTGATCGGCACTGTGAGGAAATTACCGACGGCTACGACGCGTATGTCCGGGCGCACGGCCTGCCTCGAGCTGATGATCCGGATGAGCGGGGTCGAGTGTGCATCCGGCATGTAGAAAAGGTCGCGGGATCGGGTTCCATGTTCGTCGCGGTGCGGCTGCGCATGAGCGACGGTCGCCGACAGGTGCTTGCGCTTCGCAGGCCATTCGTGGAATCCAGAGCCGATACGGGCTTCGGCACGATGACCTCCATGGCCAAAGAGCTGCCAAAGGGAGACAAGAGCCGATCCACGCTCGAAGAAATCATCGCCCAGGCAAAGCGGAAAATCGGCGTCGAAGCCGATCCGCGCGTCGCGCGCGAGCAGTACGATGCGGCGAAGAGGCTCTACGAAGACCTGACGGTGACGGTTGACGGGCAGGCCATGGTATTCCACGTGCCACAGGTCACCGCGAGCGGCGAGGAATTTTTCCTGATGGAAGAACTGACAGGCCAGCATTTCCTCGAACTCTCGAGCAGGCAGGAGGATGCCGGGAGGCGGCGCGCCCTCGCCATGGGCATTCTCACCGTCGAGCTGTCCCACATCCTCCACAGCCGCTTCGACAACGACCGGCACGGAGGGAATGTGCTTATCGACGCGCCCATTCCCGGCCGTCCCGAACGCATCGGAAACCTGGACTTCAAAGCGCTGAGCCTCGGCGAATGGAGCCAGGAAGGCCACGATCAATTTGCCGGCATCCTCCTGCGAATCCTGCACAGGTGCTCCAATGCAAACGAATTCATCGACGCGTTTCTCCAGGAGCAAGAGACGTTGCGAACGGCGGGACGGACGATTAATCCTTTCGTCTCCGAAGTGCAGAAAGCTCTCCTCTCGCTCGGGGAGTACGCGAGCCTTCTGCAGCCGGGCGATCTGCTCCGCGTGCTGCTCTCTGCGCTCCGAGGCGGATTGAGTGAGAACATGATCCGGGCCATAATCACGCAATGCCAGGATGACGCTGTCTTTCTCTCGCTCCTCAGGTTTTTCATGCCATCCGTGCCTGCGTCCATGACCGATCAGTTTGCGCGCGACCTCCCTCGTTTTCGGTCTGCCATCCTCAAGGAAGTAGAAGTATTCCTCCGCACGGGTGACCTTCCTGTCGGATTCACTTTCCCTCTGGCGGACTCATCGCTGATTCAGATGAAAAATACGGTGAGCGCTCGCTGATTCGGTGAACGTGATATTGCGGAGATTGGTTGGGACGGAGAGAACTTTCGCGCTTAGGGCAAGCTCGAATGAGGATGGTCGGGACGAAAGGACTCGAACCTTCGGCCTCCTGCTCCCAAAGCAGGCGCTCTAGCCAACTGAGCTACGTCCCGATATCGACAGTATAGCTGGTGAGACTTCTTCCAACGAATCCAGCCTTCTCATCTCCGGCCACACCCCGGCTACCGCAAGCACCACGACGATCGTCCCGATGCCGCCGAGAACGACGGAGGGAACGGCGCCGAAGAAGTGCGCGACCATGCCGGATTCAAATCCTCCGAACTCATTCGAGGAACTGATGAAGATGGAATTCACCGCCGAAACTCTTCCGATGAGAGAATTGGGAGTCATCAATTGCATCAGGGTGAAGCGGATCACCACACTCACGGCATCGAAGGCGCCGAGGAAGAAGAGCATGAGCATCGACAGCCAGAAGCTCGCGGAGATGCCGAAGAGGATCGTCGCGATGCCGAAGCCGGTCACCGATGAGAGCAAGATGAGTCCCGTACGGCGGCGAAGAATCGGCAGATGCGCGATCGTGAAGGCCATCGCCATTGCTCCCATCGCGGGCGCCGCGCGCAGCCAGCCAAGCCCCTGCGGTCCCACATGCAGAATGTCCAGAGCGTAGATCGGCAGCAGTGTCGTCGCTCCTCCCAGGAGCACCGCGAAGAGATCGAGCGTCATCGTCGCCAGCACCAGCTTCGTCCTTCGGATGAACTTCGCGCCGAGCAACAGTGAATGGAGTGAGAATGTTTCCGCTTGACGTTTCTGGTGTGGAATGCGGACCTGGAGGAGCAACGCGATGAACGCAAGCGAACTGATTGCATCGATCGCGTACACCCAGAATGCGCCGCCGGTGATGGCGATAATGAGCCCGCCGAGCCCCGGTCCGATCATCGTCGCAAATTGTCGGCCGTTGCTGTTCCATGTGGCGGCATTCGCAAGGTGCTCGCGTGGAACAAGCGAAGAGAGCATCGATCCTCTGCCCGTCATGTTGATCAATTTGCTGATGCCAAGCAGCACGAGGCATCCGAAGATCAGAGCAATCGGTCCCGTGCTTGCGGAGAGTACCGCAAACCCAACGGCTGCGAGGAACGTCAAAAACTGGGCCAGCATGACAAGATTTTTCCTGTTGTACCGATCTGCCGCATGGCCGACGGGAAGCGCCAGGAGGATGACAGGAAGGAACTGCGCGAGGCCGACGAATCCCAGAATCGCCGCCGACCGCGTGCGCTCGTAGAGTTCCCACCCCACGGCCACCGCCTGCATTTGGTTGCCGATGATGTCGACGATGCTGCCGAGGATGTACAGCCGGTAGTTGCGACTGCGAAGCGCGGCGTAGGGGTCGGGGGGATGCATGGTGGAGTCTGAGTTGAGTGTACAGAATTCCTTGAGCGAATGGTTACATGGCTACATGGTTAAATGGTTCGCAAGCGATTGACGGAGACTTTGTCAACAATCTTTGTTCTTGCTTTGCAACCATGTAGCCATTTGACCATGTAGCAATGGCGGTGAAGTTGATCTACGATAAAACCAATGCACAATGAACCATTTCACCGCCCCGCGAGTTTTCACGAACTCGGGATTGCACCGTCGATGTTGCGCGTGATTGATCAAAAAAAATTCACGATCCCAACGCCCATTCAGCACCAATCGATCCCGATCGCGATCCAAGGCAAGGATGTGATCGGCATCGCGCAGACGGGCACGGGCAAGACGCTCGCGTTCGGCATTCCGCTCCTGCAGCGACTCTCGATGCATCCGGGCAGGGCATTGATCCTCCTCCCCACTCGCGAACTCGCGTATCAAGTGGAAGAAGCGCTGCGTCCCTTCGCCTCTCCACTCGGCATCGGCATGGCGGTCTTTGTCGGGGGAGCTTCTATGAAACTGCAACGAGAGATGATTCGGAGGAATCCCCGAGTGCTCGTCGCAACGCCCGGTCGTCTCAATGATCACCTGCAGCAGGGAACCGTCACGTTGAAGGAAGTCCGTATCCTCGTGCTCGATGAAGCCGATCGCATGCTCGACATGGGCTTCAAACCGCAGATCGACCGTATCCTCGCTTACGTTCCGCGTGAACGCCAGACCATGCTCTTCTCGGCCACGATGCCGCACGAGATCGTGAAGCTCGCGACGGCGCAGATGAAGCTGCCGCTGCGCATCGAGGTGGCGCCCTCAGGAACAACTGCTCAGAATGTCGAGCAGGAACTTTTCATGGTTCGTAAAGAAGAGAAGTCACGTCTGCTCGAACGTCTCCTCGAGGAGTACAAAGGCACCGTCCTCGTTTTCTCGCGCACCAAGCACGGCGCAAAGAAAATCACGCGCGTGCTGCGCGCGATCGGCCACAACGCGGCGGAGATTCACGCCAATCGATCCCTCAATCAGCGTCGCGAGGCCCTCGAAGGATTCAAATCCGGCAAGTACCGCATTCTCGTCGCCACCGACATCGCGGCGCGCGGCATCGACGTGACGGGCATCGCGGTCGTCATCAACTTCGATCTCCCCGATGACGCCGACGATTACGTCCACCGCATCGGCAGAACGGCGAGGGCCGGAAGGGAAGGCCGCGCGATCTCGTTCGCGTCCCCCGACCAGGCCTCGAGCATTAAGAATATCGAGCGCTTGATTCGCTCGCAGTTGCGCAGGAAGCCTCTGCCACAATTGCCGCCCCCTCGCGCCCTTTCTCCGCAATCTCCATCGGAGGATCGTCGAGAGCGGCATCATGCACATCATCCTCATCAGCGATCATACGGTCATCGGCATTCCGAACATCACGCGCATCGCGGAGGACGACCGGAAGGGAGGAGGAGATTTCGATGAAGAGATGGCGATGAGGTTGATAGAGAGTGCACACGACGGTCGCAGAAAAAAGCCAAGCATCAAGTCACCAGTCATCAAGCAATTCATTAATCATCAAATAACAATTTCAAGCATGATGTCTTCATGAATTGTGTTCGATTACCTCTGAATCGAACCTCGGATCGCGCGTTGAAAACGTTCTGGTCGCGGGTGGAAGACCCGCTCTCATGGTGATGATAATTTTGCACCATGAGAGCGCCCTTCCACGGGCGCGACCTTCCACGGGCGCGACCCTTCCACGGACGCGTCCCGAGAGGAAAATCGACAGCCCTCACATCTCCTGCCACTGCAGTGTGTGCTGAATTCTGAGTACGAGTGCGAGCACGATCATGAATGGAATCATCAGCGATCCCGCGATAATCGTCCGAAATGCGGAGGTCAACATCGGCGCAAGGAGGGAGATCGGGACGGCCAGAATGACGGAGTACGCGAGCCATTGTAGGATTGCCGATCGGCCGATCGCGATTGTCTGCAATCGAAATGTCTGGGGCAGCAGGAGAATTGAGAGGAACACGTGTACGACGATCAACGCAGATGCAGCGCCCACGAATCCGTAGCGCGGCGTGAGGAGGAGATTCAGAGCGATCGTAATGATGACGCCGATCCCGAAGCTCACGGCGAGCCGCTGCCACGCGTGGTGCGCGAGAAACACATAGAAGGAGAAGAGCACGATGCCGTTGAGGAACATCGGGATACTCATGAGCGCGAAGGCCGTATCCGATCCCGCGTGATCCGCCGTGCTCAGGTACGATGGCGTCGTGAAGAGGAGCGTGAAGGGTTTGGCCCAGAGGAACGAGAACAGGAAGAATGTTGTCCCGAAGAGGATGAGGATGAGGAGTGTCTTCCCGAGGAGTACGCTGACGTCTTGCTTCAGGTTGAGACGGTTCGTCAAGGTCGGAAGCACGGAATTCAGGAGGAACGTCGGGAAGAGGAACGCCATGTCCTCGACCCTTCCTGCAAATCCGTAGTACGCGTTCTGGAGGGCGAAATCCGGACGCAGGAGCGCGATGGACGCGACATCGAGTTGGCGGTACATGGCCATCAGGAGATAGGCGATACCGTAGGGCGCCGCGAGCTTCGTGAAGCGGATCAGGAGTTTTCCATCGAAGCACGGCCGGATTCGCATGAGGCGCTCTGCGTAGATCGCCGAGAGGAGAAACAACACGAGCGACCCGATCCCGCCGATCCACAGGAACCACTTGAACACCGTGAGATCGGTGCTCAGCCGCACGCCTGCGAGGATGAAGAGCCCGATGCCCGCGGTCGTCACCACGCGCTGCAGCACTTCGGCGACGAAGACGAAATGCATCTTGTACTGCACCTGGAAGACCGTGCGCAGCATCCCAGCAAGGAGGGTGAAAATCGGCACGAGCGACGCGATCGTCACGCCGATGGGGAAGGGCGTGCCCCGCCAGGCCGGCACGATCCACACGAAGCTGAGACCGATGCCCATCGAGACGATCAGGATGATCGTCCGAAGCACGAGGAGCGCCCCCAGCGTCTTTTCCGTATTCTCGGCCTTGCTCACTTCGCGGACTGAGACTGCGTACAAACCAAAATCCGCGATGATCGCGAAGATCTGAAGGTATCCATAGGAGGAGTTGTAGTATCCCGCGAATTCCTTGCTGAGTCCGATCGCGACGAACTTCGAAGCAAGGATGCTCAAAAATGCCATCGCCGCCTGGCTTGCGATTTGCCAGAGCGTGGAAGCAGCGATGCGGCGGGTGGACATTGGAGGGAGTATAGAGGAAAACGTTCAGACAGCTCAGATCTCTCTCGATGCTTGCTGAATCGGCGTTTCTCAAAATTATGCAAACAATTTCCGGGGATCGAATGGCTCCTCATCCTGATCGTAATGATATTTTGCATCAATCGCTATTCCACCGCGCACATTGAAATGGACGGTCACATCGACTGTCAGAGGCTTCACGAACTTCACGAAGTCTTTGCCGATGTCGACGGCCAGGTGCTCATGGAAGACGCCGACAGTGCGGAACGTTTCCAAGTAGAGCTTCATCGATTTGGATTCGACGACGAATTTGTTCGGCCGGTAGACGATCTCGATCGTCGCGAAGTCCGGTTGCTTGGTGAGCGGACAGATGCAGGTGAATTCTGTGCAGCGGAGAGTCACTTCGATTTTTCCCGGTTCGTGATTGGGGAAAACCTCGAGTGTGCGCGAGGCAGAAGCTTTCTTCCCGAGCTTCGTCAACTTCTGGAGATCGGATTTCTTCGTTGGCATACTCAGAAGGCGAGAGGATTGAAGTTCGTCTGAAGATCGAAGGTATCGATTTGCTCCGCTTTCTTCAGCCATCCGGTGATGCCGTACGTCACGGGTGTTGCAATCACCTCGAAGAGGACCTTGAAGATCCACTGCGTCGCCGCGACGGTGAGAATGGTCTTTGCATCGGGGAACACTCCCGCGAACGCGATCGTGATGAAGAGGAGGGAATCGAGTCCTTCCCCGACGATGGTCGAGGCGATCGTCCGTGTCCAAAGATATCTCCCGCTCGTCTTGATCTTCATTTTGATCTTCATTTTCGCCATGATGTAGGAGTTCGTGAAATTGCCGATGAGGTACGCGATGAAGGACGCGAGCAGGATGCGCGGCGTGGCTCCAAGAATAGCGTCGAATGCCTGTTGATCTTGATAGAACGGAGCAGGCGGAATCGCCCGTGCGATCGCGATGGCGATGACGGCGAGAAGGTTACACAGGAAACCCGTCCAGATGATGCGGCGCATCGTTTGGTAGCCGTACACTTCGGTGAGAATATCGCCGAGGATGTAGCTGATCGGGAAGATGACGACCGCGACGGGGAGGAAGTACCCGCCGAAGCTGCCGATTTTCACGGCGATGATGTTGCTGACGATGAGCGTCGTCACGAAGATCGCGCCGACGGTTTGGAGGTATTTGGAGTGCATGGGGAGAAGATACAAGAAACAAGACACAAGATACATATGGCGGCATTGGCCCACTCGGACATTTTTTGTATCTTGCTTCTTGTATCTTGTTTCTTCCTTGTACAATGCCCCTATGAAAGCCTCGAGACGCAATGTTCTCGGCGAGAATCTGGCCAAGATGCTCAAGGGCGGAGTGATCATGGACGTCGTGACGGCCAAGCAGGCCAAGATTGCCGAGGAGTCCGGCGCGTGCGCGGTGATGGCGCTTGAGCGCGTGCCTTCGGACATCCGCGCGCAGGGGGGAGTCGCGCGCATGAGCGATCCCAAGTTGATCATGGAGATCCAGGACGCCGTTTCGATTCCGGTCATGGCCAAGGTTCGCATCGGACACACGGCGGAGGCGCGCATCCTCGAGGCGCTCGAGATCGACTTCATCGATGAATCCGAAGTGCTGACTCCGGCCGACCCCTTCGATCACGTCGACAAGCACATGTTCAAGACCCCCTTCGTCTGCGGCGCAACGAACCTTGGAGAAGCTCTCCGCCGCATCCACGAAGGCGCGGCGATGATTCGGACGAAAGGGGAAGCCGGAACCGGAAACGTGATCGAAGCGGTCCGTCATCTCAAGCTCATCAAGAAAGAACTTCACGATCTGAAGAACATAAAATCTGATGAACTCAAAGCATTCGCTCAGGAGCAGCGCGTCCCATTCGAACTCGTCGAGAAGGTCCAGGAACTTCAGAGACTTCCCGTTGTAACGTTCGTCGCGGGCGGCATTGCGACTCCCGCCGATGCCGCGCTCCTCATGCAACTCGGCGCCGAGGGCGTCTTCGTTGGCTCAGGCATCTTCAAATCGTCAGACCCCAAGCGGATGGCTTCCGCAATCGTCCAGGCCGTCGTCTACTACAACGACGCCAAGAGGCTCGCGGAGATTTCGATGGGCCTCGGAGAGGCGATGCCGGGCCTCGAAGTGGCAACTCTT
>JACQCJ010000015.1 GCA_016201685.1 Candidatus Peregrinibacteria bacterium | reverse complement strand
GTCATTCGTTCGAAGCAAGCCTTCGTCGCTCAAATCCGTTCACATCTTCATTCACTCCAGAAAGACATTTCGGCTGTCCTCTGCTTCTTCCAGCATCCGGATGTGGCCTATGTCATGAGAAAGTGAGTAGCGCTCGTCCCCCAGGCTGATCAGCCCGACACGCTTCCCCTGCAAGGAGACGTTCGTTGCGCGTTCGAACAGCAAGGCATGCATGTGAGGGTTGAGTTGTCCTTCGGTGCCGCCGGTGTTCCATGTGCCGGAACCAAGGAGAAGGACGTCGCCCTTCTGCAGGTTCTCGGGCTTCGCAGCTTCCGCTCGCGTGAGCGTGACCGCGTGTCCGTGTTGGCGCAGGACGGCCGTCAGCACGTTGACCACGTACTCCGTGTGCCCGCTCGTCGATGCATAGATGATGTGGATGGAGGACATGCGAAACAGGAGGTCAGATTCTCTGCGGCTGTCGGACGGCTGGTAAGTCGCACACGATCGTCGGAGGCTTCACCAGGTGCTCGGGCGTCTTGCCCTCCCGCCACTGCTCGATTGAGGCGAAGCAATCGAGGAACATGGCGCGCATCGAATCATCGGCGTAGAAGGCGATGTGAGGCGTCGTGGTCACATGCGGATGCGTCACAAGCTCCTTGTTCTCCTCAAAGTTCTGCTCGTGCTCGAGGACATCGAGGAGGGCGTAGGCCACCGTTTCGTTCTGCAACGCTTCGAGCAATGCATGGGAATCGATGAGCGAGCCGCGCGCGGTATTCACGAGGATCGCGCCCCGCTTCATCTGTTTGAATGCTTTCGCGTCGATCAGGTGCTCGGTCTCAGGCAGGGCCGGGATGTGCGGCGTGATGATGTCGCTCTCCCGCAGCAGTTCCTCGAACGGGACGTAGCGCGCATTGAGGAGATCCTCGAGCTCGAGCGTGCGACACCGGTCCGTGCAGAGGATCTTCATCCCGAATCCGTGCGCGATCTGCGCCACCTTCCGCCCGATCCGCCCCGTACCAAGGATGCCGATGGTTTTGCCCCGCAGTGCCATGCCGCGCAGACCGTGGTAGTCGAAGGTGCCGCCGTGGACGCGCGCCGAGCCTTCCGGAACGTGGCGAAGCGTGCTCAAGAGCAACGCGAAGACGTGTTCGGCGATGACGTGCGAGCCGTAGTCCGGAACATTGGTGACGAGAATGCCGCGCTCGCTGCACGCGGCGAGGTCGATGTGCTCGTAGCCGACGGAGCGGGTGCAGAGGAGCTTCAGATTCGGCAATTTCTGGATGACCGATCGCGGAAATGGAGTCGTGATGAACGTCGAAATCACGTCGGCATCCCGGCAAGCGTCGATCAGCGCCTCATCTCGGAGCGAGGCGTCCGCGAAGATCGCTTCGGGGAAGCGCTTGGAGACGAGCGGACGATCCGCAGGCTCGACGTCCATGAAGAGGGCTCTTGGCATGTCAGTGATGCATGGTGTAGATCTCCGCGAGAGGCCGGCGATCGTGTTCGGTCGATGCCTTCTCTTCCCCTCTGCGGAAACGCCCCAGCATGATGCCCCCGATCACGCTCTGGCTTGCGGAGAGCTTCAGGAGCGAATGGACCGGGCCGTGGTGGAGCGAGACCCACGATCCGCCGATGCCCATTGCCATGGCTCCGAGCAGGATGTGCTCCATGGCCGCGATGCAGGAGTACTCGAGTTCCCGAGGATTCCAGAGTGTTTTGGCGGTGGGTGAGCGCATCCGATCGCACGTGACGACGATGAAGGCGCCCGCGCCGGCAACGAAATTGCCGTAACAACTCGATTCCATGAGCTTCGTGCGCAGGATCTCGTTCATGATCACGTGAAAGTGCCACGGCTGCGTGTTCTCGACGCTCGGGGAGAGACGGGCGATCTCGAGTAACTGCAACACTTCTTCCTTGGTCATGGGCTTGTGATTGAAGTATCGCACGCTGCGGCGTTCGTGACAGAGCTTTTGGAAATCCTCGTACGTCATGGAGAATGGAGAAGATGGTTCGAGTATAGGCCTGGGTGCGAAAGTGCCAAGCACCAAGTGCCAGAACCCAAACAATTCATAAATAATCAAAAAATCAAGAGATTGAATCTTGAACCCTGATCGTTATCGAATTGTTTGGAAGTTGGAGTCTTGGCGTTTGGATTTTTCGTCCCTCATACTCCCGCTGCCACCAAGAGCAGCTCCGTTCCCGCTCCGCACAGGAATCCGATCAAGAGCCCGAACCCCGTCCAACTCTGCGCTTCCAATTTCCGTCCCGCCGCGAGCAATTCTCCGATGACGTAGAGGATGGCGCCTGCCGCCGTTGAGAGGAAGAGGACGGCAAGAGAGGCAGAGTACCAGACATCGCCGACGATCGTCCCGATGAGATTCGGTCCCCCCGCGATCAATCCGGTAGCGATCAAAAATTTCCAACTGACCCGCGAACCGCGCAAGGGCGCTGCGATCCCGAAGGCTTCCGTGACGTTGTGGAGGGCGAATCCAAAGAAGAGCAGGAGGGCGAGCGAGAGGTGTCCCGCATGCGCGGAGCTCCCGATCGCAAGACCTTCCGCGAAATTATGGAGCCCGATCCCCGCCGCAATGAGCACTGCCATTTCCGTCGCCGTATGTTCCCTCCCGCGTCGCAGGAGGATCTGCCTGCCGTATTCAACGAGTCCCAGGAGCCCGAGCGCAAATCCTCCCGCGAAGAAGACGAGGAGCATTCCGAATCCTTCGCCATTCGCGATCGCCGCGCCAAGCGGTTCCATACCCGCATGGACGATGTCGACGAAGAGGAAGAAGAGGATGCCGATCGCAACCGCATTGAGGAACGCGACGGAGTTCTTGGAGAGTGCGCGAAGGCGGGCGATCGGGAGCCCGAGGAAGATCGTGAATCCCGAGAATGCTCCCAGGAGCGTGGTCTGGAGGAAAGACATAGAGAGAACCTGCGAGGAGAGGTCGAATGCGCTCGCGGCGATGTGAAGAGAGCCTAAAACGAGGGGAGAGAGAAGGCAAGGAGCTCGTTCTTCTCCTTCTTCTGTGCTATTGTCAGCCCCACGAGCGGCGCTCTGTCCGCATCCTCATTCTTCCGCAATGCATTTTCCCGTCGCTTCTCGCAGCGGTTTCATGCTCGTTGAGCTTCTGCTCGTCGTCGCGATCATCGCGGTGCTCATGTTCATCACGATTCTCGCGATCACGCCCCAGCGCAATCTCTCGCATGCCCGCAATGCCCAGCGCCGCATCGATACCCAAACGATCAGCAATGCCATCTACCAGTACCTCATCGATAAACATCCGCTGCCGTCGACCATTCCCTCCGGCTCGTTCAAGCAGATCTGTAAAACCGGTGTCACGGGGGCACTGTGCGGAGACGGTGTGGACCTGAGCGTGGTCACGACCGGCGGCATGTACGTTCCTTCCATGCCGGTCGATCCGCAGGCGCCGGTGAGCGGCACGGGGACGAATTACTGGATTTTACTCGACTCCATCAACCGCCTCATCGTCGATGCGCCCAATGCGGAAGAAGGGGAATACATCTTCGTGAGAAAGTGAGCGCATGGTGGAGCCGACCCTCTCCATCCTCATCTTCCGCCAGTTCCCCACGCGCGGGGCGTGGATCGGGCTTGTGTTCGGTGGAGCGGGATTGTTCGCTGCGCTTTTTTTGTAGTGAAAGTCTTCTGGAAGAATTGGAATGAGACGGACTCGACGATGACGTCGTTTTCCTCTGAAGCGAGATCATGCTCGGGTACACTCCGTTCATGCCTTTTTCTCGGAAGATCTTCGTGAGCGCAGTCGTCATCAGTCTCCTCGCCTCAGCAGTGTCCGTCACCTTTGCGGCATCCGGCGACACCGAGCAATCGCTCGAGGCGCGAATCACCGCGATCACGCCATCGCTGTGCGGACGGGATCGGCATGCGTGCTCCCAGATCGATCTCGCGGCGACGAGCGGGCCGCTCGCGGGCAAGGCAATCACGATCCGCACGGATCCATTGAGCTTCGTCGGCGGCCGCCCGATTTCGCTCAAGGATGGACAGTCGATCCTCCTCGAGACGCAGACGATCGACGGCCAGCAGCACTTCGTGTTCTCCGATCTCGTCCGCCGAATGCCGCTCTCTTTCCTCCTGGCCATCTTCATCGGATGCATCGTGCTGGTGGGCGGGCGGAGCTCCGTCCGCTCGCTCCTCGGGATGGTCGTAAGCTTCGTCTTCCTCTTCGCCTTCATGCTGCCGCGCATCCTGGCGGGGGATTCGCCCCTCCTCATCGGCTTCCTCGGATCGTGTGTGATCATGACGCTCACCTTCCTCATCACGCACGGCTGGAATGCCAAAATGGGCAGTGCTTTGCTCGGGACGTTTCTGAGCCTCCTCCTCACGGCCGCGCTTGCGATCAGCTTCTCCGCATGGGCGCACCTGCTCGGTCTCGCGGATGAGAATGCCGTCTACCTCCTCCAGAATTTTCCGCACTTGGATACCCGAGGTCTCCTCCTCGCCGGCATCATCATCGGGACGCTGGGATCGCTCAACGACGTCACGATCTCGCAGGCCTCCGCCGTGTTCGAGCTCAAGGCGGCGAATCCGCGGCTCACGTCCAAGGAGCTCAACCAGAGTGCGCTTCGCATCGGGCGCGATCACATCGCCGGCGCCATCAATACCCTCATCCTCGCCTACGCGGGCGTCGCTCTGCCGCTCCTGCTCCTGCTCGTGAGCAGCTCGAATGCCGAGCCGTGGTCCATCCTCGTCAACCGTGAAACCTTCGCCACCGAGATCGTCCGCACGCTCGTAGGGAGCATCGGCCTCCTGGCCGCCATCCCGTTCACGAATCTCTTCGCAAGTTTCTTTGCTGGTCGCATGGATTTTTCGCGACTCAAGGAGATCGCGGGGGGCGGGCATGGGCATTGAGGCAGTGGAAGAAAATACGTTTGTTGTTTGTTGTTGGTGTTTTACCTCACCCCTTCTCCTTTTCTTGGATTCTCCTTTCTTCTGTACAGGACACTATTCTTGAAGGTCCAGAGGAAGGAGAGGGGGATGTTTGTGTTTGTGTTTTTTGCTGCCACACGACAAAACAATACACAAAACATTCCCCTCTCCTGCTCTTCGAACGCAGGAAAATTGCCAATCGCTTCGAGACGAAGGATGACGAAAGGCAGGAGGGGGGTTAGGGGTGAGGTCACACAAAAAACACACAAAACATCCTCATGCCTACTTCCCTTTCTTCGTGAACTCCTTCCCAATTTCTCCCGCGCGCTTCGTCGCCTCTGCAATTTGATCCGCCGTCAGGTGCGCCCCGAGCTTCGTGATGTTGTCCTTGGCACTGCTACTCCCGCTCTTGGCCGCAAGGAGGAACCAGGCGTAGGCATCGATCCTGTTCTGCGGAGTGCCCTCGCCGCGCACGTTCATCACGCCGATGTTCTCCTGCGCGTCCGCGATGCCGTTCTTCGCTGCAGCCTGGAAGAACTCGATGGCTTGCGCGAAGCTCTTCGGCACTCCCTGTCCTTGGTAGTATAAGAGGCCGAGATTGAACTGCGCGCGGCCGTCGCCCTGATCCGCCGCCTTCTGGAACCACTCGCGGGCCTTCGCCAGATCCTGCGGAACGCCGTCTCCTTGCGCGTACATAAGTCCCACGTTGAATTGTGACCGATGTTCACCTTGCGCTGCGGCCTTCAAGAAAAGTTCAAACGCTTTCCCCAGGTCCTTCGCCATGCCGTCACCGTCGTGCGCCATCGCCCCCAGCTCGAACTCGGCGATGGCGTTGCCTGCAGCGACCCCTTTGAGAATTGATGTCTTCGCTTTGTCGCTCGGTGGCTCGACTGTTCCCGTTTTCGGCATGCCATTCTTCGCGCAGCCGAAGAGGAGAAATCCCGCGAGGATCACGATGGTGGATGCCGTGCGCTTCATCACCGCGGCAGTGTAGGCTGGCTCCAGCATGCTTTCCACTCCTCTCCTCATTTTCGCGGTCATTCTCGTGGGGGCGATCGCGCTCACGGCCGTCATGCATGCCGTCCTCGGCGTCGTCTACGTGCCGACCCCTCGCGACGTCGCGGACGCAATGGTCGAAGCGGCGCATCTTCGGGGAGACGAGACCGTCTACGACTTGGGCGCCGGAGACGGACAAATTCTCTTGCGCGCGAAGGGAAGATTTCCTCAGCTCACGGCGATCGGCTGCGAGATTGTGCCGACGATCTGGTTGCTCGGGTGGATCCGCACGCGTCTGCGTCAACCCAGCATTCATTTCCGTTTGCGCGACGCGATGTCCCTCGATCTCCGCGATGCCGATGTCCTTTTCCTCTACCTCACGCCATCGATCCTCGGGAAATTCGAAGGAAAATTCGATCGGGAACTCCGCAGCGGAACCACGGTCATCACGCATGCTTTCCGTTTCCCCAATCGAACGCCTCTGCGCACCATCGAAATTCGCAGAGGACGAGGATTGGTTCATTTGCATGTGTATGGGTGGTGAGGGGGTTTGTTTGTTGTTTTTGTTTGACCTCACCCCCTAACCCCCTTCTTTTGATGCTTCAAAAATACTTTCCTGTACAGAAGAAAGGAGAATCCAAGAAAAGGAGAGGGGTTGGGGGTGAGGTCACCAACAAAAACATCACACAAAACATCCCATCATTTCTGTCGCTTCCTCATTGCAACAATCACACAGACCAGTCCTCCGTAGTAGAGCATGATCCCGATGGTCATCACATGCCGCAATTTCAATGCGGCCATCGGAATCTCCGAAAGCAGGAGTGGCACCTCCACGATCCATCCGAGAAACACCCATCCCACCGCCGCGATCATCTGACTGAGAACTGCGGAGACCATGCCCGCAATGATACTCACCGTCCCAAACAGCATCGCCAATGGGACCACGGGGGCAACGAGCAGGTTCGCGAGGGGCGCGATGAGCGAGAGCTGGCCGAAGAGGAACACGATCCACGGTGAGGCAATCAATTGCGCGGCGATCGTCATGATCAATACATCGCGGATGCCTGCGAACGTCGGCACCTTTTTCAGGCAGTCGTTCAAGATCGGTTGCAATTTCATCACGCCGACGAGCGCCAGGAACGAGAGCTGAAAGCCGGCGTCGTACCATAGCTGCAGAGGGTTCCATGCGAGCATGAGGAAGAGGGTTGTGAGCACCGTCAGCCGCACGCTCTGCATCCGCTCCGCTTGGAGGGCGAGGAGCCCCAGAATCCCCATGATGCATGCGCGCACGACAGAGGCCTCGGCTCCCACGAGCAGCGTGAAGGCGATGAGAATGAGGATGGAGGGCACGAAGCGCCACCGGATGGGCATCCAAAAGAGCAGGGATCCGAGCACCGAAAGAATCACCGTGATGTTGTAGCCGGAGATCGCCAAAATGTGGGTGAGCCCCGTCGTCTTGAAGGCGTCCGTCACGGTTTGGGGAATCGTGTTTCTGTCACCGATCAGCAGGCCCTCGAGGAGCGAGGCATGCGGTTCGGGATAGAGCCGGATGACGTTCGCTTCCAGCGCGGAGCGGAGACGATAGAGAGATGCGAAGACCGATGATCCTCGGACGGATGCGATTGTTTGAATGTTCATTGCCGTCATCAAGGCATCGATTCCCTGAGCGCGAAGATAGTGCTCGTAACTCGGATTCTGCAGATCCGCGAGCCGTTGAACTGTTCCTCGCACCAAGACATCGTCCCCGTAGGAATGCGGCGGCCATCCCTTGTGATCGGTCACGAGAAGCGTGCCC
Organism: Candidatus Peregrinibacteria bacterium; assembly: GCA_016201685.1. Lineage (GTDB taxonomy): Bacteria > Patescibacteriota > Gracilibacteria > Peribacterales > Peribacteraceae > JACOTD01. Next base: position 9,054 of record JACQCJ010000015.1, on the reverse strand, counting down.
TGCGCCTCGATGATCCTCCCGCTCGCCGTCCGCGCGCGATCGACGGCGACCGTGTAGTCGGTGCGCTTGGGAAGTATGCTTGGATTCTCGACGATTTGTCCGTGCATTGTCATTGTGCCAAGGTCTGGGAGTTTTGGCAGCGCGCTTCGATGCGTTTCTTGAATAGCGTGCGCAACGGTGAGGAAAGCGATGGAACATCCGATGATGACCGCAATCAGAAGGAGAGCGCCCTTCCTCCATCGATCCTTTCGAAGGGCGAGAATGCCCGCCAGTCCCATGCCGAAGAGAAGAATCCAGAGCCAGGGTGGGTAATTTGATCGCTGCCACCACTGCAGCGCGAAGACGGTCGTGAGGAAGGAGAAGAAGAAAGTGGTGGAGAGGCGGGAGCGGGACACGATTCCATCATCAGTCATTTGGAAATTGTGTTCGAGATGTTCCGCATGATTTCAAAAGACGTCGATCCATTTTTCTGCATCCTCTTGAGGGAGAAGACGTTCTGCAAGGGGGCAGAACCTCTCAAGCATGTCGCCCTTCGATACGCGCCGCCGCGATGTCATGCTGAGTAGCGAGGCACCACAGTGCCGAGCGTATCGCTCTTCGACACCGCTCAGAGCGACCCGCAATTCTGAAAACAGAGTTGTCAGCGAGCGACCCTGAGCCTGTCGAATGGGTCGAAGCAGACGAGCGGCGCTACTCAGGGCGACATGCGTTCCAATGACGTCTATCTCTCTTCGGCTAATTTCACCCACTCCTCAATCGAAACCGTCTCCGGCCTCCTCTCCGGCTCAATGCCCACTCGCTTCAACATCTGCATCCCACCCTCCAGAGCGCCGATGGAATTGCGCAGCATCTTGCGCTTCTGCCCAAATGCGATCTTCGTGAGCGAGAAGATCCTGTCGATTGTCTCCCGAGCGGCAATCGGCTTTGGGAAACATTCGATATGCAGGACGGCTGAAGCGACTTGTGGCGGAGGGAGAAAGGATGTGGGCGGAACGGTGAACATCAAGTGCGGTGTGCCGAAGAGCGTGACAAGGATGGTCAAAAGTCCGCGATGCTCCGTGTCACAAATCTTCTCCGCCACTTCGCGTTGGATGAGGAGCGTGAGGCTTCTCGGCTGCACGGTTGATTCGAGGAAGATGTGTCGGAGCAACGGAGAAGTAATGCGGTAAGGAATATTGGCGACGATGATGTAGGGTTCCTCAGGAAAGGGAATTGTCAGGGCATTGCCTTGAATGATTTTGACGTTGTCAGCCTGAGCGGAGTCGAAGGCTGTTCCTTTTTTCAGATACTTTTCGAGAAGAGGTATCAATCGTCCGTCTAATTCGATGGCAGTCACCTGCTTCGCATGCGTGAGGAGTTCTGCAGTCAGAATGCCGATCCCCGGACCGATTTCCACCACGTGATCATCCGGCCTGATGCCCGCCGCTTCAACAATGCCTGCGAGTGCCTGTTCGTCCACGAGGAAGTGCTGGCCGAGATCGCGATCGGGGCGGATGCCGGATGTTCGTAAGAATTGCCCTATCTGTTGCGCAAAATCCTGCATGCTGCAGAGAGAGTTTGACAACAGAGAACCGATGAGTAAAGTGCTGCGGTCATGGCCATCTCCAACGCCTCAGAGGATAATCTCTTTCGTGCCATTGAGCGTGATGGATGGAATACCCACCGCGATCAGCAAATTCTTGAGGATGCTCCAAAAGCTCCCACTTTATCAACAGGTCATTGGGATCCGAGAATTCCACGAGAATTATGGAATTTGGCGCGAAAACGTGGCGGATTGCCATATCCTGTTATCAGAGCATTCGGGAAAGTCAGCACGGTTGCCGATCTCGAAGTCATGATCAATACCGTTCCATCTCCATCAACGAGACTCAGATTAATGGAGGTACTCGAACACGCTCGCGATGCAATGAAAGCCGCTATTCGCTATGAAAAGAATGCAAAAGCGCGCGGAAGAAGAGAAACTAATCTGGATGAATCACAGAGAATGCATGAGGTTTCTTAGATCGTTTCACAACAAAAAATTCCTCAGCATGATGCGGAAAAATCTGCACCTATCCGCACGATTGTTGACAGGAAAAAGCTGCGAAGTACAGTGAGGCCGTGCAATCGCGCCCCCTCGCTCTCGGCTTCTCGCCTCTCCTCCTCGCAGAGGGAAGGAGCCGCGTGAGCTGAGCGAGTGCTTGCTTATCAGCGGACCTTCCCGGAATGGGGAGGGTTTTCTCGTGCTTCCATGAGTGTTTCCTGCGAAGTTTCATCGGCAATTCAGGAGAGAAAGTTGTATCAAGTTGACCGGAGATTGAGAACGATCATCCGTTCGAACAGAGGCGGAATACCCTTCCACGTTCGGAGAGACGTGGAAAATCTGCTTGGAAAAAGATTTTTAGGCGAGATAGGAACGGGGACGATCAAAGGAATTTGCCAAGAACAGCCAGAATTGATCCAAGAAATCCTCGGTATTCTCAGTACTGCTTGACACGTCCCTCCCCATCAGTACACTTACCTCGATTCCTCTCAGCATACATGCTTCGCAGCACTCAGACCTTCGGCGCATATTGCTCCTTCTTCTTTACGAATGGGGCAGGCGTTGCGTGTCTGGACTGAGAGCATCCTTATGACACCGCACTTCCCCCTTCGCAGGCGGGAGGTGATTTTTTTATTTTCTTCATTCCTTCTCATGGACAACGGTCACATTGAGTCAGATGCACTTATGCAATCGTCAGAGCCGCTTCCTGAATCCCCGACATATCCGCTCACTCTCCGAGAAGGACTGCGCATGCTCTACAATGAACAGTTCTTCCTGTCCGATGGAGAAATGCAGAAGCTCGCTCTCCGCGGGAAAACCGAGCCGACCCGCCCTTCCTCCGTATCCATTGTTGGTTTGCCTCAATGCCCGACAGCTGCAGAACAGGAGCGACACACTCGTTCTCTCCAGGGAGGAGAGCGACAACGTATTCTTGCTCATATCGCCAATATTATTGGTCATCACTATGCCGCCCAACAGTTGCCGTACAGGCTCATTCTCACCGCGGAAGACGTGTCGGGTACGGAACATCCCTCCCATGCAGGTTCATTGGCAAAGGATGAAGAGCCTTCCTATATCCCACAAGCGGCAGCAGCGTGATTTCCTTTTCTCCCTCTCATGAAATTCAGTGAAGCCACATCATTGCTTCATTCCTTCTCCTCACGGCGCCAGCCGCAGGCAGAAGTATTCGGTGCGATGCTTGCGGATCCCGGGCTGCGAGAGATCGTGGCCTTCTGCGAGGAAGAAACCATTGCGGGAGCTAGGCTCTATGCGGGCGTTCATGACGTGAGGAGCAAATTCCGTTGCGAACTTCTGTACGGAACACCGCCTGCCGATGCTGCTCGGGAAGTGCGAAGCCCGGGAATAATGCCCCTTCACGTCGACAGTGCGATGAATCCTCAACTCAAGGATCGTTTCTTCCGGCGTCCCCATTCGGATACGATCCACTTCATCGATCACCAGTATGTCCCACGGTCGGACCATGCGTCACCGGCATTACTGACGGTGGGCACGACGAACCATGGTCTCGATATGCTGCCGCAGGAGCCTGCGGTGATCGATATCGATGCTCTGGTAGAGCGGCGCTCCCGGATGATAAAATCTCTCGTTAGTCCCGCTGTGGTTACCAATGCTGATATCCGTGCTCTCTTGCGATCAGAGGCAACGCGACTTGTACGTATCCATGTGCTGGGGCCCGTGGGAACGAATTGCGCGCAAGCATCGAATCAGTACGTGGACCGACTCGGAATACGTCGAAAATCGAACATGACCGTCCATCCCATGGGTGTTGAGCCGATGGAGTATGCAGAGATGGCAAAGCAAGAGCAGAGACCCGGCGTGGTGCCGCTCCACATGGAATGTGCAGTGTTTTACGGCATGGCGAAACTTGATGGTGCGAGGCCGCATGAGATTGTGACGGCGGATCACCATGATATGCCGCTCGATGAAATGCAACTTGCGACCCATGGCGGTCACTCCGCCGAACTCTCATCGGCCCATCCGCTCATTCTCGCCTCTCATCCATCGCCACTTTCGCTTGTGGGCCCCTGGATCGATCGAGAGTTGGTACACTGGGAGAAGGCATCCTCCAATCAAGTTGCTGCGGAAATGGTGCAAGACGGAAAGGCCGATGTGTGTATCACGACCGAGAGCGGCCGCCGACTCTGTCAGCTGAAACAGCAACACCTCTTCGGCCATCCGAACATGACGTTCACTCTTGGAACGCCGCTTTCCCCGCATGAAGTACGATCCCGTCTCCGTGCATGACCCATCCATCCATCGCACTCTTCGGCGCAAGGGGGGAGATGGGGAGATACATCCTCACTCCACTGCTTGATCGCCATGCCGCGCTCGCCGCAGTCGATGTCGATAGCACCGCGGAAGAGAAGCGCCGAGCGCTGACAGCCGATTGCTTGATCCTATCGGTGCCGCGGGATGCAGTCTCAGGCATCGTGAATGCTCTTCGCTTCCAACCGACGCAGCTCATCATCGAGATCTGTAGCTCTAAGAAAGATCTCCCTGCTGTTTTGGCCTGCACGGGTGCCGCGGTGCTCTCCCTGCATCCCATGAACGGCCCGCACACGCCGTGGGCTCAGCAGAAGTGGGTGATCGTGGGCGACGTGCCCGCGCATCCGCTCGCTCAGTGGTTTCTGAAGCTCCTCCGGGAGAAGCAGGTGCTCTTCCATGCGATTCGTTCTGCAGAAGAACATGACCTGCTTCTGTCCCTCATCCTCGGCTTGCCGGAGATGATGACGGTGTTCATGTTTCATTTTCTGGAGCAATTCCGAAGCGACAGCGGACAGCACGTTCGCATGGAGGATCTTCTGAAGGTTACATCCCCTGCATTCGCCTCTCTGGTGAGCACGTACATTCATACCGTCTGCTCCAGCGCGCCATGGCTGAGGAAACAGCTCCTCACGGATATCCATCCGCAGTTTCTGCAGACTTGCCGGAACGTTTTTCAGTCGCTTCTGGAGGAGCAGTTCGATCGCATCGATCCATTTCTCCAGAAGCAGTTGGAGAGGATTCACGAGATCCAGGCACCGGATGAGTTTATTCCGACGATCCGACAGCACGTGACGGAGGATTTCAACTTCATGAACGCGATCTTCCTGCGCGGTGGGCTCACATCGAAGACGGATTTATACGTTCAGAAACTCTGCACGAGGGAAAGTCTTCTCCCGGGGAACAAGCTCAGCCGCATCGGCATTCACGGCATTCAAGGATCGTTCACCGATGAAGCGTGGAGGCGGTTTTCTTCGGAGCTGCTCGGCATGAGGGAGGACGAGTACGAGCTTGCGGAGCTCGTCCATTCCGCGAATGTGTTGCGTGCGGTGCATACGGGAGAAGTGGACGCCGGCATCTTCGCATTCGCGAATTCAGGCTCGGGTGGGTATCTGGCTTCCATTGAGGCGATGGGCGAGTACGACTATCGGCTTCTCGCGCTCTTCACCATGCCCATCAACATGTGCATCCTCACCCATCCATCCATCGAGAGTGTTCATCAACTCGAGGCATTCTTCGGGCATCCCGTTGCACTCAGTCAATGCAGGAAGACGCTTGCCCAGCGGTGGCCAGATATCCCCGTGGAGGCCGCAACGGACGCAATGGATACGGCACTCTCTGCGAAGCTGCTTCGTGAAGGAAAGATCAGTCCCACCAAAGGCATTTTCGCTTCCAAACGCGCGGCGGAACTCTACGGACTTCGATTGCTCGTCGAAGGAGTGCATCATGATCCGAACAACGCGACGGCATTTGCCGTTGTCAGGAAAAAATGATGAAGCGTGTGCCGGAGACACTAAGCCGATTGCGGCAATTCATGCTTCCATCATTCGCGAAGAGCAATGAGAATAGCGTGCTCAAGAGTTCAGATCATCTTCAGCGGCGCGATGCTCAGGGCGAAGTCCTTCCTGGAGCCCGAATCGAACTCGATCGTCACCACGTCGCCGCGCTTGGCGGTGATCATGCCCTGGCCAAAGACCGGGTGCTCCACTCTCGAGCCTTTCTCGAATCGCTGCTGGTCTTGGTTGATGTCATCACCGGCAACATCTTGATTGAATTCAGTTGTGAGCGAGCTGCCATCCTCTTGTCGAAAAGGCTCGAGCTTCGCGTGCCTTTCCATTGAGTACGCCTTCGCGCGGCCGCTCTCGGTGGCCCAGGCGAAGGCACTCAAGAGTTCGTCGCTCCTGCGCTCGGTCACCTCTTCCGGCAGATCATCGAGAAAGCGGCTCGGGGCGTTGGCTTGCGTGTCGCCCCACAGCATGCGGCTCCTGGTGAAGAGCAAGCGCAGGTGCTTCTTGGAGCGCGTCATGCCCACATACATCAGCCGCCGCTCCTCCTCCAGCTGCTCTTTATCGAACATGCTGTTGTTGTGCGGGAAAATGCCTTCTTCGCACCCCGCGATCGTCACGGCCTCGAACTCGAGGCCCTTACAGAGGTGCAGCGTCATGAGGGTCAGTGCGTCGTCCCTCGCTTCGGTCAGACTGTCGACTTCCGAGACGAGCGCCGCTTCTTCCAAGAAGCTCGTGAGAGAAGTCTGCGGATCCAAGGCATCGTACTTGCGCATCACAGAGAGGAGTTCCTGCACGTTGCCCCATCGCTCTTCACCTTCGTCCGTTCCGTCCTTGAGCCACTTCTCGAGATCGATGTCGTGCAGGAGTTGCTCCGCGAGTTTGGAAACAACGGTCGTCCTCGAACGCTCAGCGAATCGTTCGATCAAGGCCGTGAACTTCGCGATACGCTCCTTGGTCGGCCCATTGATCGCTTCAACATTGATCGCTTCCTTCAAAGCACTCCAAAGAGACAATCTCTGTTCAGCAGCATGTGCCTGCAGATGGCCGATCGTCGTCTGGCCGATCTTGCGCGCGGGCACGTTCAGAATTCGCAGGAGCGAGAGCGTGTCGAACGGGTTCAGGATCGCGTAGAGGTACGCGAGCACGTCCTTCACCTCCCTGCGCGCGTAGAACTTCATGCCCCCCACGATGCGGTAGGGGACGGAGCCTCGCATGCATGCTTCTTCGAAGAGCCGCGATTGGGCGTTGGTGCGGTAGAGGATCACCTGGTCATTGAGCCGCAATCCTTCGCGCTGCAGTTCAAGGGCAGCTCGGACGGCTTCCTCCGCTTCTAATCGCTCGTCTCTGAGTTCATGCACGACGATCCGCGGGCCTTCCTTCTTCTCCGTCCACATCTCCTTCTCGGGCCGGTCGGGATTCGCCGCAATCACGGCATTGGCGGCGGTGAGCACCGGCTGGGTCGATCGATAGTTCTGCTCGAGCTTCACCTGGAGCGCGGCGGGATACTCCTGCCGGAACTCGAGGATGTTCCTAATGTCGGCACCGCGAAACGCGTAGATCGATTGATCCGGGTCGCCGATCACGCAGAGGTTGCGGTACTTCTGCGCCAACATCGAGATGAAGAGATACTGCGCGTGGTTCGTGTCCTGGTACTCGTCCACGTGCAGGTAGCGCCAGGTCTCCTGGTAACGATCGAGCACTTCGGGCAATTCATGGAAGAGCCGCACCGTCTCGAGGATCAGATCGTCGAAGTCGAGCGCGTTGGCTTCTTTCAGCGCCGCCTGGTAGCGCTGGTAGCTCTGGCAGACCTGTTGCATGCGTGGAGTGGTCGCTTGAGGGAACGCATCCTTGGGGCTCACGGCTTCGCTCTTGAAGCGACCGATGTACCCAAGCGCCGCTTTCGGCTTCAATTCCTTCTCATCGATCTGCATCTCTTTCAGCACAGTCTTCATGAGCTTCTCCTGATCGTCGGCGTCATAAATCACGAACCGCCGATCGCGTCCCAATTTTTCAATCTCGCGGCGGAGGATGCGCACACAAACCGAATGGAACGTTCCCATTGTCGGCAGACGCGAATGACGATTTACGATTTGCGAATTACGATTTGCGTCCGTTTCGAGAGGATCACCGCCTTCCATGATATGCAGCAGATTCTTGATTCTCTCTTTCATTTCATTCGCCGCTTTGTTGGTGAAGGTGACGGCCAAGATCTGCCAGGGCTGCACGCCATTCGCCATCAAGTACGCGATGCGGTGCGTCAACGCCCGCGTCTTGCCGCTGCCCGCACCCGCCAAAATCAGCGACGGTCCCTGGATCTGCTCGGCCGCCTTGCGTTGCTCGGGGTTGAGGCCGGAGAGAGTGGGGTGCATCTCGATTTGTGGCATGACCAGAGAGTACCGCAGGAGGGCAAGATGAGTGAGGGAAATTGTGAGTGAGCCGGAATTGGTGGAGCGTGGGGGAATCGAACCCCGACCCATGATTCTCGATTCATAGGTACCGACCTGGTCACGCCCCTCAATCCGGCTGTACGATCGTACACCTTTTTTCTTGACATAGGCAAATGGAAAGAATACGATAGGTGTGGTTCTCGATTCATGGGTGCCAACCGGGCACGATCGAATACCCGCCCCCGAAAAGGCGGGTGTTTTTTGTGATGCTGGTATTCACGACGAAAGAATAGCGAAGTCACAGACGGCTCGCTGACATTTTCAGCGCAATACAGCCAAGACGGAACTGCGCGTCAGTTCCAATACAGAGGATCTGTCCTGTCGCCAGGACAATGCGTTTCCTTGGTCGTTCCACGCAAGAATATAGCCGCTGTTTTGCCGTGGACAAAGAGTCCCGTTGCCTCGGCTCTCAACAATGAAACAGCGTTGCGGACGATCCATTTGATATTGTGAGCCCTTGCATGGGCAGGAAAGACCATCCCTGGCAATCCGCACAAGCTCTTCCATGGAAACAGCGTTTTTCGATTGCAATGCATTGAGTATCAAGTGGGGGAGTTCCCATGGTTCAAATTCAGCTTCCACGAGTTGTACCACTGCTTGGAGTTCATGATTCATAGGAGACGTCTTACAGCAGAGTCTGCGTGATCACCGTGCTCGCGAGCTCCAGGTGCTGCTGCTTCACCGTCGCCTTGGGCGTCGCGAGGTCTCGGATCGCTTCCACCTGGGCCGCCACGCTTCCCGCGAGCTTTTTGAGTTCCGACGTGTTGAGGTTCGGGAGTTTCATTTCCTGTTT
>JACQCJ010000053.1 GCA_016201685.1 Candidatus Peregrinibacteria bacterium | reverse complement strand
GGAGAATGTGGAGAAGACGATGGTGCGCTCACTGCGGACTCTGGAAGAAGACAAGGAATGCGTCAGAAGCATGACGGGCTTTCCGTGGATTCTCCGGGCGTTGGCTGCATAATTCCTAACGTTTTAAATGCAAGTTGGTATAAGTTTATGTGGGGAAAGGATCCATGGTTTGTGCTCCTGGCGCATCCTCTCAAGTTCCTTCATACAGCCTTCTATTGATTCGCTCGTTTTGTTCATGGTGTTGCAGATTCTAGCTGCATTTATCCCTCGGGAAAGTCTATCATTCATGCATGTTTTTAGACCAAGCCACCATCGAAGTCCGCGGCGGCCATGGGGGCCGCGGGTGCGTCAGTTGGCGACGGGAGAAGTATGAGCCGCACGGCGGGCCGAACGGCGGCAATGGAGGAAAGGGCGGCGACGTCATCCTCATAGCCGATGAGCATTCCGACACCTTGAGCGACTTCGCGAGCACCAAGAAGTTCGAAGCGCAGAGGGGGCGTTTCGGCTCGGGGAAGAATCGGACAGGCAAGGAGGGAGAAGATCTGGAACTCAGAGTGCCTCCGGGTACGATTCTGTACGAAGTCGAAGCAGATGGAGCAGTATTGAAGGAGCCGTTCGCGGACCTGGCGCATCCGAGTGATCGCATCGTCGTGGGCAAAGGGGGACGCGGCGGCTACGGGAATGCGCACTTCAAGAGCTCGACCAGGCAGAGACCGGATTTCGCGGAGCTGGGAGAGCCGGGTCAGAGACGTTCCTTGAAGCTCGAGCTCAAGCTCGTGGCGGATGTGGGGATCATCGGCTATCCGAGTGTGGGCAAGTCGAGCTTGATCTCCATCATCAGCTCCGCGCGGCCCAAGATCGCGGACTATCCGTTCACCACTCTCGTCCCGAATTTGGGAGTGGTGCATGTCTACAATCGCTCGTACATCGTCTGCGACATGCCGGGACTCATCGAAGGCGCGAGCGAAGGGAAAGGCCTCGGTCTGCAGTTTCTCCGCCACATCGAGCGCTGCGGCGTTCTCCTCCATGTTCTCGACGTGGGTCGCGCACTGACGCACGGCTCGACGAGTTCCGAAGATCTCGATCCACGGAAGTTGATCGACGATTACCGCGCCATTCGCAAGGAACTCGCCGCCTACTCCCCTGCGCTGGCTGTCAAGAAAGAATTCGTCATCCTCAACAAAATCGATCTAGTCGGGAATGACGTCTCCGCGCTTCGTTCGGGCCTCGAGGAGCATGGAATTCGGATCTTCGCCTCGATCTCCGCTGCAGGAAGAATGGGGACGCAAACGCTCGCGCAGGATCTGCTCCCGATCGTCCTCGATGAGCGCAAACTCAGAACTCGCGAAGAAATTGTCGATGAGGAGGAGAAAGCTCTCCCCGTTCTACGCCCGCACCTTGCCTCTCCCGAGCGCATGGGATCATTCCAGATCCTGCGAACGGATGATGGCTCCGTCCGCGTCGCGGGCAGGCGCATCGAGCAAGTGGCGGTGATGACGGACTTCTCCTCGCGCGGAGGCGTCAAGCGTCTCCTCGACATCCTCGAGCGCACGGGCATTCGGAAGTCCGTCAATCGTCTGCGCATGGGCGAAGACACACGAGTGTACATTGGTGGAGTGCGGGTGGATGAGTATTTGTAATCAGCTTCTCCGTTTTGATGTGAAATGATGTATGATTTGGCCATGGGGCTGTAGCTCAGTTGATAGAGCGCTACATTCGCATTGTAGAGGTCAGGGGTTTAAGTCCCCTCAGCTCCACCATTCGTCGCAGAGTTTATTGTGAGTGATATCGAGGAGCTCCTCATGAGGAGACACGATCACTACTTTCCGCACTCCGTGCACACGAACCGCGCCGTGAACCATTGATCATTTTTGCGCGACGGGTCGGGAGTGAGCTTGAGAAGCATGTGCTTGCCGCATGAAGCGCATTTCCCGCTCGCCGGCAGGGACATATCCTTGCGGAGCTTAGCCAGATCACCTTTTCCCTCCGTGAGGAAGAGACCATACGTACGCGTTCCCTTCATGTTCTGAGCTGCCAGCACCTCATGCACTTTCTCCAAGAGCCCCCGCGGCGAGCATTTTCCTTTGCTCAGGAACGCCTCCGCCCCGAGCCCTTCCGCACGATGCATGTCCAGTTCTCCGCCCAAGAGCGAGAAGATCACGACGGGAATATCGCGCGTGTCCTTTTCCCCCTTGATCTTCGCCAGAACATCAAGGCCGCGGAGCTTGGGCAGCGCGAGCGCGAGGAGCAGGACGTCCGGCCTGTCCTCGCGCGTTCGCCGTAATCCTTCCTCACCGTCCGTCGCCTCAATCACGGTGAATCCGTCCTGACGGAACACCGCGCTGTAGAGCCGGCGCTGATTCGCATCTGCTTCGATGATCAGAATGATTTTCTTGACGTATCCAGGTTGAGAGAGCATAGCGACGAGAATGAAGGGATGATGGAACTTCTTCAAGAGAAGAGTAGGTGGTGGCCCAGGCCAGAGTCGAACTGGCTACGCCTGCCTCTTCAGGGCAGCGCTCTACCGATGAGCTACCGGGCCATAACGGAAGTATAGCAAAAATTATCAAAGGGAATCTATCTATTGGATGCTACTGCCATTTCTTTGTATGCTTGCTCACCGTGAAGGTTGCCTTCCCCCCCCCTTCCCGGTCCCGGCCTGGTACATTGCTTCTGGATGTGATCCTGGGGATCGCGCTGTTCATGATCTTCCTCGGAGCACTGGGGACGACGCTCATCAACGGCGAAGAGGCGACGGAAGCGTCGGGGGATCGGGTGCGGGGCACCTCCATCGCGCAGCAGGCCATCGAAGCCTCGCAGAGCATTCGTGATCAAGATTTCTCTCTCCTCACAGTCGGAACGCACGGCGTGCGCGTCAATTCCACGACCGGCAAATGGGAGTTCAATGGCTCGCAGAGTTCCTCGAGCGGCGGGTATTTGACCTCGGTCACGGTCGATAGCATGTCCGACGGTTCGGTCTTCGTAACCGCCACCACGACATGGACGCGGATCCCCAACCGACCCGGAGGCGTGTCCCTCTCGATGATTCTTTCCAATTGGCAGAAAAGCCTGCAGATCGGCAATTGGGGAACGTTCACGCTCACGGGGAGCTACATTGTCACCGGCGGCGGTACTCCGCTCTTCAATGACGTCGCCCTGAGCGGGAACTTCGCGTACGTCTCGAGCGAAACTTCCGGCGGAGGGGCCGGGCTCTATATTCTGGATGTGAGTACTCCGACCAATCCCGTACGCGTGAATTCTTCGTTCAGCCTGGGGTATGCGGGGTACGCCATTGCCATTCGCAACTCAGTACTCTACATTCTCACGAGCGATGCCAACGGCGAAATCAAAGCATACGACATCAGCACACCAGCGTCACCTGTGTTCCTCACGTCCTACGACCTCCCCGGGGGCGGCGCCGCGAAGGCACTCTTCATCTACGGTTCCAAGCTCTACGTCGGCGCGACGGGGCTGAGTGGTGCGACGAATGCCTGGTTGCCGCGCACGGTCATCATCGCACGTTCGCAACCGGATCTCCCGGAGTGGATTGTCCCCAGAGCGCTGGCGTCCAACAATCACTGCTTCGACGGTCACGGCCACGAGCAGAACTGTTCAAGTGCTTCGTCAGCTGGCTCTTCAAGTTCTTCGAGCAGCTCCGGTCCCTATCCGAATGGCAATGACTTCTTCGTCTTCGACATCAGCAATCCTTCCGCAATAGTCTACAAGAGCTCTCTGTACGTGCAGGGGGTGAATGACATCGCCGTCACGGGCACGTCCGCCTACCTTGCAAGTCCGCTCGATACCGCCGAGCTTCGCGTTGTGAACGTCACGAATCCGAAATCGGTTCAGTTTGCAACGGGAAGCGTGAACGCCGCTCCGAATGGCGGATACAACTTGAACGACCGCACGCTCGACGGCCTCACCGTCGCGACGACCGGCACCTCCGGGCTCATCGGGACGGAGCACGGCGGCGCCATTCAGGAGCTCGTGCTGTTTGACATCAAATATCCGGGCGTGCCGATGCCTCCACCGGGTCCGTGGTATTACTACGCGAGCGGCTCGATCGTGAAGGCGGCGGGCGACCCCTCCGGATGCTACGCGTTCATCGCCACCTCCTGGCGCACGCAGATGCTGCAAGTCCTCAAGCTCCAGGATCATTCCCTCACAAAGCTCCAGTTCTACACCGCTCCTTCCTCAGCGAATAACGGCGCGAGGGGAATGTTCTACGATGCCAGTCATGATCGTGTCTACGTCGTGAATCAGAACGGCGTCTTTATTTTCCAACCCGGCCCTCCGCCGTCCGCCTGTCCGTGACCGCATCTCGCCCACGAGCCGGCTACATCTTCCTCATGAGCGTTCTCTTCATCGGAGCGATCGCCCTCTCCAGTCTCCTCACGCTCATGATCCTCGGGTGGGCGGCGGAACAGGGGGGGCTCACGTACAGCCAGTCGCAGCAGGCCTTGAATTACGCGCGCTCGTGCGCGGAGTACGCACTGCAATCGCTCCGCGCGGACTCCACGTATGCGGGAAGTGGAGCGCTTTCGTTCACCGGTGGTGCCTGCAAGATATTCGGTATCGATGGCGCGGGATCCGAGAACCGCACGATCTGCACTGAGGGGGATGTTGCGTCCGTGGTGAAGCTGATGAGAATCTCCGCAGCGAAACTCTTCCCTTCCACGTACATCGCGTCGTTCAGGGAGCTGTACACGGGGTCGGGGTGCACCTTTTGAAGAGAACAGCGGTTCAGTGTTTCAGCGGTTCAGTATGATCCACTTCACTGAGCCGCTGAACCGCTGTCACACTGCACTCTAAATGAGCGGCTCCTCGAACGTTTCCGACGCGTCGATTTCTTCCTTCTTGGGCGGTGCGGAGGCTGCCTCGTCCCATTTTGCGAGCATCGCTTCCACGTCCTTGCGCGGCGTGCAATAGGCGGCGCGCGACGACTCGATGATCTCCTTCGTGTAGTCCTCTTGCAAATGCGGGGCATCCAGCGTGCGGCCCGAGAACGCCTCGCGCAGTTCCCCGTTCACCGACATCTTCGTGTAGAACTCGCGCACGCCGAGGTTGATGATGTCGCGTTCTTTGAAGATGGGATTGTATTCCGCGGCCAGGACGTCCGCATCTTCCGCTCCCACGCGGAAGGTGATCATGGAACCGACGTTGCCGAAGACGGTCTTGCGCACGACGTCGTTGAGCTGGCCCATGTACTGGTGCGCGATCGTCAGGTTCAGGCGATATTTCCGCGCTTCCGAGAGGATTTCCGTGAACGTATCCGTCGCGAAGTTCTGGAACTCGTCCACGTAGAAGTAGAAGTCGGTGCGCTTGTCCTCCGCCGTGTCGGCGCGGCTCATGGCCGCTTGGTAGAGCTTCGTGATGATCATCGAACCCATCAGGGAGGAGTTCTCCTCTCCGAGGAGACCTTTGCTGATCTTGAGGAGCAGGATCTTCTTCTCGTCCATGATCGTGCGAATGTCGAACTTGGTCTTCGGTTGGCCGATGATGTTGCGGATCATGTTCGTCGCCACGAACTGACCGACCTTGTTGAGAAGCGGCGTGATGGCCTCGGCGTCGAACTTCTCGCTCCATGCGGCGAACTCACTGACCCAGAAGCTCTTGACGACGGAATCTTGGATGCGCGAGACGATCTTCTGCCGGTAGTTCTTATCCGAGAGCATTTTCAGAATCGACAGCACCGTGGTATTGGGGCTGTCGAGGAGGGCGAGGGTCGTGTAGCGCAGCACGTGCTCGAGGCGGTACGTCCAGTTGTCGCCGAAGAGCTTCTTGAAGATCTGGAGGAAGCCGACCGTGAGCTGCATCTTGTAGGCCTCGTCGATCTTCTCCAGCGGATTGAAGGCGATCGGGAATTCCGTGTCGGCGGGATTCAGGAGCACGACGTCTGTGATGCGATGCTCGGGGATGAACCGGAGGACGGCGTCCACGAGGTCCCCGTGTGGATCGAGCACCGCCACGCCCTCACCGTTTCTGACGTCTTCCTGAATGAGGAGTTCGAGGAGTTTGCTCTTGCCAGAGCCGGATTTCCCCACGCTGTAGAGATGTCGCCTCCGATCGCTGCGTCGAATGCCGAACGGCACGAAGTTGTTGTGGTAGTTGGTGATGCCAAACCCGCTCACATCTCTCTCTCCGATTTTGGGAAGGTCCTGCGGCGGATCGGATTTGCGCGCGAGCACGTGGACGATGTGCGGGACGTAGTCGGCATTGGGGAAGTGGAACATCGTGGCCACTTCCTTCGCGCTCAAGACGAAGGGTGTCGCATGCTGACGGCTGCGGAACAGATCGACGAAGCGACTGCCGGTCACATGATATCCGCCGTGGAATTCGTTGACGTCCCTGTCGTTGAATTGCGAGAAGCTCGAGACCACCGCTTCGAGGCGACGGGCGGCGCTCGCTTGGTCTTCCGCAATGTACGCGCAGCGGATGCTCACGCGGTAGGGTTTGATTCCCGCCTTCTCGTGCGCTCTTGCGCGCCGCAGTTCCGCGATAGCCTTCCGCCCGCCCTCACGAAGACGGTCGCGGATGCTGAAGAAGTGCTTGAGGTCTGCAATCCGGTGCCGCCACTTGCGCTTGAAGTGGAACCAACCCGTGTCATCCTCCGGTTCGGCGATGATCTGGATCCAGGTCTGATCATTGAGACCGATTTTTGAATTGACGGCGAAGAAGCGAGAGGCGCTGTCCTCCTCGAAGAGATCGTACGTCTTGATCGGATAGACATCCGAATGGTGGAGCGTCACGGTCGCCCCCGCGATCGCCTGCTTCTTGGGATCGTACGCAAGCGTGTAATCCTTCGTTTCCTTCAGTTCCGCCTCGGGGAACGTGGAGTAGATGAGGCCCTCGACCGTCTCGAGCAGGATCTCGTCGACGACGATGTAGAGATAGGTATACTGCGCGTACCCGTGGAACTCGAGCGACACGCGCCTGCCTGTGAAGGTGTTGCGCATGTTGATCAGAAGTTCCTGGAACTTCGACTCGAGCTTCTGATTCCCCTCGGTGCCCTGGGGAACGACGATATGGATGTACCGGAGAGCCATGGGGTACGCAGCGAAGGGACGAAATGCCCTTCCATTCGCATACCCTACAGGAAAATCTTCTCAGTCGCCACTGTGAGTTTTCGCTCGAGAATGTCAATAAACGGCCTTCAAATAACATTCTTCGCCCTTCGACTCGCTCCATCTACCATCCGTACTTTGAATGACTCGCTCAGGGCGAATCCCGAGCATGTCTCGAAGCTGTTAGTCATCAGTAGACAGTGGCAAGGTAACAGGATTCGCAGTACACAATTTCAGGTTGTTCAGACGCGAACGTCGTCTGCATCTCCTTCGCGCACTTCATGCAATTTCGGGTCCAGAATCGTCGTGGGTTTCGCTGTGCAAAACGATCGAGATGACGTTGATGGGGGGAACGGCGAGGAATGCGAAGACGGCGTTCTCGGTAGGAACGCAATTCTTGAGCTGTGATCCGAAAAAGCTTCCCACTCGCTTCGCATGTGATGGCCCATTCCAGGATGTCATCGGGAATGTCGACGATGGAATCCGGAAGCATCGAAGGGTCGATGATTTTCCTGACTTTCGGCGGAGGATCGGGTGCATCGTCCCATTGCCATCCTCTCTCCAGAACGTCATCGCGCCTCACTGGATAGTACATCTGTGCGCTCGTTTTATTATACCCGAACGGAGAAAAGTTGACGGGGAAGAATTCTCCCCATTCGCCCGTTTTTTGCATATGCGCGATGATCTTTGGAACGAGCTTTTCATACTCCCCCTTCGTGTATTGCGTATTGAGGATGCAGTACTGTTTGTGGTGCATGTTGATGCATCCGAAGGAATTTTTCACGCTCTGCGTGAACCAGCAATACAGGAGATCGGAGCAATTCATGTGCGCATGGTGGCAGAAGAGTACGTGATAGGAATCGTTGCCGGCGATCGCGCATTCGTAGGATTCCCGGAGGTTCAGGCCATACTGATAAATGTCGTGATTGTTCTTCGCGCCCGTCACGATTTGGTACAGGTACTTCCCTTCTTCCACGTCCTCACAATCGAAGCTCGCGTGCGTGTCTTTGCAATGCACAAGATAGTCGCCCGAGCAATCTTGGAGGTTGTGCCCGTGCAATTGCTTGAACGGATGACGACGCTCCATCTCTTTGCGCTTCGATCGGAATTGCTCGTACTGCATATGAGAACCGAGATCGATGTCAGCGATTTTCTCCTCATACGATTCCTTGCTGAGCTGCTGATTCTCGAAGCAGTACTCTTTGTCTCGAAGCCCGGCGCAGAGGAAGCAGTGCTTGCACCCAATGCAGTCGCGCAGGAATCCTGAGGAACTGCAGTTGATGCAATCCTGGCATCCCGTGAGTCCATAGCAGCCGTGCACGTCGATGCAGTCATAACAGAGCTCGCTGTGCATGTTGTAGAAGCCGTCCACGCACGAGACGGTTTTCTTGAAGCCGTAGCCGTAATAACAATTCTCGCAGAAGTCCGAGTGCATGATGAGGTAGCAATTCTTCGCGAACCCCGCGTAGTGGATGTATTCGGAATTCACATTCGTGCCCGCAGTGAGGAGATGCTGTGCGGGGACGTCGCGCCATAATTCTTTCAGCTGCTCGAACATCGGTCGCGAGAAGTCCACATCTCGGCCCCAGCGGCACGGATCCCATCGATCGCTGTGCCAGCATTCGCGGCAGTAGACGATCTTCTTACTATGCGATGGATGTTCCGAGAGCGTTTGCGCTCCGCAGAGGCCGCATGTGGCCGAAGAGAAATGGCTCTCGTTGCACTGCGCGAGCCTGCGCTGTTGGCGGCAATCCGGACAAAGTGTGGGAGGAGGAATCGCGAATTTCTCTCCTGCGAAGACCGGCGAGACGCGACCGTAGAAATCAAGATCATCTGCCGCGATCTCGAATGGTGTGGCACAATTCTTGCATTCGCGTTGCATGTGGCCAGTATAGCTCCATTAGAAATCCAGAAAGAAATTCGTAGAGCAGAGAACGACTTCATGCTATACTATGAGTGATTATGACGTTGACGTTTCAGATTCTCTTGCGGCCGGAACCGGAGGGCGGTTATACGGTCATCGTGCCCAGTCTGCCGGGGTGCGTAACGTACGGTGAAACTCTCGAAGAAGCCGAACGGATGGCGCAGGACGCCATTGAAGGATGCTTGGCGGTGATGAGGGAGGAAGGAGAGCAGATCATCGACGATTCGAACAGTTTGGAAAAGCACATTCAGGTAGCCATGGTATGACGCCACGGTTCCCGCGCATGGGATCGAAAGAAGTAGAACACATTTTGCTTGAGCATGGATTTCTCGAGAAGAGACAGACCGGAAGTCACCGGATCTTCTTTCATCCCGAGAAGCGAAAAGTGATTCCAGTGCCAATGGGGAGAAAAGATTTACCGATCGGAACACTTCGATCAATTCTGAAAGGTGCAGGAATTATTGAGAAGAGAGCACAAGATCAGTAGATCTCCTTCAAGTAGCATTCTTCACAGACGACGAATTCAGGACGATCAGGCGCATAGCTTGTCTGAATCTCTTTCTGACACTTCTGGCATGTGCGTGACCACAGTCTGTACGGGGTCCTTTGTATCATTCGGCGACGATGGCGTTCCTCAGGATGGAACTGCGGGAGCGGCAATTCCATTCGTCGATAGAAATCGAGTTCCTGCTTGACAATGCGGAAAGGCTTGTGAGTTGCTTCGCACAGAATCGCGACATCGAGAATATCGTCCTTGACCTCCGTGATCGTCGTGGGAAGTTCTTTGGCGGAGATCGTCCGTTCGAGCTTTGGTGAATCGCCCGTGACATCTTTCCATTTCCATCCCTTCGCGAGCGCTTCTTCTTTCGAGAGCGGAAAGTGTTCATGTGCGAGCGTCTCGTTGTAGCAGAAAGGAGAGACGGTGATCGGGAAAAATTCACCCCATTCTTTCATCCTTTGCATGTGAGTGATGATTGTTTCAACAAGTTCGAAGTACTCTTGCTCGGTGTGTTGTCTATTGAGGATGCAGAATTGCTTGCGATTCAGACCGATGCATCCAAAGCAATGCTTGCATAATGCCATGTTTTCGCTGTAGTACACATGCTCGCAACTCCTGACGAAACTCACGAACGCGCAGTGCTGCGTCGCATTCGCCGCCGCGTGCATCTCGTAGAGAATCTCCGCGTTCTTCCCGGCAGAGCTGCAATCCATCATGTCTTTCGCGTTCCAACCGCATATTTGGCAGTGACGACAGTCCTCTGTGCCGAGATGGAGATCGAAACAATCGATGCAAT
>JACQCJ010000014.1 GCA_016201685.1 Candidatus Peregrinibacteria bacterium | reverse complement strand
TGTTGGTTTCTCGGAGAAGAGCACGCATCCGTTTCTCTGTTCGCGTGGGAAGATCAGCGCAAGGTCGAGACATATGTAGGAGGGAGAAAGAGTTCTCCCACAGTCTCTAATCCTAACGTTTTAAATGCAAGTTGGTATGAGCACGTCTGGAAGGTGCCCGATTGTGCGGAGAATATCTTGTTGGTCGATGGTGAAGAGATTCTCGGTCTTCACGGCGGACGTGTGCTGCAGCCCTGAGGTCTGACCGTCCGGCGTGGTCGGATCGATGAGGACTTGTGTGGGCTCGACTGACGCGAGCGTGGTGTTTCCTGTGATCATCGCGACGATCGTGTTCTGGAGTCGTCGGTTATTGCGATCGCCCTGAATCACAACGGCCGGCCGATTCTTTCCCTTCCCCCCAGTCGCGTACGGGAATTGCACGATGATGACATCTCCTCGGCGCGTCATGATGTTCGCCTGTCCGGAGAAAGATATTGGTAGCTTTGCAGTGCCGGATCGTGCGCATCGTCTTCTTTCATGACGCGGTCTATCAGCGGATAGAACTCACGCGGGTTTGGTTCACTGGGATAAGCATCCACCGCGTGCTGCAGATCTTCGAAGACATTCAATTGAACGACGACGTACACTTCGTGGGTCACCGGATCTTCAACCTGAAGAGGCTTCCCCGGTTGCTTTGCGAGGGCCTGATGCAGTTCTTGGCTGAGCTTCGCTGTCATGTCGACAGTATACCATTTGACGCGAACGCGCGCGATCATTGACACGTCAATATTCCCGTTTTCTTTCGTAACAAACCTCGCTCAGCGTCGTTCTTTTCTTGCATGTCTTCTCCTGTTTCCCATGCACAGGTTCTCCGCTTCGTGTGGCGGTACGTCCGCGAACATCTCCCGATGCTCGGGGTCATGACGGTCTTCATCGTCCTCTCGACCGCGGGCGGGCTGGCGCAGCCGTTCTTCTACAAGGAGGCCATCGACACGATCGTGAACGGGCACGCGGGCAATGCCGCGACCGCCGCGCGCGCGAGCATGTTCGTCACGCTCGGCATCGTTGTGATCACGCTCTCGCTCATCCTCGATCAATTGGCGCACCTCGCGCTGGCGCGGGTGGAGACGCACGTGATGGCCAAGATCTGGAGCGATGTGTTCGCCAAGGCGCAGCGTCTCTCGATGTCGTTCCACGTGAACGCGTTCGCCGGAGCCACCTCGCGCAAGATCGGACGGGGAGTCGATTCCGTCGAAGGAGTCCTCGACCGCATTTGGATGAACTTCCTCCCCGCGATCGCATTGATCATCGGATTGATGATCGTGCTCTTCGCCTACGCGCCGGTGATCGGCATTGCGATGACAATCGGGATTCTGCTGTACGCAACAATGGCGATCGCGCTCAATATGGTCACGGCGTGGTCCTACACCTGGGCCGACGCGCAAGACACCCTCGTCTCCGCCAGTATGGTGGATGCCATCAGCGCGAACGCGCTCGTCAAATCCTTCGCCGCCGAACCGCGGGAAGATCTGCGTCACAGCACCGTCGTCGGCGAATGGCAGCGGCGGCAATGGATCGCGTGGGCGTTTTCGACGGGTGTCCAGCTTCTTCAATTTCTTTTTCTTCTCGCTCTCGAGCTCGTGGTCCTTCTCCTCGCGGTTCGCTTATGGTCGCAGGGACGCTTCACTGTCGGCGGGTTCATCGTCGTCACGTACTATGTCATGCAATTGTGGGGCAGGCTCCAGGAAATCGGGCGCAATACGCGCGAGTACCTCAAGGCCATCGCCCACTGCGAGGAGATGGTGGAGATCGCGCAGAAGCCGCTCTCGGTCATCGATCGTCCCGGCGCGCGTCCCCTCACCGTCACTGCGGGCGCTGTTGCATTCGATCGTGTTCGCTTCCAGTACGAACGCCAGAGCGTTCCCGTGTTCGCGGATCTCTCGATCGCGATCAAGCCCGGCGAGAAGATCGCGCTCGTGGGGCACTCGGGCGGGGGCAAGAGCACGTTCGTCAAATTGCTCCTGCGGCTCTACGATGTCACGAGCGGCAGCATCACGATCGATGATGTGGACATCGCAGAGGTCACGCAGGAAAGTCTGCGTAGTTCCATCGCGCTCGTTCCCCAGGATCCGATCCTCTTCCATCGCACGATCGCGGAGAACATCGCCTATGGAAAGCCCGATGCTTCGATGGAGGAAATCGAACGTGCTGCCAAGCTCGCACACGCGCATGAATTTGTCTCCGTCCTTCCTCTGGGCTACCAAACACTCGTCGGCGAACGCGGCGTGAAACTCAGCGGCGGAGAACGTCAACGCGTCGCGATTGCGCGGGCGATCCTCGCCGATAAGCCCATCCTCGTCCTCGATGAAGCCACGAGCAGCCTCGATTCGCTCTCGGAGGACTACATTCAAGATGCCCTCGTCCACCTCATGGAAGGACGGACGACGATCGTCATCGCACACCGCCTCTCCACGATCAAGCGCGCCGACCGCATCCTCGTGATCGAGCATGGCCAGATCATCGAAGAAGGATCACACCGCGAGCTTCTCGAGAAGGACAGTGGCGTGTACCGTCAATTGTACGAATTGCAGGCGGGAGGATTCATTGGGGATGAGGACGATGAGGATTCATCCTCCTTCGTCCGCCTCGGGCGGATTTCGGAGGACAGGGAAGATTCAGATGATGTAGAGGATTCAGAGGAACCCGACGATGCAATTGTTGAAGGTTGAAAGACGGGAATGATGTTTTGTGGGTTGTTTTCCTCCACCCCCGACCCCTCCTCCATGGGAGGAGGGGAGGAATGGAACAATGGAACATTGCTCCCCCTCTCCATCGGAGAGGGGGTTGGGGGGAGAGGTAACAAAAACAAAACAAAAACATTCCCTGCGAATGTTTCTCGAACATTATTGGGGAACATTTCTCTGCATCACCTCCTCCTGCACCATCCACAAGAAAAGAAACAGCACCGTCAGCACTCCTTGGCTCGTGATGGAATTCATCCAGGTGAGGCTGCGGAGAATGGCGAGGACGAGGAGAACAGCTCCCGCCTGGAGCCGCCAGCGCGTGAGGAGAAGAAAGCAGAGCGCGAGCTCCATCCACCAGTGGCTCGTCCAGAGGATCTGCCCGATCGTCCCTTGCGAGAGAGCGAGCACCATTCGCTTCCACCAGAGGGCCGTCGACATCACATCTTGTTGCAGATGCATGCGTTGCCATGCGTACGCGCTCGGCCACGGGTCGCCCTGGAGGGAGCGGTTATAGAGGAAGAGGAGTGTTGTGAGGAATACGATGAGCGTCATCGCGTGCCACAACTTTCGATTCCATCTCCCACCTTCGTCCGCCTCGGGCGGACTACGGCGGGCAGGTCCCGTTTTCGGTCGCAGCATGAAGAATGCGGCGATCCACAGGGACATCCCCACGAATTCGTTGAAGCCGGTCTGGTGGAAGGTGCCGAGGAAGATGTTGATCTGGAAAAGCAGAAGGGCCATCCCCGCGAGTCGTGGCTTGATGTTTGTCACCAACATGAAGCCGGGAATTGCTTGAAGCAGAATCGTCAGCACTTCGAGCACACTGATCACATGCGGGATCGAAAAGAGCCATTCCATCATGACGCGGTAGGCATGGAGCGGCCAGCCGTTCCTCGTCCAGTACGCGAAGTCGTCGGTGAGTGATCGCGCGTGCGGGCCGAAGTAGATTGTCACCTTGAACATCGCGGCACCCAGGAAGAAAAGCCCCACGAACGTTTGGACGACCCTGATCCAGAAGTCCTTCGGCTGGCGTTCAACGAGCCGGTCAATGTGTGCTCTTAGCGTCGATACCATTGGAAGGATGGTCGGGAAGGAATGGTACAAATATCCGCTCCGTCGAGAAGATATGTCCCCTGAAGGTACGCGTACGCGGCAGCGATCGCCCAGCCTTTCGACGATTGTGTTCCACAGAAACTGCGCGCCCACGCGACGCACGATTCCTCGGTGTGCATGGGCGTGTACCATACGGGCCGGTCGCTCTCCGTCACCTGTGCCGTGGGAATATCGGTGGTCGCAACCGTGGGGGAGGGGAGGGGGGAGGGAGCCACCAGGAGCGAGCACCACCCGTCCACGTACATGCCGCCCCATTGCGTCGATTGATGGAGGCCGAAGAGGCGCGGGAGCATCATCGCGGCGACGATGATCACCGAGACCAGACCGAAAAAAAGAGACCAGCGATGCACGGAACGGCATTGTACCGTGGATCATCACCTTCCTCACAGACAATCCGAAGCGCTTGCACACTCCAGGCAGAGAGCATACGTTCTGCTCCGATGACGTTCATGCGTCGCCGTCTCTCGCTCGCGATACCCGCCGCGCTCGTCGCGATTGTTCTGGCCGCATCCGCCGTGGCGGCACCCTCGCATGACACTCTCTACGGCCCCCTCCCGATGTCGTCTCATCCTTCGGGCACCTTGAGCATCGCTCCCCTCATCACGAAGAATGTGAAAGGGTGTGGCACCGCCGGAGTCAAATCCCGATTGTGCAGGAGAGGGAACTCCTCCTCCACATCCGCTGCTTCGAAAATCTTCTCCAAAGTGCTCTCCAAGAAATCTTCACCGAAGGCATCATCGGCGTTTTCTTCTTCGAAATCTTCGTCGGTCTCTGCCAAGAAGAAGCCAGTGAAAAAAATCTGTCGCAATGGGAAATGCAAGTGATCGATTACTTTCTCGACACCCACTCATTCCTCGCAATGTAGAAGCGAAGCAGCCTCTTTGCCCAACTTCCAGCGTAGTCCACACCGATGCGGGGGCGACGGATGATACGGATCGCATCTCGAGCGTCAGGTTCTGCGATGAAGAGATCGTCGCTCAAGAGGTCGTGTCCGTTCCACGAGCGATCGAGGTGGAGGGATCGGCAGACGAGGCCCGGGCCGCTTGCTCTCCCGTCCAGATTTTTCACTGGCTCAAGCGCGCGGATGAGGATCGCCGATGCATGTCCTTCCGCTTCGGTCACGACATTGAGGCAGCAGTGCATGCCGTAAATGAGGTAGATGTACGCATGGCCGGGCGGCCCGAACATCACCTCGGTTCGCTTGGTTCTCCCTCGCGCCGAGTGCGCCGCTTTGTCGTGCGGGCCGAGGTATGCTTCCACTTCCACAATGCGACCGATCCGTTCGATCGTCCCCTCGCGCCGTACGAGATGCATCCCCAGGAGTTCCCGTGTGACCGTCACCGGATCGCGGTCGTAGAAGGGGCGGGGGAGAGGATGAAATGAAGACATTGGTCGCCTCCATCATGCCGTACTCGTCGTCATTCTGCTCTTCTACGACATTGGGCAAATTGACAACTCGTCAGCTGCTCAGGCATTGTCCGGTTTGATGCCGCCAGGTGAGGCGCAGTCGTCGGCCCCCGAATCACTCGGTGACATGAGTAACGGAGTGCGATCTCTGACCGAACAAGTGAAAGACCTGACCAGAATGTTGGAGGGAATCGGCAAGGAAATTCGTGAGTTGACTCAAGGAGTTCGTCGAATCCACGCAGATTTTGCCCAGGCACTGAGCAGCCGCCGCCACTGATCGAATAGATGATGAAGAGGCCGTGATTGCATCCTTTTTCTTGATGCTTCATGGCATACTCTCCGCATGAAGATCTCACTCGAATGGCTCTCGGACTTCATCGATCTGCGAGAACGCGATCCTCAGCGTCTCGCGGATGCTCTCACGGAGGCAACGGGGGAAGTGGAGGAATTGGTGCGCCTGGGCACTCTCCTCGATCACTGCTGCGTGGGGCGTGTTCTCTCTCTGGAGAAACATCCGAATGCCGACAAACTTTCTGTGTGCCGTGTTCAGACCGATCGCGGTGAGAAGAATGTGGTGTGCGGTGGGACGAATGTTCGAGCGGGCATGCGGGTCTGCTTCGCGCATGCGGGCGCGACGATCCGGTGGCATGGGAAGGAAATGATGAAACTCGAGAAGGCGAAGATTCGGGGAGTGGAGAGCGAAGGCATGATTTGCACGGCGGAGGAGCTCGACCTCCTGGAACAGTTTCCGCGATCGCGCGATCGCACGGTCATCGATTTGGGTGATGGAGAAGAAGGGGTCGGGCAGGATCTGCGTGGCTACCTCGGGTTCACCGACGTCGTGTTCCACATCGACAATCACGCAATCACCCACCGCGCCGATCTCTTCTCGCACATTGGCATTGCGCGCGAATTGGTCGCGTTGGGGTTGGCGGAATGGAAATCGGGGAATATCAAAAATGGTTCCATTGAGACGCCGCATGCGGCGTCTCTACGGCCAGGGAACAATGTGATGTTCGCCAAAAAACCGATTCCCTTCGCGTTCAAAAATGACATTCCCTCCCTCGTGCCGCGCTACGCATCGTGCATTCTCGCGATCGATTCGCTTGGTGAAACGCCCCAGTGGATGCGCCGGAGGCTCGAGGCGACCGGATGGCGGTGCGTGAGCCTCCCGGTCGACATCACGAACTACGTGGCCATGGAGACGGGGATGCCGCTGCACGCCTTCGATGCCGATGATCTGCGCGGCGACGTGCATATTCGCCTCTCGAAGAAGCATGAACGCATCACGACGCTCGATGGGGTGGAGCGCAAGCTCCCCGACGGCGCCATCGTCCTCAGCGACGACGATGGCATCTTCGACCTCATGGGGATCATGGGAGGGCTGCGCAGTTCCACGAAGTTCTCGACCAAACACATCTACCTCCACTCCGCGGCCGTCGACCCCGTCTGCATCCGCCGCGCCATCCTCGCCACCGGCCACCGCACCGATGCCGCAACGGTGTACGAGAAAGGCATCCCGCGGGTCGTGGTCGAGCAAGGATTCCTCAGCGCTCTCGCGCTGATGCTCGAACTCCTCCCGGGCGCGAATGTCGTTTCCGCCAAGGAATCGTGGGGCGATGACGGCGACCCGCCCGCGATTTCTCTTCCGCTCGCGCGTGCTTCGAGCATGCTCGGAGTGGAAATACCGGAAGCCGAAGCAGTCCGCATTCTTACCAGTCTCGAATGCACCGTGGGGACGGGGGGATCGACGAAAAAGACTCGTCGGAAGAGAGTTCAGAGTTCAGAGTTCAGACAACAGAAAATGCCACCGTCCGAAGTCCGAAGTCCGAATTCTGAAGTCTTCACCGTGCGACCGCCTCTTCATCGTCTCGGCGATCTGCGCGGCACGCACGATCTGATCGAAGAGATCGGGAGGATCTACGGCTACAACCGCATTCCGGCACTCCCTCCGCATGCCTCGGCGAAGCCCCCTGCGCGCGACTTCCGCACCGGTGTCATCCGACACGCTCTGAAGGAAGAAGGTTTTCTGGAACTCCTGCCGCTCTCACTCGTCAGCCCCGATCTTCTCACGAAGGCGGGACGCGACCCCTCGTCCGCGGTGCGCATCGAAAATCCCTTGGGAGAAGAATTGAGTCTGCTCCACACGAGCGTTTTCCCCTCTCTGTGTGAACAGATCGAGCGATACCCGCTTGGGAGCGGTGAACGCAGAGGGATCTTCTCGATCGGCACCGTCTTCGCCAGAGGAAAAGATGAGCGCCGCGAGTTCGGCTTTCTCTTGGCGCAGTCCGATGCCACAGGGTGGGATCCCAAGCGGACGCCCTTTTTTCAATTGAAGCAGTCGATCGACTCATCCCTCGCGCAAGCCGGGTATGCAGTGGAGACCGCGCGCGCGGAAACCGTCTCCGCATTCGCCCATCCCGGCCGAACGGCACAGGTGATGGCGCGCACAGCAGGCGACCTCAATCGAGAATCTGGTGGGGAACTGCGTCCGCTCCAGTCCATCGGTCTCCTCTTCGAAGTGCATCCGGAGATCGCTCGCCGGTTCGAACTCCCCGCGCGTACGGCGGCATCGCTCCTCGATCTCCCCCTTCTCCTCACGATCGAACCGGGCGTGCGTACGGCCGCCGCTCTCCCGCAGTTCCCGTCCATTTCCTACGACGTCACGTTCCCGATGGACCAGCGCGAGGAGGCAGCCCGCATGCTCGAAACGTTCCGCGATGCTTCCGATCTCCTCGAGCGAGTCGAGATCGTCGATCTCTTCGCGAGCTCCAAGGACGCACCCGGGAACTACGCCCTCACGATCCGCTTCACGTACCGCGCGAAGGACCGGACGTTGACCGAGGAGGAAGTACGGAAGGCGCATCAGGGGATTTTGGACAGCGTGAGTGGACGGGAACGTTGAGGCGGTTTGGTCGGAGAAAAGCACCAAGAGCCAAGACACCAAATTCCCCCTTCGACTCGGCTCAGGGCAGGCAAACAATTCATCAAGAAATCAGATTTGAAGATTCAAACGTTTTCTTGATGGCTGAGAAATTGTGTGGTTCCTGGAAGCGTGGCGTTTGGAATTTTTCTGTGACAAGCCTGGCACATTCATCTGTATACTCCAGATCCATGTCCATTGTCACAAAGACCGGCGACAAGGGCCACACGAGTCTCTTCGGTGGGAAGAGAATCCCGAAGGATGACGCGCGCATTCATGCGTACGGCACCGTCGATGAATTGAACGCGTGCATCGGCCTCGTCCTTGCGGAAGCGACTGCCCCCTCCGCATTGCGCGAACGTCTTCTGCGCGTGCAACATCTGCTGTTCCGGCTCGGAGGCGATCTTGCCACCCCCCTGGCAACGCGTGAAAAAGAGGATCGCATCGGTTCATCGCATGTCCGAGAGATCGACGTAGGGATCGTTTCGCTCGAAGCGCTGCTCCCGCCCCAGACGCACTTCATTCTCCCCGGTGGCAATCGCCGCGCTTCACTCCTCCACCTCGCGCGGACCGTCTGCCGCAGGGCCGAGCGGTGGGTGGTGACGCTCGAGAAGCGGGAGGAGATCAATCACGATGTTCTCATCTTCCTCAATCGCCTCAGCGATTACCTCTTCCTCGCCGCGCGCCAGGCGGCGATCGAAGAGGGTGGGGAAGTGGTGGTGCAGTATTGAAACGCTATCGCCGCAATCGCTCATAGACGCTCTGCCGATGTCCGATGAGAACGACTTTCACGGTGACGATGGCGCGTTCAATCGTGTAGACGACTCGATACGGCCACACGCGCACGGCGTAGTACCCCGCAAGATCCCCTTCTAATTTCTTGCCGCCGTAGGGGTCGTTCGCCAATCCGTCGATCACTGCTGCAATGCGTGCCTTGTGACTCTTGGGCACTCGTTCAAGTTGCTTCTGTGCCTTCGGGATGAGGATGACGCGGAACATCTCACACACTGAGGGATTTCTTCACATCCTCCCACTCGACGAATTCGGTTTCGTGTTCGCTCTCGCGTATCTGCTGCATCGCTTGCGGATCGGACAGGATCTCCAGTGTCTCCTGCCATCCTTCGAACTCATCCTGCGACATGACGATCACGGGCGGTTGCCCCTCAAGTGTGATCGTGACGCTGGATCCGGGCTTGGCGGCAATCCGGATCAACTTGAAGAACTGTTTGCGTGCCTCTGTCGCAGAGTAAATTTTCTTCATATGTACATGATAGCGTACACTTGGATTGAGGGCAAGGAAAACGCGAGGATGCAGAGCAAACGACGAAATGGTATACTGTTACCTGAACATCTACCCCAAACACCCATGTTCGGAAATCCCGATATCCACGATTTCAACGCTGACAATGTTGATGCAGGATCTCATGCGACGAATCAGTCGCGTTCTGATCATGAGCAACAGGAATATCATTCTCAGTATCATCCTTCGGACGAACTGAAAGAACGGGAGCATGAAGATGCCGAGAATATCATCCCTGAAGAAGATTCTTCTGCGGAGTACTTTACCTCGACCCAGCTCCAAGGAAGCGAACGATCAGGCAACGAGATTCTTCCTTTGCGACAGGAGTCGGCTCTGCGGAAATTGGAAAATATCGGCAGAACTATTGAAGAGAGAATTGGGCCGGAAAAAGTATCGGGCACTCTCTTCAAGAAAACTAATGAGCTCAAATTTGATTTTATGAGAAGTGCAGGTGTTTCTTGCGTCTTCAAATACCGCAGCGATGGCAAGAACGCGCGCGTTAGTGTGGAGTATCGATTCCAAGGAAGAAATAGTCACACGATTGTTCTTCCCGATCTTGAAAGCTGGGACATCAACGATTTTATGAAAGTCTTGAATCAGAATATCAAAAAAGTGGAACAAAGAACGGATACTCTCAAGATCGTCGATGATACGAAAGAGTATGAATCTGTTCAATCTCGTCAGCTTGCCCTTGAATATCGTAATGGCAAACGTGAAGAAGCATTGGCGTTCGGAAGAAAATGGGGATTAGAAGTTGTAAAAGAGTCGCCTGTTTTCAATGGTGAACGACTTGGTAATGGCATCACTTTTCGATGGCCAAGGAATTCCACTACCAAAGAAAAGCAAACATTTCTCAATGCAGTAAAAGCAAAACAAGAAATGCTACGTATTGTTGAACCAAACTATCCACAAAAGCTTGATAGATGAAATCGCATGTTTTCTATCACTTCATCCCACCCCACCACAGATTCGAGAAGTTCAGGAACACGAGGAAGAGGAAGAAGACGCCCGTGATCACGCCGATCGTCCATCCAAGTGCGCGGGAATGTCCTTTGATCGTGAGACTTTGATACAAACTGAGCCCGCCGTACATCAATGCGGACAGTGCAAGCGGGAGATCAGCCACTTGCAGCCACCATGCGGGCCAAGTGTCGCCGATGTTGTTTCGAAGGAAAAGATATGCGACGAAGAAGGAACCTCCCAGCAGATAGAAGAAGACGGCGCTGAGTTGGTGGAGGAATTTCAACACATGGATATCGTACACCTTCCATTCGTTACTTCGTTCACCTCCTCACAACTGTCGCTCGAAATAACGAGATAACGAAGGAACAAAATAACGTTCAGAGATTCTTTCCTTTTTGTCGATGCTGCACCGTCAATTGCTTGCGCCCCTGCCTGCGACGGCGCGCCAGAACTTTCCGACCGTTCACAGTCTTGCTGCGCTTGAGATACCCGTGCACCCGGAGCCGACGACGCCAGCGGAGCTTGTTTAACATGGCCGGGCCAGGGTACTGGGCCATGAAGATTCTGACAAGAGAACAGAGTTCAGAGTTCAACGGATCAGAGCTCTTGGCTGCGTATTCAAAGGATCTGTACTCTGAACCACTGAACTCTGTACACTTCCGCGCGTGTTCCATCTCGATCACCTCTCCACGGGTCTCCCTCTCCTCACCGCTCCCACCGAGGGCACCGAATCCGTTACCATCATGGTGTTCGCGGGTGCGGGATCGCGCTACGAGGAGCAGAAGGAACGGGGCATCAGCCACTTTTTGGAACACATGTTCTTCAAGGGCGGGAAGACGTACCGCAACACGAAGGAAGTGAGCGCGGCGATCGACGGGGTGGGCGGCGACTTCAATGCGTTCACGGGCAAGGAGTACGCCGGATACTTCGTCAAAGTGGCCGCCGCCAAGGCCGAGCTCGCGTGCGACGTGCTCAGCGACATGCTCATCCATGCGTCGTTCCCGCCGGAGGAAATCGAAAAGGAGCGAGGGGTGATCATCGAGGAGGAGCGGATGTACCAGGACACACCCATGTACCGCGCGGGGTGGGACTTTGAGCAACTGCTCTACGGGGATCATCCACTCGGGTGGGATACGATCGGGACGGAGGAATTGATCCGCTCCGTCACGCAGACGGATTTTCGCAAGCACAAAGATGAGCTCTACACCGCCAAGAACCTGGTGCTGACGATGGCGGGGAAGATCACACTAAAGCAGTCGCAGAAATTTGCGAAGGACTTCTTCCTCCCCATCGGCGGGGATTGCGTCCGCAACTTCCATCCCTTCACCACGTACGGCGCGGGGAAGATTTTCCTGCGCACGAAGAACACGGAGCAGGCGCATCTGGTGATCGGCGTCCCCGGTGTTTCCTCGCAGCACAAGGATCACTTCGCGAGCAAAATCCTCGCCGTGATCCTCGGCGGCAACATGAGTTCTCGGATGTTCCTCCATATTCGCGAGGCACACGGCCTTTGCTACTACATCGCCACCGAGATCGACGGCTACCTCGATGCGGGGTCGCTCTCCACGCGCGCGGGCGTGGACCAATCGCGCCTCCACGAAGCCCTCGAGCGCATCCTGCACGAGTACATGACCTGCGCGAAGGACGGCGTCACGGACGAAGAACTGCGCAGAGCGAAGGAGTATCTCAAGGGAAAAATCATGCTCTCGCTTGAGGACAGCGAAGAGCGAGCACATTTCTACGGCAAGCAGCAACTCCTCTACCCCCACACCCGCGACATCCCCGAGTACATTGCGGAGATCGAGAAAGTCACCGTCCCTCAAGTCAACGCGCTCGCCGCGAGGATTCTCAAATCAGAAGAGATGCGACTCGTGGTTATTGGGAAAGAAGAAGATAAGGGGGCGTTCCAGAAGATTCTACCCTGAGCCGTTTCGCGTTGGAAACACCATGAATGGTCTCTGCGTTTGGTTTCGCATAATCGTCGCTTGAGTGAAGGCTGCGCGGTACGAGAGGCTTGCCAGCCGCGGCAGAGAACAGTATTGAAATACCAGATGCCCACCTTCGCCAAGTCTGCGGTGGGCAGCTTCTGCGGAGGCTGGAGGGAGAACTTAGCCTTTCGGAATAATGGCCTTTCATTGCAATTTGTTATCACACGGCGTCAGATTCAACTCCTCGCAGAGCTGGTAGACCTTGCAACCTCCTCGTCAAATCCTCGTCAAAGCATCTTGATTGCGAAGAGAAGAAGAGGATGATAAGAAGATCCGGCATATCTGCATAACGTCCCCTAACCCATTTTTAGCACAAGATGTTGTGCCAATAAGTGAAAATCAGTTCAAGATGTCGTAGGTGGGGACGTGAAGCGGATATGCCAGAAGAAGATATGACGCTCCGGGAATGGGTTCCTTCCGCGCCGACAGAAAAGCCACTTCCATCTGGATGGCAGATTTCCCAGCAAGCATGTGAGCTGATCGATGTGGCACTGCATGCGCAGTCATTGCCCTCTGTCAACGTTTGCAATACGATTTTTCGATTAACAAAAACACAAGCCGAAGATGTACTCGACTGTCTCGAGGCTCATGGAAAATCCGGCAGATTATCATATGTGGAGGGGCAAGGATTCACCGTTGGATACGTTTCCAGCTCGTAATGCAGCACCTCCGAAATCGTCACCCATTCGGCGAGCTCAGGGTGACTGCGTTCTCCGTTTGATGACCGCCTGTCCGGACATGTACGGGCGCAACACCTCGGGCACCGTCACCGATCCATCCTCGTTCTGATACATCTCCAGAATCGGGATCAGGATTCTGGGTGAGGCGATACAGGTGTTGTTCAGCGTGTGGACGAACTTCTTCTCCCCATTCTTCGTTGTGTACTTGATGTTGAGCCGCCGCGCCTGGAAGTCGTAAAAGGTGGAGCAGCTGTGCGTCTCTCCATAGGCATTGCGAGAAGGCATCCACGTCTCGATGTCGTTCTTGAACACTTGGCCTCTCCCCATCTCGCCCGTGCACACGTCGACGATGCGGTAGGGGAGCTTGAGGGCCTGGAGGACTTCTTCGGCGTTGGTCAGGAGTTCCTTGTGCATCTGTGCACTCACCTCGGGATCGTTCACACAGAGGACGACCTGTTCGACTTTCTGGAATTGATGGATGCGGTAGAGGCCGTGGGTGTCCTTGCCGTATGTCCCGGCTTCTCTGCGGAAGCAGTTGCTCAGACCGCAGTAGCGCTTGGGCAATTCTTCTTCTGAGAGCACTTCATCTTTGTGATAACTCGCAACGGAGACTTCCGAGGTACCGATGAGATACGCGTCGTCGCTCTCGATCGGCTCGCCCCGCCTGTGCTGCACCCCCACGGCGTACGCCTGCTCCTCTCCCCCGGGGAAGTAGCTCGTGCCCATCATCGCCTCCCAATTGGCGAGGAGCGGCGGCAGAAACGGCGTGTAGCCCTTCTTCACCAGGTGATCGAGCGTGAAAAGCAGCACCGCGAGCTCGAGCCGCGCCCCGTCCCCCTTCAAAAAATAACTCCGCGCTCCGGCCACCTTCACGCCACGCGGAATGTCGATGATGTCGAGTTCCGTGCCGAGCGTCACGTGATCCTTTAACGTTGATGGTGTCATCCCGAGCCCCGCCTGCCCTGAGTCAGATCGAAGGGTCGAAGGATGCACTGTCACATCTCCAACCTTCCGCACTTCCCTGTTCTCCGTGTCATCCTTCCCTACGGGAACATTCGGAAGAGGAACGCTCGGAAGGAGGAGCTGCATCATGCTCCATTCCTGCTCGATCGCCGCAAGCTTTTCTTCGGAGGCTTTGAGCGTCGTCGAAAGCTGTTTCATCTCGGCAATCGCCTTGGCCTTCGCGTCGCCTTTCATCGTCGGAACGTCTTTGCTCACCTTATTCTTCGTCGCACGCATCTCCTCGACGCTCACAAGAAATTTCCGACGCTCATCATCCAACTTCAAAAATGCCTTCACATCCACGGCGATGCGCTTCTTCTTCGCTGCCTCTTGGTAGGCACTAGGCCGCTTGCGGAGGTCCGTGAGATCGATCATGAACGACAGCGTAGAAGAATCGAATCCACGAAGAAAGCGGTTTCATTCATGTATTCTTCCTCCCTCGGATCGTACCATCCATTGCCTCGTGAAGAAAATCGCACTGGGTTTCCACAAGAGGATATTCCTCTTTGTGCACAATAAAGAGCTCATTATTTACGGAGCGCGCGCGGGATCCGTAGATTTCCCGGAGTCGGAATTTCTGCTACCATGCCCCAACTCATGGAAAGCAAACCCTTTCACCTCATTGCCCCGTTCTCCCCCACCGGCGACCAGCCCAAGGCGATCGAAAAATTGGTCAAAGGTCTCCGAGCGGGCGAAAAGCATCAAACCCTCCTCGGCGCCACGGGCACGGGCAAAACGTTCACCATGGCGAACATCATCCAGGAAGTGCAACGCCCAACGCTCGTCCTCGCGCACAATAAGACCTTGGCGGCGCAGCTCTGTTCGGAGTTCCAGGGCTTCTTCCCCCAGAACGCCATTTCCTACTTCGTCTCCTACTACGATTACTATCAGCCGGAGGCGTATCTGCCCACCACTGACACGTACATCGAGAAAGACGCCTCGATCAATGAAGAGATCGAGAAGTTCCGTCACGCGGCAACGTTCAACCTCCTCACGCGCCGAGACGTCCTCATTGTCGCCTCGGTCAGTTGTATCTACGGGCTCGGCAACGTGGAGGACTACGAAGCGCTTGCGATGACGCTCGAGCGTGGGCAGCAGATCAAGCGTGACC
Organism: Candidatus Peregrinibacteria bacterium; assembly: GCA_016201685.1. GTDB lineage: Bacteria > Patescibacteriota > Gracilibacteria > Peribacterales > Peribacteraceae > JACOTD01. Next base: position 14,294 of record JACQCJ010000014.1, on the reverse strand, counting down.
AGCTCCTGCGCCGCCTGACCGACATCCAGTACCGCCGCTCCGGTATGGACTTCAAGCAGGGCATGTTCCACGTGCTCGGCGACACCGTCGAAATCTTCCCGCCCAGCGGCGACACCGTGATCCGCATGGAACTCCCGTTCGACGAGATCGAGACGATCCAAGAGGTCGATTGCTTCACGGGCGAGCTCATCAACGATCTGCAGCAGGTGATGATCTTCCCCGCCGCGCACAACGTGACCACCAAGGAGAAGATCGATCAGGCCGTCGATGGCATCAAGACTGAGCTCAACCTGCGCGAGAAGGAATTTCTGGCTGCAAATGAGCTCGTGAAAGCCGAGCGCATCCGTGCACGCACGGAATACGACATCGAGATGCTCAAGGAGACGGGCTACTGCACGGGGATCGAGAACTACGTGCGCTACCTCAATGATCAAGTTCCCGGTTCGCCTCCTTCGACGCTCCTCGATTACTTCCCCGACGACTTCCTCCTCATCGTCGATGAATCGCACATCTCGATCCCGCAGGTCGGCGGCATGTACGAGGGCAACCGCAGCCGCAAGCAGACGCTCGTCGACTACGGCTTCCGCCTCCCCTCCGCGCACGACAATCGTCCGCTCAAATTCGAGGAATTCGAAGAGCGCGTCGGCCAGCGCCTCTACGTCTCCGCCACGCCCGCCAGGTACGAGTACGAGCACACGCCCAAGGCGAACCTCGTCGAGCAGATCATCCGGCCCACCGGCCTCCTCGATCCGGTCGTCACGGTCAAGCCCGGCGAGCACCAGATCGACGACATCGCGGAGGAAGTGCAGGGGACGATCAAACGCGGCGAGCGCATCCTCATCACGACACTCACCAAGAAGATGGCCGAAGCTCTGACGCAGTACCTCAAGGATGCCGGCCACAGAGTCCGCTACCTCCACAGCGATGTCGAGACGCTCGAACGCATCGAAATCCTGCGGCAACTCAGGATCGGCGCCATCGACATCCTCGTCGGAATCAACCTTCTCCGCGAAGGCCTCGATCTTCCCGAGGTCAGCTTCATCGCGATCCTCGATGCCAACAAGCAGGGCTTCCTGCGCTCTCGCGACGCGCTGATTCAAACGATCGGGCGGGCGGCTCGCAATGTGAACGGCCACGTGACCCTCTACGCGGATACGATGACGGTGGCGATGGAGCAGGCGATCGCGGAGACCAACCGCCGCCGCGCGATCCAACAGAAGCACAACGAAGAGCACGGCATCACCCCCCAGACGATCGTGAAGGCGGTCCATGACATTGCGGAGGAATCACGCAAGCTCGAGCTGCGCCGCCCGCGCTACGATCACACGAAGATCCCCAAGGATGAGAAGAAGAGATTGATGGACGAGCTCGAGAAGCAGATGGAATTGGCGGCGCAGAACTTGGAGTTCGAGAAGGCTGCCGATCTTCGAGACGAGGTTGAATTACTCCGACGTGAACTCTGACATTGTCATGCTGAGCCTGTCGAAGCATGAGGGATGAAATGGAGCTGTTGCGGAGGGAGTTGTAGAGCGTTCTTCGTAGGAGCAGAACGTCAATCATCCCATTCATAAGCCATGATTCGGTCCATTGCAAAAAATTGATGAGAGATGCTTCTTGGAAGTCATCTCTGTAGCTCTCATGCTCTTTTCATGCGTTCATACGAATTCACCCTGTCACCTTCTCCTTCTTCCCCTCTCTCTTCTTCACGAGCAGATCAGTCTCTCGCGTGAGCTCGGTGAGCCAAGCTTCCCCCTTCGCGCGGTTCTCGAGCGCGGACTGCTCGATGCGGATCGTGGAACCGCTGATCTTCCACTGCGGATTCACGCTGAGGAGTTGCAGGATCTCTTTGGCCGTGACGCGCGCGCTGAGCGTGACAATGATGTCGTGATCTTCTTGTTTCACTCGCGCGACACCCACCCGGCGGCAGGCCATCTTCAGACGGAGGATCGCGAAGAGGGAGCGGACTTGCTCGGGGAAGGGGCCGTACTCCTCGTGCAGGTCGGTCTCGAATTCCTTGAGAATCGATTCGTCCTCGCTCCCCGCAAGCTTCTGGTAGACGGAAATTTTCTCCTCATTGTCGGTGATGTAGAAGGAGGGAATGAGGGCTTCGACGGGAAGCTGGATCTCTACCTGCTGTTCCTCTTCGATTGCGCCCTTGCGGCCACCCTTGAGTTCTTCCACGGCGTTCTTGAGCATGCGCAGATAATGACTGACCCCGACCGTCTGCATGGTGCCCGACTGGTTCGCGCCGAGGATTTCACCGGCGCCGCGGATCTCCAGATCGCGCATGGCCACCTGGAAGCCCGAGCCGAGTTCGCATGCCTCCACGATGGCGCGCAGTCGCTTCTTGGCGTCGTCCTTGAGCTTCTGGGTGTGGTAGAGGAAGTACGCGTACGCCTGGACTTTGCTGCGCCCGACGCGACCCCGCAACTGATACAATTGAGCAAGGCCGAAACGTTCAGCTTCGTTGACGATGAGCGTGTTCGCGCGGGGGAGATCGATGCCGTTCTCAATGATCGTGGAGGAGACGAGGACGTCGTACTTGCCCTCCTTGAACGCGATGATGCGCTCTTCCAGGTATTCCGACTTGAGCTGCCCGTGACCGACGACGAACGTCGCCTCGGGGATGAGGGTCCGCAGCTTCTGCGCGAACGCATCGATCGTCTCGACTCGGTTGTGGAGAACGAAGCACTGCCCGCCCGCCCGGCTCGGGCGGGTGCTACCGTCTGGTCGGACGGGGCCGCTCGCACTGCCGTCTGATTGGACTGGATCACCGCGCCTGATCTCGGCGAGGATCGCCTGGCGAACGAGTTCATCGCTGTACTTGCGAACCTCGGTGATGATGGGGAGGCGGCCGGGCGGGGGAGTTGTGATCGTCGTGATGTCGCGCAGCTTGTGGAGACCGAGGTTCAAGGTGCGGGGAATCGGCGTCGCCGTGAGGGTGAGGATGTCCACCGAGGCGCGCATCTCCTTGAATTTCTCCTTCTGCTTGACACCGAAGCGCTGCTCTTCGTCGATGATCACGAGCCCCAGATCGAAGAATTTCACGTCTTCCTGGAGCAGGCGATGCGTGCCGATGACGATGTGGACGTCCCCCTTCCGCAACCCTTCGAGCGTCACCTTCTGCTGCACAGGTGAGCGGAAGCGACTGAGCATTTCGATCCGGATCGGCACCTTGGATCCGGGAAGGGCGAAGAAATTCTTCATGCGCTCGAGGAAGTTTCGGTAGTGCTGATCGGCGAGGATCGTGATCGGAGCGATGATCGCCACTTGCTTGCCTCCCTGCACCGCCTTGAATGCGGCGCGCATCGCGACTTCGGTTTTGCCGAAGCCCACATCGCCGCAGATGAGCCGGTCCATCGGGTGTTCGCTCTCCATGTCGGCCTTGATGTCCTTGATCGCCTTCATCTGGCCCGGCGTCTCGGTGTAGGCGAATGCCGCATCGAAGGCATGCTGCTCCTTGCTGTCCTCCCCGAAGCCGAATCCCTTGCTCTTCGCACGCTTGGCGTAGAGGCCCAGGAGCTCCTTCGCGATCTCCTTCGTCTCCGCGCGCATCTTCTCCGTCACGCGCTTCCACTCGACGGTCCCGAGCCTGGTGAGGACGGGCTCCTCGCCTTCCTCGTGGACGAACTTGCTGAGCTTGTCGGCCTGATCGACGGGGACGAAGAGCTTGTCGCCCCCGGCGTACGTGAGCTCGAGGTACTCGCGCGAGACATCATCGATCTCCTTCTGCGTCATGCCCTCGAAGTGCCCGATGCCGTGATCCATGTGCACGACGTAATCGCCCGCCTGGAGCGACGTGATGAAGTCGAGAGCGAGCTTGGCCACGCTGCGTTCCCTGCTTCCTTTCTTCAGCGAAAAAATCTCCCGGTCCGTGAGCAGCGCGCACCGGAGATCGGGATTCTGGAGAGAATGAGGAAGAAGATCGTCTTCGCGGGCGGGAACGAGCAGAACTTTTCCGCTCGTGTTTGTGACCGGATCGCTTTTTGTTTCCTGTTGCCGGTTTCTTCCTTCATTGGGTAACAAAGCGCGGTCCGGCAACCGACAACATTCATGGGGAATCCGCTCCTCCTTGAAAATCTCTTCGAGTTCCTCGGTGCGTTTGCTCACGATCACGATCGTCCATTCCTGCTGGAGCTTGTCCCGGAGGTCATTGAGGAAGTCCGTGAGCGTGTAGAACTTGAGGACGGAGAGGTAGCGCAGGTGCGCGTGGTGTTCTTGGGACTCGGGGAATGCGGTAAAGGAAAGCGCGGATACCCCGCGCGGCAACTCGAGATCGTCTTGATCATCGAGAACGAGGAGCGTGCCATCGGGGAATTGACCCGCGAGCGGCGCTTCTCTGTCGTACGTCGCAGGGAAGATCACGAGTTCCTCGCTGGCGTCCTCCGTTTTGGAGAGGTTGGCAGAATCGACTGCGAGAATGCTCTCCACCTTCTCGAAAGTGAACATGACGCGATAGGGATGCGAGGACTGCATCGGGAAGATGTCGAGGACGTCGCCGATGCGGCGGTACTCCCCGGGGTGGAGGTAGAGGTCGTCGCCGTGCCGGTACCCGCGCTCGATGAGCGATTCGAAGAATTCGGTGAATTGCAGCGTCTGGCCCACCCGGAGAGCGACCGAGCGCTTGCGCATGTCGGCGAAGAGCGGGAAGGGCGCATCCCACGTCGCGCGCGGAAGAACGAAGACTTCGGCGAGATTGTTTTCTGCGGCTTGCATGAACCGCAGGAAACACTGGAGATGTCCTGGGATGAGCCGCCCTTCGTCGTCCGTCACCGGCTCCAAACTCTGCGATTGTTGCTCGAAGAACGAGATCCAATGCTGTAGCGCCTCGCCCGAGGCCTCAGTGGATGTGACCAGAAGAGCAGGCTGTGGATGGAAGGAGAGGAGGTGGCTGAGCAGCAGCGCTTTGGCGGTTTCATTCGCCGCGCCGGATAGCACAAGACGCTTCTCTTTACGGAGAAGCTCATGCAATTCCCGATGGGTCTCCTTCCCAAGAAGGAGCGATGGCTTCATGGAAACGAAAGATTGTTATGGCATCACAGACTCGCACTCGCGAAGACGAACAATGCGTGCATTGGATGACAACCGAACGGCCCCCGCCCTGGGGGAACTTCTTGATCATCGATGCTTGCTCACAGTGTAGCAATGTTGCGGGGGGGGATTCAAGGGGTTTTGATCACGATTTCTGTCATTTCTTCATTGCCCCCTGCCACCTTTCGAATTCCTCGGATGACATCGCGACGACCGTAGGTATCCCTCGATGCGTTATCGCGACGGAAATTCCCGGATGCTTCGTTGCAACAACGACAGCGTAGAAATTCTTCCGTGCCTCCGTCGCAGTCATCCATCTTTTCATGTGCATATCGTGGCATAGAAATGCAAGGACGGCAAGAAACAGGCACACCTTGGACGCAGGTCGAGCGTTGCCAGCGGCAAATGGCGGCGCAGGGCGAGTTCCAGATACGCGGCGTCGTAGGAGGAGAGGTTGTGGGCGCGGGCGAGAGCCACGACCTCAGTCCAAGAATGTCCTGCGCTCTCCTCGTCCACAATGACCGGAAGCGAGCGGAGGTATGCCAGCCAATGGGCCGTATCCGCCGGCAGGGACCGTTTGCGCCGCTCGCCCATCAGCAGAGCATTGACAACCTCCCAATGCCAGACTGCGGGTACCACGGCCTGGAGAGAAGGGAACGCACCGGCAATCCGATCGGCATACGGGTCGGCTTCGTCGGAAAAGCACCACGCCACTGCAACCGAACCATCGAGAACGACAGCCGACGCATGGTTCTTGGACGCTATAGGATGTGGCGAGAAAAACTAGAAACGACGACCTTCTTCAATGAGCTGGCGGACTGTGAGTTTTCCGAGCGTGCGCTTGCGGGAGTTGCGGTAGGCGAGCATTTCCTCAACGACTGTTACAACATCCTTCTCGCTCCGCTGCGGAGGAGGCGAAAGGAGCGCCACAGGCACCCCGCGGCGGGTGACGAGGATTTTTTCATCACGGGCGACCCGCGTGAGGAGTGCGGGCAGATTGGTCTTGGCTTCGTACCTTCAGACGGATTCAAGGAGAATGCAGACATCTATTCCTCCTGCATCCGAAGCGGCATGATAAGGTGGAGGAAGGTGGGCTCGCTCGGGAGGCGGAAGACGGCGGGATGCATACTGTCGGTGACGTGCATCTCCAGGATGTCATCGTGAATGTGCTCGAGGAAATCGATGAGGAAGGAGGAGCTGAGGGCGATCTTGTTCTCGGGGCCCGTCGCCTCCGCATTGATGGTCGCTTCGTCGCGGCCGATTTGCGTCTGCGGCGTGATGATCCTCGTTTCGTTTCTGCCGCAGTGGAAGGTGAGATTGTTGTTTATTTCTTTGGCGAAGTAGTGCATGCGCTTGACGGCGGTTGTGAGATCTTGGGTGGGGAAGAGTACTTTTGTGACGGGTTCTTTGGGAATAATCTGCTGGTAATCCGGGAATTTTCCGTCGATGAGGCGGGAGAGGAGATGGGTAGACCCGATCGTGAGCCCGATCTGCTGCTTACTAAGGGCTACTTCCGCGAGGGTTGTGCTCTCCCGCGCCTGTTCCTTTTCCGATTTCTTCTCCATGCCCCTCTCTGGCTTCCTCCCGGCAAGGATGATCATGAGCTCTTCGAGAATCTTCGCGGGAATGATGCAGGAAATTTCTTCGGGGGCGCCTTGGATATTGAGTGCGTACTCTGAGAGGCGATAGCTGTCCGTCGCCACAAGGATGAGTTTTTCCTTTTCCTTCTTTATAGAAACGCCGGAGAGTACGGGGCGCAGTGTTGTACGGGCCGATGCAAAGGTGACAAGATGGAGCGCTTGAAGGAGCGGCTCCACTTCAAAGGTGAATGTTTGTTGTGCCTCGAGTTGGGTGATGGTGGGATACTCGCTCGCAGCTTCCCCCGCGATCATTGTTTTTGTGTGTTGTGAGGTGCACCGGACATGCGTGCCTTCATTTGTTTCTAGGAGCACTTCCGGATCGTTATTGTATTGCGTGAAATTCAAGATGGCCTTCGCGGGGAGGGTGATTACCCCTTCACTCTCGACGTTCGCGGGGAGGGTGGTGATGATACTCAATTCCAAATCCGTTGCGCTTACACGACAGTGATTCTCACTGACCTCAATGAGGATGTTCCCCAAAATCGGCAGCGCCTGCTGCCCGCCGATTGCCCGTGCGACCAATTGGAGCGCCTGAAGGAAATCCGCTGTGGAGCAGGAAAATTTCATGTGCATGAGAAGAAAACAATAATCTGTTTACCTAATCCGTCATCATCATACCATCTTCCTTTTTCTGAAAGATCCACACTGTATCGTGTGGAAAGCTCCTGTAAAGATCTTCTTTCTCACGAGTGATATGCGGAAATCCCGCTAGAGAGAGAAAAAGGAGCTGTGGGAGGGATGTGGAAAACTCGTGGATAAGGGGAAGGCTGATTGGTACAGAAGCTAAGTGTACGATATTTTGGCTCTATAAAGAGAAATTCATAGAATCGATGTGTATAACTCCAGCTCCGATCGGTGGAGGGGGAATCCCCCTTTTCCACAGACGATGTGGATAACTTTTGTATCCATCTTTCGATACCCGCCGCTGCGATCTCATACAGAATAGCCCAAACAAGATGAGAATATTTCAGAGTGCGAAGTGCGGCGCTACTCACGATGACAACGATCTCATCATCGATACTTCTCCCGCGCCTCTGGGCGCGGGGGCCGACCGGTGTTCGGGCTCACAGTGAGCTTCCCCTCCTTTGTTCGGACGAAGCTGCTCTCAGGAATATCCTCCGTCACGAACGTCCCCCCGGCGATGAACGTCCCCGCGCCGATCTTCATGCCGGGGTTCAGGCCGACGTGGATTCCCAGCCGCACGTCAGTGCCGATGACCGCTCCGAACTTCGTGAGGCCGGTGGGGATGTGATCCTGGCCGTCTTCGACGGGAGCGGAATGGACTTCCTCCTCATCGAGCCGCAAATTCCCCGTCATACAGCCGCCGCCGAAGGAAACGTTCTCCCCGATCACACTGTCGCCGATGTACGTCGAGTGCGTCCACACGTGATCCGCGAGCACGCTTGCCTTCACTTCCGTGTTGTACCCGATCACGCAGCGGTCGCCGATACTCGAGGCACGCACAAGCGCATTGTTGCCCACCGTCGTTCCTTTCCCAATGACACACGGTCCGATCACGGTCGCATGCGGAAGAATCTTCGATCCTTCGCCGATCACGACCGGCCCCTCGACGACGGCGCTCGTGTGGATTTGGACGGAAGAATGAATGGATCGCTCGGTGGCGTCCTCAAGGAGAAGGCTCAAGAGTGGAAGGAGGTGCCAGGCGTACTTCACGGGCTGCCACGGACCTCCGTAGGGAACGGCACGGTAGATCTTCTCTTCGAAGAGCGCCGCGAGTGCCGCTTCGTATCCATCATCCCGCTTTACCTCGACGTTTTTCAGAGCAGCGAGCAGCAAGGACGCGTCGTTGTGCGCGTGCGCGACGATGTTCACAAGATCGCCGGGCTCGTTCCCCGCTCCGGGCTTCTCGACGATGCCGGTGACGCGACGCTGCTTCACCGTCAGGTACCCTCCGGGGAAATATCGCTCCACCTTCCGCGCGAGAATGGCGCCGTCCACTCCCTTCTCCCGCGCGGCGGTCTGAACGTCGCGGTACGCCGAGGGATCGACGACGTCGTTGCCGCCGACGATCATCACTGCGTCCTCCCCAAATTTCGGAAGCGCACTCAAGAGGGCAGACCGCATGCCCCCGCGTGGGTCCTCCTGTTCGATTATTTCGAGTGACGGGAACAGTAATTGCATTGCCTCTCGATTATGCGCTCCGCACACGAGCGTGATGTCCTCACAGCCCGCCTCGTGCAATCGAGTCACTTGATGTTCGACGAGCGTCTTCCCGCAAATGGGGAACAAGTTCTTCTCTTCAAGCGGCCAGAAGCGGCGGGAATGCCCGGCGAGGAGGAGGAGGGTCTTCATGCAGGTAGTGTAGAGGAGCGCATCCTCTTGCGCTATTGGGCTGGTACGTCGGCCAGAAAAGCATCGATGCGTCCTATGAGCCTGTCGCGCAATGCCTCGATCGCTTTCGCACTCGCGGCATGCCTCTCATCACATTGTTGCAGAATATATCTAGAGATACCATGCCGGTCTCTTCACCCTTCTGAATAGCCATGTGCTTGTCCCAATCACTCATTGAACGTTCCTCGTAGATGCGCCGATGGTCCGTGCTCATTTCGTCGTACCCTACACAATCAATCACGCCCAATGTATGCAATCGATCGATCCAGTGAATAAAAAGACTGCTGCCAACATCTTCATGAGCGCATCCGAAATCGTATTGTTCGCAAAATGTTCCTCTGGTGACATGTTTGAGTGTGCAAGGGGTGGCCTTTATGAGAACTAAATCACCTCGCATCTTCGTCAGCTCTTGTCTGGGCGCGGTTTCAAGAGAACCATCCATGTGCCAATTTTAGGGAATCTCCCCACCCTTCGTCATGATCTGAAGATCAATACCAAAGTATGCGAGGCGGCCACGAAGGGATTGTGCGACCGCGAGTGTCGAAATTGCCATGTGCGGATGAACGGCGAGCAGAAATCCCGAAGAACTCGCAGCGATGAGTCCTTGCTGGGGCAGGAGCAAGGTCGATCCGCGGACGTCCACCCCTGATTGCAGGAACGCCTCCATTTCTTCTTTTCGAAGGATGCCGGGAATGATGAGTGATGCATCGCCGCAACGTGCGCGGACGATCATCGAGGGAGGAGAGGATGTGAGAGCGGGCGAAGGAAAACTTTCGACCGTGCAGCCATGACCGTCATCGAAGATTCGAGGTTTGTCGGCGATGATTGTCGTCGTCGAAGCCGAATGGATTGCCTGACGGAGACGGTCGGCCGAAGCGTCTTTCGGAAACGGGGGCGTGAGGATCGTCCGAATCTTCATCCGTCCCAGGAGCTCACTCGCGATCGCAATGTCTGGGGAGCGCAGTGACGGAATGACGAGCAGATCGAGAGAATTCCCGAGCAATCGCGTCTGCTTTCCGAACGCCTCGAGGAGCGATTGGTCCGCTCCTTGTTCGATGAGGACGGTCTGCCCTGAAGGAAAATTCAGAAGAACAGCTTCTCCATGGGAGAGTCCGAGGAGTGTCGCATGCATCCGGCTGTCCGGCAGGAGTTGCCATTCGTGGAGGGCAATGACGAGAATGCAGATCAGGCCGAGAGTGAGCCAGAGGCGAGGGGAAATTGCGTTGCTCATGGAGGAAGTTCCAAACGCCAAGAGCCAGAAGCCAAACAATTTGTGAAGGAAAACAAGATTGAATCTTCAAGGATTCTTCACGTGAAGAACTTCCTGGGTTGTGACTCTTGATGGTTGGCATTTTTGAACAATAGCACTGAAAATGGGTCTCAGTTCACGAGCTTCTTTCTCGAGAGATTGTCTCTCCCCCTCCAAATCAAGGGCCAGTGATGGTGAACGCAAAAGACGAATCCACAATTCGCTTTCTTTGCTCTCTTTCCTGCAAATCTTCAACCGTACGAGAGCATCTCGCTTGCTCAGAGCGTCGTTTGCCTCAATGTAATTTGCGGCGACTGATCCAGACGAACGAACCAACTGTTTCGCATCATCTTGCATCAAATACGGGAGAGAAATGCGTTATATGAAAGAGCGGGCACGCTCCGCGAATGCGCTTGTTCTCTTCGCATCGCAAGATCGTACGATGGTTTTGTAGGAGAAAGCGACATGCGAACACCATAGCCATAATCAGGATTCGCCGAAGGGGCTCTTTTCAAAGAAAATCCATACTCACCGATTTTTTGGCCTACGAATAAGGTAAAATACGTTCTGTAGGCATGCAGAACGCCCTTGATTTTTGATCATTTATAGATTGTTTGGCTTCTGGCTCTTGGCGTTTGGCTATTTTCTGCGAACTATGCGGTTCGGCCTCTCCATCCATGGAGCCGTTTCCATCCCACAACCCCTCCCGCCAGTACGAATGCAACGATTGCTCCCGCCCCACTCCGAGCAAGAGGTCCGGGCCGCGCATTCGATTCAATCGGGGGGAAGACCGCGGTCGCAAGAATCCCCCTCGATGCCGTGCCATCCTCCCCCACGGCCTTCACGAGGAGCGCGAAGGATCCTGCGGGGACTTCCGAGAAGTGCACGCGATGGATGCCGACGGGGATGTTCTGCGCCTCACTGAACGTCCGCCCGCCGTCGGCGCTCTGCTGGATGGCGAAGCCCGAGAGCGCATCGTCCGCGTTGTTCGGCTGCCACTGCGCGGTCACCGAGTAGCGACCGTCCGCCTGACCATCCGCCTGCACGTGGAGATTGGCGACGTCCTGAATGTCGGAGGGTAGAGGCTGCGTCGATTCTGAACTCGCGCTCGTCTGTCCGATGAACCCCGGGAGTCTGCTGCCATCCATGCCCGAAAAGGTCGCGGTACCCCGTGAAGGATCCAGCGGCACGGCGCCCCCGCCGTCGATCTTCCCCATGAGCACCCGTGCGACGTGCACGGTGTAGAGCATCTCCCCCCGCTGCGGGGATGTGATGAGCGTGATCGTGTTCCCCTGGAGGATGAGCCTGCGAAGGATCAGCACATGGCCAGATCCGTCGGTCACCTCGAAGGCATTGACGGCTTCTGCGGCCTGGAGATCCACGGGGAGCGAGAAGGCGAGGAGCGCGCCCGTGGCGGAGAGCGCCTGCGCGGAGAGGAGAGCTTGGACGTTCGTCTGAGCACTCGCAGTTTCTCCGGCCTGTGTCAACGGCGTTCCTTGAGCACTCGAATCCTGCGTGAGATCCACCGTCACTTCCTCCATGAAGTACTTGCTTTCTTCTCCGGCGCCGTTCACCCCGAGCACCGCGACGTACAAGGTCGATGCATGCGGAAAGTCGACGAGGAGTGCCTCCGGCTTGCTGCCGGTCGTGATCGCAAAATCGTCATACTGTCCTTTATTCTGCAGGATGGATTGCCGGCTGAAGTAGACGCGGTAATAGGCAACGTCCGCGCCGCTTTGCGGCGCATCCCACTGGACGTGAATCTGGCCCTGGCCGTAACTCGCATGGAGTCCGGTGACGGCTGCAGGAGGGTCTGCGAGTGCGCAGAGCGGGAAGGCAATTGCCGCGAGGACGATCAGGGATCGCAAGAAGAGTCGTGACATGGGTATGAATGTTTCTCCTTAGTATAGCGGAAATCCCCTCTCCCTGTACAGGTTGAACGCAAGCGCCTACAATCCTTCTGACAGATGCCTCTCAGCTTCAAACACCTCACGTCCACGAAGCAACTCACGAGAGCCGACACGGACGCCATTTTGGTGAAGGCGGCGGAGATAGAAGGTGTGACTGCGAAGGGCGGCAGCAGTGATCTCTTGGCGGGGAAGATCCTCGCGACGCTCTTCTACGAGGCTTCCACGCGCACGCGGCTCAGCTTCGAGGCGGCGATGCTGCGGCTGGGAGGGCAGGTGATCACGGCGGACGGATTCCAATTCAGCTCGCTCTACAAAGGAGAATCCGTCGAGGACACGATGCGAATGGTGGGCCAGTACGCCGACATCATCGCCATGCGGCATCCCGAGCAAGGCAGCGCCGACCGCGCGGCCGCCGTGAGTCCCGTCCCGTTCATCAACGCCGGCGACGGGCCGGGGCAGCATCCCACCCAAGCGCTCCTCGATCTCTTCACGATCCGGAAGGAGAGGGGAACGATCGATGGCTTGAAGATCGCGATGGTCGGAGACCTGCGCTACGGCCGCACCGTCCATTCATTGAGTTTCCTCCTCGGGCTCTACACGAATCTCTCCTTCACCTTCGTCGCTCCCAAGGAACTCACGATGCCCGAGAAGGTCACGAGCTTCCTCCTGGAGAAGAAGCTCCCGTTCACGCAGACGGACAAGTTGGAAGCAGCCCTTTCTTGCGACGTGCTCTACATGACGCGGATCCAGGAAGAACGTTTTGCCGATCACTCCGAGTACGAACGGCTGAAGAATGTCTATACATTGACGGCTGATTTGGTAAAAGGCACGAAGGTCACGGTCATGCACCCACTCCCACGCGTGGGAGAAATCACAACCGATGTCGATGCCCTCCCCAACGCCGCGTACTTCCGCCAGGCGAGGAATGGAGTTCCGGTGCGGATGGCGCTGCTGGCGCTGCTCCTTGGGTTCTGAGGACGTTCGATCCAGTATGCTATCTTTGTCCTCTGTCCAGGTTTCTCATCCAAAACGGCACTCTCGTTTCTTCCTTGGGTGAGGAGCAGGTCGATGTGCTCATTGAGGAGGGAATCATTCGACAAAAAATTGCGAAGGGCGAGTGGCGAATGGCGAATGAAAAATCCAATTCGCAAATCGCAATTCGCAAATCGCAAATCGAATTAATAGACGCTTCAAGCCTCCTACTCTTCCCTCGTCTGATCGATTGCCACGTCCACTTCCGCGAGCCGGGCTACCCGCAAAAGGCGACGATGAAGAGCGAGGCAGCCGCCGCTCGCGTCGGAGGAATCGGCACCGTTTGCGATATGCCCAATACCGATCCGTCCACCGTGACGATCGCAGCGCTTGCCGACAAGGTCCGTCGCGCGAATGAGGTCACCGCTTGCGACATTCGCTTCTTCTTCGGCGTCACGAAGAGCGAGCATCTGCTTGCACTGCGGGAACTCTGGACCGGGACATCCGCGGAGATGAAGCGACTCAAATCTCGCTGCTGCGGAGTCAAAATTTACTTCGATCATTCGACGGGGGATCAAGGAGTGGAACTCGATCTATTCGATGAGATCTTCCACATCTGTCGCGAGCTTTCCATTCCCCTCGTCGGTCACTGCGAAGATGCAACGCTCAATGCGAAAGCGAAAGCGAAGCATTCGCCGGATGGAAAGGGACCGGCAGGACTTCACTCGCTCATCCGCCCGCCGCAGTCCGAAGCTCGAGCAATCGAACATGCTCTGACGCTCGTTCGAAAGCACGGCACGGCCTTCCACGTCGCCCATCTCTCGACGAAGGAAGGACTCGAACTCGTTCGTCAGGCGAAACGAGAAGGCCTTCCCGTTACGTGCGAAGTCGCGCCGCATCATCTCTTCCTCTCGACGTACGATTACGATAACCACAGCTTCCTCGGCACGCTCGCGAAGATGAATCCGCCGCTACGAACCATGGATCACAGCAAGGCTGTGTGGGAAGGCATTGCTGATCGCACGATTGATTGCATCGCGAGCGATCACGCGCCGCATGCACTCGAGGAGAAAAATGAAGGCAGGCCGCTCGACGCACCCAGTGGAGTCCCAGGTGTCGAAACGCTGCTGCCATTACTGC
>JACQCJ010000055.1 GCA_016201685.1 Candidatus Peregrinibacteria bacterium | reverse complement strand
GACAGCGAGCAGTCGAATTTGCAAATACATTAAATTTGTTGTACAATGTTCCCAAACACATTCCCACTCCTGTCTATGCGGTACCCCTCCCTCTCGAGCGACTTCCATGGTGGCGAAGCACGCTTGCTCTTCGAGCTGCGCGAGTCCCCAGCCCAAGGTGCGGAACCGCGCACCCCGGAGAACCTCGATCAGCTGCGACAACAGATCGACCAGCGTTTCGATGCACTGATCGAGCGCGGACTGGCAGGCTTCGGTGAACAGGAGAAAGCTGAACTGCTGCGGCCATTCTCGAGCCGGTACAACCAGTTCGTCGACGAAGAAACCGCACTGCGACGGCGCAGCGATGCGGCATCGCTTGAGGAGCGCGAGCGTATTCTACACGAATTAATGGGCATCCTCGATCGCGTCGCACTCGCCATCGAGCAGCGCACCCATCCCGCAGAGCCACGCAGGGTCGCCGAGTACTCAGCCAAGGACGAAGGTATCAAGTACCTGCTGGAGGAACGTGGTGGACGCGAGCACCGTGAAGAGGGCGTGCTCATGTACCAGGTGAAGGTCGGCCACGATGCGCAGCACCAAGTGAACGCGTACTTCCTGTACGACAAGGACGGGTGGTACGGGTACATTCCCTCTCGCAACCTCACGGGCGGCGACTGGAGACCGGTCTCATCCCTCCTGACCGGTCCCACGGGAGAGGCCGTGATGATCCCCGCTCGTCAACAGATGGCGGATGTTTCCGACTGGATCAGGTCTGGCTACAACGAGATCGCCGCCCGGCTGCAGTGGTATGACAGCGCTCCGGAGCGCGCGAAGAGCGTGAAAGAACTGGAGGAGAAGATGAAGAAAACCGTCACACCCGAGGAGCAACGCAAACAGAGAGAACAGGCGGAGGAGCACATGAAAAGGGTAGAGGAGATCAGACAGCGTGACGCCGAACGCGAAGAGGAGAGATCGGAGAGCCGCAAGAAAGCCTGGACCAAGACGAACTTTCCAAAATGAGCGCCGGAGGAGGCGATGAACATGTCTCCATGGAGATTGGTTTGTAGTCGCGTCCGCGCGTGGGATGGTTCGATGAACTCACCACAGGTACGCGCTCTCCGGGTGGAAATATTTGAAGAACGGATGATGGACGCCAAGATTAAAGTTCGACCTTATCCTCCCTCCCCGGCACCATCACCTCCACCCCCTTCTTCTCTCTGACCCTCTCCGCGAAGGGCTCCATCTGCTTCACCTCTCCGTGAACAAGGATGACTTTTTTGAGCCCCTCGATCTTGGTGACGTAGGCATCCAGATCGTCCATGTCAGCATGGCCGGAGTAGGCGTCAATCGACACGATCTCCGCTTTCTTCGGATACATCTCGTCGAAGATTTTCACGTCGCGGAGGGTGGGATCGAAAATGCGTCGCCCCAAGGTGTTCTCGGCCATGTACCCCACCGCGAGGATCGTGTTTCTGGGATCGCCGATTTCATTCTTGAGGTGGTGACGGATGCGGCCCGCCTCGCACATGCCGGAGGCGGCCATGATGATCATGGGCCCAGGCGTGCCGTTGAGGGCCTTGCTCTCGTCGACTGTCTCCGTGTAGCGCACGAGCGAGAACTGGAAGGGGTTGTGTTGGCGGCTGAGGAATTGCTCGTAAATCTCGGCGTTGTAGCACTCGGGGTGCTTCATGAAAATCTCGGTGACGCGCGAGGCGAGCGGCGAATCGATGACGATGGGGATCGCGGGGATCTCCTTGGCATCCCAGAGGAGGTGGAGGTCGTAGACGATCTCCTGCGTGCGCTCGAGCGAGAAGGCGGGAATGATGATCTTGCCGCCGCGCTTCGCCGTCTCGACGATCACATCTCGCAGCTTCGTCGTGGCCGTCTTGATGTCCTCGTGCCGGCGATTGCCGTAGGTGCTCTCGCAAATGAGCGCTTCCACCGGCGGCATGGCGCTTGGGTCGCGGATGATCGGGAGCGTGCTGCGTCCGAGGTCCGCGCTGAATCCGATACGGCGTATCGTGCCGTTCTCGGTGACTTCCAGAACCACTTCCGCCGCTCCGATGATGTGCCCGGCATCCAAGAATTGGACTCGCACGCCTTCGCAGACGTCGAACCATTCGGCGTAATTCTGGCCTCGGAAGAGACGCATGCAGGCCTCGGCATCCTTCTGCGTGTACAGAGGCCCTTCGCACTGAACCATGGATTTGGCGAGGTGCTTGCAGAAGAATTCTTCATCTTTCTCTTGGATGTAGCCGGCGTCCTTGAGCATCACGGCCGCGAGATCTTTGGTGGCGTATGTGCAGTGGACGGGGCCGCGGTAACCCTGCTTGTACAAGAGAGGAAGGCGCCCGACGTGATCCATGTGCGCGTGGCTGAGGACGACCGCATCGATCTCGGTGGGCGTGAACGAAAAATGCGCGTTCTTCTGCGCAGCCTCCACGCGATGACCTTGGAAGAGACCACAATCGAGAAGAATTCGCTTTGAGTCAACCTGAAGCTCATGACAACTGCCTGTTACTTCTTGAGCTGCACCATGGGGGATGATGTACATTCGTGAATAGTATAGCGCAATTCTCGCTCAGGCGGCAGCGTCTTTTTTCCGTTCCTTTTCGAGCATGAATTGAACCAATTTTTCCGCTGCTTGAATGTTTACACGGATCCCTCTGTGCAGAAGCTCCTGCGATAGTAATCTCTTCTTCCCCCGTGGAACAGGCGTATTCATCTCCACCAAATTCGCAACGGCATTTCTTGCAGGATATGCACTACTTCCGCGGCTTCAACGAGGCTTCAGTCCGGGCTTTTCGACACTGTGGAAACAGGCTTTGGGGCTTCGACAGGGAAATGATACTTCGCTTCCACGAAGGCATCGAGAAGGCAGTGGATGGCATGAAGCGTCTCCATGTTGGAGATGGAAAAATGGCTCATGGCCCTGCACGCATACTCACTATGAACGGCTTCTGCCAGTGTACTCATGTTCTTGAGACTATCGTTTGGATCTCTCATAGGTAGCCTACGGTAATCCCACGGCCTTCAATAAAGCAATTTTTTCTGACTCCGAAAGAGAACGGAGACTTCCTGCCGCCAAATGAAGATCCTCCAACGTCATGATCCGCACACGCTTAAGCTTGTTGACGGTGAAGCCCACGGCCTGGCACATGCGGCGAATTTGCCGATTGCGGCCCTCGGTGAGGGTGATGCGGAGGACGTCCGGTTTCGCCTTGGTGATCTTCAAAGGCTTCGTCATTGATCCATCGAGGAGAAATCCTTCCTCGAGCTTCTGCACCGCGGCAGGGGGAATGGAACGATCGAGCGTCACTTCGTACTCCTTCTCGTGATCGAATTTGGGGTGCGTCAGGCGGTAGCTGAGCACGCCGTCGTTGGTGAAGAGCAGGAGTCCCTCGGAATCTTTGTCGAGCCGCCCGACGGGAAAAACCTTGCCCCGAAGATTGGATGGGAGCAATTCTTGAACCGAACATTCGTTGCGTGTTGACTGGTTTCTCGTTGCTCGTTTTCTTCCATTCATCGAGCAACGAGCTAACGAGAAACGAGAAAGATTACTGGTGACGACACCCGCCGGCTTATTCATCACGTAATAGAGCATCTCCCGCCGCGCCTGCAGCACCTTGCCATCCACTTCGATGCGATCATGCTCGGGATCCGCCTTCTGGCCGAGTGTGGCGACTGTTCCATTGACCTTCACCAGGCCCTGGATGATGTATTCTTCAGCCTTCCTACGTGAAGCAATGCCACGGGCGGAGAGAATTTTCTGAAGGCGATCGAGCATGGAAAGAGTTTACCCGCAATCCGCCAAATTGAGGGGTGCTGGAAAAAGGATCGGCAGACGTTGATCATGGGATAAACGTTCTTCAATGGCAGCAATAGCCGCTTCCTGAGCGACTAACGGACTCTTCGATCGAAGTGGGAGATTATTCAGACAACGAGCAAATTCTTTGTGAGCAAGGAGAATAAGTTGATTCGCGTACGCGCGATCTTCTATGCCAAATTCCTGAATTTTCTTCTCCACGATTGCCGTGACAACCCGGGACATTCCTTCCACTCGCGGTGAATCGACGTAAAGAGACTGCATGCATGGAGAAAAAGCGACCCACTGTTTCTTTCCTGTGTGGTGCTGTCAAGAGATACTGCTGCGATTCACATTTTTTCAGCATCTGCTTGCCATCTTTATCGCACCGCCTCAATCAACGCCATGCGCTCGGCGCCGGGGGCGCGCACCTGGAGAAGTCCATTGGGACGCAGGAGGAGGAAGTAATTCGTCTGCGGTCCGGGGGCTTTGGGATCGACGGGAATGGTCGGCACATACGCATCCCAAACGAGCGCGTCGAGGACAACCCCGCTACACCCCTGCGCTCCAAATCGGCAAATCTCCTCCTCCGTTCCCACGGGAATTTTCGGCGGGAGCGAGCCGTGGTGATCGATGATGTATCCGTGCATGGCATTGATGATCGTGTTCATGTCGCTCAAGCGGACCACGTCGCGCGCATCGGCCAGGCGCCTGGGCGGATCAATGAGCGCGAGCACGACCGCAGCGAGCATCGTCATGATCCCCAGCACGATGAGGAGTTCGATGAGGGTAAATCCGGGAAGGTGGCGCGACATAGAGTCGGCGAATCCTTGCGACTATAGCACCTGCCGTGGGCAGATGATCTCATTGAAAAGACGCACGCAGTACGCGCACGTCGATCCAATTTCTCATGAGTGCAGGGTCCTGGCACCGACCTACTCTTGCGGTCTGAAGGACGGCTACCATCGGCGCTGGCGGGCTTAACTGCCGAGTTCGGTATGGGATCGGGTGTGGCCCCGCCGCTAGAGGCACCAGGACACTGAACTCACGGTTCATGGTGAGCTTGTCGAACCATGAAAGGAAGAATGTCATTATTTTGCAATTCACTCACATTGACTACAACGAGGATCAATCAAAATTGTATCCACGGTGTAGCACACGAACAGTACCCAGCTCCACTTTTCTATGTGGCGGTAACTTCTTTCGAAAAGCTCGGAAGAAATTACTGTTACAAACGAAAAGTGGGGCTGGGAAAGAAAATGTTCAATTGCCCGTTCGTACCACTCAGCTGAACACGTTACCGTGCGTACACTTGTGGCCGATTTAGCCGGTGTTCTTCCGGCGGGCTTATGGCGAAACGCCATCTCAGGAGGGGCTTCCCACTTAGATGCTTTCAGCGGTTATCCCCGCCGAACATAGCTACCCTGCGATGCCGCTGACGCGACAACAGGTACACCAGAGGTTCGTCCACTCCGGTCCTCTCGTACTAG
>JACQCJ010000054.1 GCA_016201685.1 Candidatus Peregrinibacteria bacterium | reverse complement strand
GAAGAGTTGAGGAGGGAGGTGAAGGCCTGCACGGAAAAACGGAACGAGAACTGTTCCAAGATCACCTGGAAGTTCACGCCGGAGAAGGCGCGGGAGAAATTTCCAACGCTATATGCAAAAACTTCTTAGAGGAGATACTAGACCCTGAGGAGGGCTAGGGCTAGGGTGAGGGCTAGTATCTTCTTCCCTAGCCCTAGCCCTTTTCC
This sequence comes from Candidatus Peregrinibacteria bacterium, assembly GCA_016201685.1. Lineage (GTDB taxonomy): Bacteria > Patescibacteriota > Gracilibacteria > Peribacterales > Peribacteraceae > JACOTD01. The sequence goes on along the minus strand of JACQCJ010000054.1, from coordinate 8,697 downwards.
CTAGCCCTAACGTATGCATCTCGCAATCGACGTCAGAGAAGCGTGCAGGGCTCATCGTACCGGCAAGGGGCAATGGACGTTCGGCTTCGTCTCGCAACTTCTCACCCGCGGTCTTCGCTTGACGCTTTTGAGCGATGCCTCCCCGCCCGCATCCTGGGATGCGCGGAAATTCTCCCTCAAGAAGATCGATCGACGCGGTCTTCGTTGGCATCTCGCAGCGGCATCCGCGCTCCGTTCCCTCGAGAATCTCGATGCCTACGTGAGCCCGACGAGCTTCCTCGTCCCAGCGATCCTCGGTTCATCGGTTCCCTGCGTTCCGATCGTCCACGACCTCATCGCGTTTCGTGCAGAGCCCCACGACCGCAATGCAACGATCATCGAACGGCTCACGCTTGGGCGCAGTGTTCGATCTGCCTCCTTCATTTGTACGATCAGCGAATCGACGAAAGCCGATCTCCTCTCGCGCTACCCTCTTCTTCCCGTGGAGCGCATTCGACCGATCTTCGCCGGACCGATGCATGCGACCGTCCCGCCGCGAAATCATGGAGACAACATCATCCTCTGCATCGCCACACTCTGTCCACGGAAGAATCAGCTGCGGCTCATACAAGCGTATGCGGAGCTCCCGGGTACACTGCGAACCCGGTACCGGTTGGTGCTCGCGGGCGGGCGCGGGTGGCGGGACGATCCGATCCGCCGCCTCGCACAGCAGACTCCCGGTGTCGTCTGGCACGGGTACGCATCGCCGAGCGATTATGATGCTCTCCTTTCGTCGTGCACGGTCTTCGCCCTTCCCTCCCTCTACGAAGGCTTCGGGATGCAGATCCTCGATGCGCTGCAGCGCGGCATCCCCGTCCTCACCTCGCACGTGGGCAGCATACCGGAAGTCTGCGGAGAGGCGGCGCAGTGTGTCGATCCGCTGAACGTTGCTTCGATCAAGCTTGGATTGGAAGAGCTGCTGAAAACTCCCGATCTGCGTGCTTTGCTCTCCAAAGAAGGTCCCAAGCGCGCGGCGATGTTTTCGTGGAAAAGAACGGTCGATCTGTTTCTTAAAGCACTGTCGGTTGCACTGTTCAAGTAGCTATACTACGCGCATGAAGCTTGTGTTTCTCTATGGTCCTCCGGCAGTGGGTAAACTTACTGTCGCAAAAGAGCTTTCCAAGCTTACCGGTTTCAAAATTTTCCATAATCATCTCACCGTTGATCTGATTGAAACTTTTTTCGAATGGGGAAGTACAATGTTCGATCTCTTTATTACGAAATATCGTCTTGAGCTTTTGGAAGCGGCAGCGGAGCACTCCAAACGTGGACTTATTTTTACCTATGTCTTCGCTGATTCACGATACGATCATTCGTTCGTGGAAAGCGTCGTGAAAAAGATCGAGAAACACGGAGGTAGCGTCTATTTTGTCCAATTAGTTTGTGATCGAACGATATTGCGGTCCCGCGTGAAAGATTCTTCAAGAAAACAGTACGGCAAAATTAAAACTGTACGCGCTCTGGATGATCTGATGAATAAATCTGATTTGTTTTCCGCAATAGCCCATAGGAAAAGTTTCCTCATTGATACGTCAAAACTATCTGCCAAAAAAGTTGCTCGTCAAATACGGCAGCACTACGGTATTTGATCGTTGTTTTCATTCCTTTTCCAGTCGCTGACATGCTCAAATTCCGCCGCATCGGCGTCACCATCAAATCCGATCTCTCGGAGCGCGACAGCGTCGTGGAGAAGATTTTGGACATTCTTCAGGACTGCAATGTCGAAGTCCTTGTGGATGCTGAGCGATGTTTGAATGTCGCACAACACAAGCATGTATCTTCCTTCACGGAGGAAAAGGATCTCGATCTGCTCGTTGTGATCGGCGGAGACGGCACCATCTTCCGAACCGTGCGGGAGCTCAAGGATTTTTCGATTCCGCTGCTGACGATCAATCGCGGCGCCGTGGGGTTCCTCGCGGAGACGGATGTGGACGAGGCTGCGGACGTCATCCCGAAATTGCTCGGGGGCGACGGCATCCTCGACGAGCGTAACGTGCTCGCGGTTACGGCCAAGCGCGGCAAGAAAAAACTCTTCGAGGGCTACGTGTTGAATGAGGCAGTCATCTCGCAAGGCACCATCGCGCGGCTCGTGAATCTGAAGGCGGCTGTGAACGGCGAGGAACTCACCACCTTCCGAGCGGACGGGTTGATCCTCGCAACTCCCACGGGATCGACGGCGTATTCCCTCGCTGCGGGCGGCCCCATCGTCCATCCCAGCCTCTCCTCCGTGATCCTCACGCCGATCAATCCCCACAGCTTCAGTCAGAAGCCCATCGTCGTCCCCGGCGATTCCTCCATCGAAGTCGAAGTGCATACCAAAGAGAACAAATTCCGCGACGTCTGTGGATGCTTGAAAACGCAAGAGAATTCAGAATTCGGATTTTAGAGTTCAGTATTTCAATGATGCAGCGTCATCCATTGCTCTGATCCGTTGGATTCTGAATTCTGAACTCTACTTCACAATCATCTCCTCCCTCCCCTGTCCCGTTCCAATCAAGCGCGCGGAAATTCCGGTTTGCTTCTCGATGAATTCAATGAAGTGTTGAGCCTCTTTGGGAAGTTTCTCGAATGTTGTCATGCCGCGCGTGGAGGTTTTCCATCCCGGGAGATTCTCGAAGCGAACTTTTCCGTCATCCGTCGTTCCCGTGCCGACGGGAATGGTCTCCTCAGTGTCCAGCACGTCGAGCTTGGTGATGTTCCAGCAATCGAAGCCGTTGATCATCGCGCTGTAGCGCAAATCTGGTAGGTAGAGCCAACCGCAGCGGCGCGGGCGCCCCGTGACGGAGCCATACTCTCCCCCTCGCTCGCGCAGACGGTTGCCGGAATCGCTCTCGTCTTCGGTTGCGAACGTTCCGGAGCCGACTCGCGTGCAGTACGCCTTCGCAACACCGATGCAGGAGGTGAGCGCGCGCGGAGGGAGCCCTAACCCCTGGAGCGCACCGGCCGCGGTCGTCGAGCTCGAGGTGACGAAGGGGTAGGTTCCCTGATCCAGGTCGAGGAGGGTCGCCTGTGCGCCTTCGATCAGAATCGTTTTTCCTTCCGCGAGAAATCGATGGAGCAATTCAGGGCCATTCGCGACCACGCGGGACTCGAGCAGCTTCTTCGCATTCGTGAATGCGAGGCATTCTCGGTCGAGGTCGATACGCACCCCATACATTTGCACAACCGCTCTCTGGCGCTCCTCGAGTTCCTTCTTCAGCGCTTGGACACTCCATCGCAGGCATTCCAGTCGCAGGCCCGACCGCGCCGCCTTCTCCATGTACGCAGGGCCGATGCCCTTGCGCGTGGTGCCGATCTCCTCCCCTTTCTGGCCCATCCGCCGCTCCTCCAGCACCGCGTCGATCTCTTTGTGATACTCGAAGACGATGTGGGCGTTGGGATACAGGAAGAGCCGATCAAGAATCGAAACACCTGCAGTCTCGAGTGAAGCGATTTCTTCCAGTAAGGTCTGCAGATGAATGACCATTCCCCCTCCGAGCACAACTTCTTTCTTTTCGTGGAGACATCCCGAAGGAAGCAGTCGAAAGACGTGCTTCTTCCCATTGACAACAATCGTGTGCCCCGCGTTTGCGCCTCCGCATGCGCGCGCGATCACATCGAACTGTTCCGACAGCAGATCGATGACTTTTCCCTTCCCTTCATCTCCCCACTGCGCGCCGATGACGGCGCAGACGGGACCGAGAGATCGTGAAAATGCTTTCATCAGATTGAAGAGTACACGGCACGATTCTCGGCGAAAAGAGAAAGAACCATTCGGAAAGTCTTGCCCTCGCGATGTCGAGAGCGTTCAATGGGGCTATGAGCGGAGCGGAAGAAAATTGCGGCTGCGGTCGCGACAGGGGCTATAATATTGTTGATGGCATTTCATCTCTGACATGTCATACGCAACGAGTGATGTCCGTACCTGGCAGCGAGGATCACGATCCAGATCAAGGCAGATTTCATCTGGTGACCGATGATGATGCCAATTTGACAGAAAAGAGCGCCGAATTGAAGTTTCGTCTCGGAGCGAATACGGTAAAGGTTGAGTCCTTGACTGTTCGATCCGAACTCGCGGATCTTTTTGGTTTTATGATGGCGCTTTACGCGGAAGACGCAAAATTGACCGCGGAAGAAGAAGGATATATCGAAGGTTCACATTCGATCGATTGATCGTGTCTGATCTGCCTGACACTCCATCATGATGCCTCTGCAAAACGGATGACTTTTCGCTTGATCAAAAAGAATTGTCAGAACATCCATCCCATCCGGCCCCGCGAAGAGCGCTCGATGCGGTTCGTAGTCCACAACATCTCGTTCGAGCTTCGTTCCTTCGGGAATGTACGGTGGATTGGAGACGATAGCGAATGGTTCATCGAGTTCTTGAAGCGGTTCCAGATTTTTGCCGTATCGAAAGTCGATGCGATTCGAAACACCGTGGCGTTCGGCATTTTTCCGCGCGATCTTCAGTGCCTCTGCACTGATGTCCGTCGCAATGATGTTCAGATCCGGCCGCTCGAGCGCAATCGTGACCGCAATGCAGCCGCTGCCTGTTCCAATGTCGACGATGGATGTCACCCTAAGCTCGTCGAAGGGTGATATCCGGTGCCATGGTGTGACGAGCTCACCATGACACCTTTCCTTCGTTTTTCGAGCAATCCCCACAATCCCACTATCAAGTTCCACAATCTCCTCCTGCCCCGTCTCCAGAAATCGCAGCGCCAATGCGACGAGACCTTCGGTTGCCGGTCTCGGAATGAGGACGGATCGATCGACGAGGAAGGATCGCCCGAAGAATTCCTTCTCACCGATGATGTACGCGATGGGCTCATGATGTCGTCTGCGATCGCACCACTCTTTGAATTTCTTCGCGACTTCGGAATCGATCGCGATCTCCGGATTCGCGAATATCCACGCACGATCGCGTTTCAGAAGAGATGCGAGAAGTGCCTCCGTTTCGACGCGCGGAAGTCCACTCATTTTGAGTGCATCGGCGATGCGCATGTGGGTAGTATCCCACCGCATGATGCGCGTGGGTATCGATTGCCGGTTCGCGGCCTCGCATGCGGGGCTGGGGCGCTATACCCGTGAGCTCGCTACACGGCTCCTGGCACGGGACGATGGCTTGCGGTACACGCTCTTTGTAGCAGATCCGCAGGAACCCTGGCTCGAGGCGATTCAGAAGCGGGATTTCGATCTCATCCCGGCGAATTTCGCTCCGTATTCCTGGGCCGAACAAACGCGATTTCCTTTGATCCTCCAACGCACAAACATCGATCTGCTCTTCGCGCCGCACTTCAACGTGCCCCTTCTCTGTCGCGTGCCCTTCGTCGTCACGGTCCACGACCTCATCCTCCACCGTTTCCCCAATCGCGCGTCCTTCCTCCGTCAGCGCGCCTACCGTTTCGTGATGGCGCATTCGATCCGCCGCGCGCGGCACGTGATCGCGGTGAGCAACTTCACCCAGCGCGAGATTCTCTCGGTCTACGGCAACCGGCTTCGATCCAAAATTTCGGTGATCCATGAAGGTGTCGGGTTCGAATTTCGCCGGATCCCTCCCGACCGCTGCCGCGATGTGCTCGCGAAATATGCGATTGATCGTCCGTTCTTCCTCTACGTCGGCAATGCCAAGCAACACAAGAATGTGCAGGTTCTCATCGATGCCTTCGCCGCCGACCATCCTGCGAACGCCGATTTACTCCTTGTCGCGACAGGTCGAGAAGTCGATCGATTGAATCTCCGTGACGACGTTCGGCTTCTGCGTTCGGTCGCCGATGCCGATCTCCCCGCGCTCTACTCGAGCGCAATCGCCTTCGTCACTGCCTCACTGTACGAAGGCTTCGGATTGCCGATCATCGAGGCGGAAGCATGCGGATGCCCGGTGATTGCTCTGCGCGAAGGCGCGATTCCCGAAGTCGCCTCCGAATCGGCACTGCTCCTTTCTTCGCTCGATGATCTTCCGGCTGCCCTCAAGAATCCTCCATCGTCCGTCGCCGTGAAGCGACGGTGGGATTGGGAAGAGACGGCTGCCAGAACGATAGGTGTTCTACAGGCGACTCTTGAGCCCACTTCAAATATTTGAGAATGTTTCCCCCGAGAGTTTAGGATGCAATTGTGTGCAGAAGAATTTCATTGGCAGACTACAGGGCTTGGATCGTGGATCGGGCATATGACGAGTACATTGATGCAGCCGACCACAAGGGGTACAACCTGCCTTTTCGAGGATATCAAGAGGAAGTGGGCATTCCCGAAGGGCGCACTCAACTTTGTCTTACGTTCGAATATTTTGAAGCAAAAATTCTCAGGCAGTTAGCAGTCCCCTCTTCTGCGGTGCGGTGGAGATTGAAAGCAATGTTTCAGAAACTCAAAGAAGCGAAATTCAATGCAGTCGATGGCGAAAAAGAGTTGATTCAATCAGTCAGCACTCTCGCGTGGGAATCCTCGTAATGAAATGCAAAATCATCACTTGCCAAACGACATCATCCACGCTTGTCTGTCCCTATGGACTCCCTCCAATCCGTCCTCCCCAAGGTCCTCCGCAAGCGCGGGCTTTACGCGCATGCGCAGTCCGCACAGGTGGTGCATCTCGCCCAGCGATGGCTCGAGCAGGCGCTCCCTTCCTTCGCCGCCTTCGTGCGGGTGCACACTCTTTCTCATGCGACCCTCACGATCGCCTGTTCCCACAGCATCGCAGCGCAGGAATGCCAGCAGGTGGCGCCGATGCTCCGCGAGTTCCTGGCGCCTCTCTCGTAATTAGTTGTAGGCTTCCCTCTGAAGAAATCTATGAATCGTTACGAGTTGGACACAATATAGATTCGATTTCTTAGCAACAGAAAGCCACATTCTTGATATCGCTGTGAGCAAAAGTGGAGAAGTCTCTGCTGAAAGCGCTTGCACACCCCTTCCGGTTTCTTTACTATCGAATTCCCGTCTTCGGACGCAAAAGGTTTTGTCTGTCCATGCTCGTCATCCGTCTCCAGCGCACCGGCCGCGAGAACCTTCCCACCTACCGCTTGGTGGTGGCGGAGAAGGCGCGTCCCGTGAAGGGCAAGTATCTCGAGATCGTGGGACACTATCTGCCCGCACGCGATCCGGTGCAGTTCGAGCACAAGGATGAGCGCATTCAGCACTGGATCGGGAAGGGCGCCATCCCGAGCGACACCGTGGCGAGACTTCTCAGGCGCGCGGGACTCTCGAACATGGAAAAATTCATCGTGCCGTATGCTAAGCAGAAATCGAAGAAAGAAGCCACCGCGCAGGCACCGGCCCAACTCGCCGCTCCAGCGGAAGCCCCCGCTCCGGCCCCTGCGGAAACGCCCGGCGTGAAAATCATTTCTCGATCAGCGGTTCCAATTTTCTGATCTTTTTCTGAGCCGAGAAAAAGACATCCTTGTAGGGATTGCTCTCGGCAAAGCGGAGAGTGGGGATGTTGTGCGTGCGCACGAACTCTCCGGGAATCATGAGCAGACGGCGGCGGATGGTGGGAAGTGTACACGACTGCCAATCTTCCGGCAGACAGAGCCGCTTGAACCAGATGATGAGATTGTACGCCAGTATGGAAATTTCGGCGTAGAGCGCGTTGGCATCAAAATCGCCTGTCTGGGCTGTGCCGAACAGGTAGTCCTCTTTCAGGATGCGGATCATCCGCTCCATGCCCATGCGGTCACCGTAGAAGGAGAACGTCTGATAGGGAAGAAGCGGGAGATTCGAGACGATGACAGAGTATGCGTACTGTTCCAACGTGAAGAGCGTCTGCTGTTCGTCTTCCGTGTCCGGCAGTATCTCACGCCGCAGGGCGATGAATTGCTCTTCTCTGTCCCAGCCGTGCGGACGGTACGTGAATGCTGCCGTGGCGAATCCATGCGGAGCTGATTGATACGGAAGTCCTGCAATGCGTTCCTTGATGGGCTTGGTTGTCTTGGCGATAACGGCAAAATCCATATCCTGTCGAACATCGGCGATGAAGGAGCCGCTGTAGAAGCCGCAATCGGCGCGGAGGCGCAGGCGTTCATGATGGGGAAGCAGCGCACGGACACGCGTAAGAAGCGTCTCCACTCCGTCCGCCGTATGGGCGTTCCCGAAACGCAGGATACCGGCGAGACAATCGCCCCGATGTCCTTCGGTGATAATGAGCGGATGGTAAGATTTCTTCCCCGGATGGTTCGGATTGTAGCCTTTCACAACACCTTCCTGCTGCTTCCCGTAGAGCGTGCGCACCGTGGAGTCGCAGTCGATCCAGAAGCTTGCGGGTGTCGCAGGCAAGGAAAGGAAGTGCGTGCGGAGCCGGTCATGGGCGTCGCGCAGTTGCGGCAGCACGTTGGGAGCCGCACGGATGAGGAAGCGCCGGAGCGTCTGCGGATCGGGAAAACGGCGCAGACCTGTGATGTACTGGAACACGCCATTGGTGTTCAGGAGGGCAGAGACCTCGATACGCTCCAAGCCCAAAATCATCGGGTAGAGCAGGGCCACCAGCAATTCGGAGAGCGTGAAATCGTTGTTCCGTTGGGAAAACCGAACGTACTCGTGGAGAAAAGAGCAAAACCGCAGATTCCTCAGAAATTCATGGACAAGGTACACACCGCCGAAGTGCGTGAACGCCGATCCCGTAAAGGAAATCCTGATGTTGCGTGCTCCAGATCGCATAGCCCGATGAACGTAACCTGAGGATAGGTTCATCGG
>JACQCJ010000041.1 GCA_016201685.1 Candidatus Peregrinibacteria bacterium | reverse complement strand
GTCTCGAATGCCTGTCATCTCTCGCAGTCGCTTTTGCTCGCTTCCCTTCGCGAGCCTTCCTCCGCGCAGGATCGAAAGCATCATGCCGAACTTTTGCGCAGACGGTACAGGAAGTTGAAGAATCTGCTCGAGGAACCATCACCGCATTTCCGTCTCCTTCCCTGTAATTCCGGATACTTTCTGTGCGTAGAACTTGCTGACGGCATCGATGCCGATCGCGTCCGCCGCCTCCTTCTCGACGAGTACGGAACCGGCGTGATCGCGCTTGGCTCGCTCATCCGGATTGCCTTCTCCTCTGTACCCGAATCGAACATGGAACAACTCGTCCGCAACATTCGCGAAGCATGTTCGCGCGCATCCTCCTTCGCCTCTTGATGATCTCACCTCTCACACTGCGTCGGTTGGAGTCGAACACCTGCCTCATCGCGAATCCGTCGCGCCAGACGATGATCGAAGATGTGATGAACGCCCGTGAAGCGATTGTCACAAAAACGGGAGCGCTCGCTGCATGGTTCCCCTCGACGGACACGGGACGCATTCCCAAGGATACGTATATCGTTCAGCATGGATCGAGCATCGAGACTGTCGATTGGTCTTCCCCCAACGCGCATCCGATGACCGCCGAAACTTTCGACTGGCTCTTCGATCAAGCATTGGAGATCCTCTCTGCCAAGCGGAAACTCTACGTCCTCGACCGCAGCGTTGGGGCGCACGAGCAGTATGCCCTCTCGCTGAAGCTGATCACGGACAGTCCACTGACATCCCTCTTTGCCGACACGATGTTCCGGCCTGCGTTGTCATGGTTCGACTCCGCTCACCATGACAACGTGTGGAAGCAAAAACAACAAAAGCATGTCACACCGAACCCTTCGTCCCTCAGGACAGGCTCCGTCGAGGGACGACATGCATTCCCGAAGAATTTTCGGAAAGAATCTAAGAGTGCTTTCGCCGACCATCCGTTCACCCTCCTCGCGCTCCCGAGCGATCCCATCGAGACGGAAGAATTTGCTGGAGAACTCCGGGTCGAGAATGGAAAGACGGTCCCGCGCATCGTGGCGATGGACATGGAACGTCGGATGGGGATTGTGCAGGGGACGAAGTACCTCGGCGCCGTCAAAAAAACGCTCTTCACGGTGATGAATCATCTGCTCCCGGATCACGGCGTTCTGCCGCTCCATTGCTCGGCGGTCATGGATGATCACGGCGAAACGCATCTCTTCCTCGGGCTCTCCGGAACGGGCAAGACGACGCTCTCGACCGCAGCGAATCTCTCGCTCATCGGCGATGACGAGCATCTGTGGTCGAGTGACGGCATCGCGAACATCGAGAACGGCTGCTACGCCAAACTCATCCGGTTGAGCAAAGAGAAGGAGCCGCAGATTTACGAAGCGGTCTTCGGATCACGCTCGAATGTCACCAATGGCGTCATCATCGAGAATACGATGGTCTATCCCAATGGCAGCATCGATCTCGACGACACCCGGCTCACGGAAAATTCACGCGCGGCGTTTCCGCTTTCATTCCTCGAGAACACCGTTCCTTCGGCTACCGGAAGCCATCCGCAGACGATCCTCTTCCTCACAGCCGACGCCGAGGGCGTGCTGCCGCCGATCAGCAAACTCACGCTGAATCAGGCGCTCCTCTGGTACCTCATGGGCTACACGAGCAAGCTCGCGGGGACGGAGACGGGAGTGACGGAACCGCAGACGAACTTCTCGCGCTTCTTCGGCGCGCCGTTCATGCTCAGGAGACCGCACGACTATCTCAATCTCTTCCGGAAGTTCATCACCGCGCACGGGAGCGACATCTACTTGGTCAATACCGGATGGGCGGGTGGGCCGTACGGGATTGGAAAAAGAATGGACATCACGCTCACACGCTCGCTCGTCACCTCCGCGCTCACAGGCGCACTCGAGAACGTTCCCTACCGCGAAGACCGTCGGTTCCATCTCTTCGTCCCGGAGAGTTGTCCTGGCATCGATCCGATGCTCCTGAATCCAGAACGTCAGTGGGGCAATCGTTATGCATACGCCAAGAGGGCCGACGCGCTCGCGGCAAAATTCGCCGCAACCTTCGAGAAGAATTTTGCAGGAACCGTCGCGGAAGAAATCGCGAGGGAATGTCCGGGGCTTTGAGGCCATTTCAAGGTCAAGAAGATCGGGAATTTTACCGCTTCTCGTTTGTCTGACCATGCGTTTTCTGATACCATGCTGGTGTTATGAAATTCACGAAAGAACATGCAGGCAAGTGGGTGGCGACCAAGGGCGAAAAGGTCATTGCCACCGATACGGGCTTCCAGAGGCTCTTCAAGAGGATGCATGCGCGCAAGGATCGGGATTCCATCGCGTACGATCTCATCCCGAAGGGGATCATCACTGGTCCCGTATGATTTCCCAATCATGAGAGGCACTCGCCGCGACTCCCGCAGAAGAAATCGCGAGGGAATGTCCGGGGAGATAAATATGTTGACTCTCTCAGGCCGGTGAAGATTTCTTTTTCTCCACGATCGCATGGTCGAGGAACATGGATAAAAACATTGATTTCCATTCCTCTTCCTCGGGTTCTTGCTCGATGAATGCAATTGCCTCATCGATGTCCTTGTTTGGTACGGGCGATGCTTCGTAACGAGAACGACATAATGCGACTGTCTCCTCAAAAGCATCGGATGTACTCACGCTCTCAGAAATTTTCGCATGTTCCTCGGGTGTTATCCTTGGTTTCAGCGTCTGCGCGACGGCTTTTCGGAATCGGAGCTGTGTGATTCGCGCATCGATGGCTATGACCTTTTGGGCAAGCGCTTTTTCGATGAACGTCCGATCGCCGATTGCTTTTTGCCACCAGTCATGTGCTTCCGATGAATGAAGTATGCGGAAAACGGCGTCGCGTTGTGCGTGTGAAACATCGGCCAATCGCAATTGTTTGTGGTTTTCCAGCGCTGTTGTAGCCCTCTTGAGAGCTGAATTCAAACTGATCGATTTCCTCCCATCATTGTCGGAAATTCCGAGATCTTGGAGAAGTGTGGAACAGTCTTTCCTCTTGAATTCCATCAGCAGGTGCAGCAATGCCAAGTATTGAGGGCGCGTTTCTCCATCAGCAATCTCTATTGCGGTTATACCTTCTGTTCTCACCAACAATCTGCTTACCTCTGCATGAAGCGCTGCATCCATTTGATTCGTGGGAAGGGGTGCACTGTATTCTCGTGTGATCCTTCATGCAATGGTTGTTTTGAGCTGAATTGTCACAAGAGGATTCTTCTTTTCCCATGTCACACCTCCCGCAGCCCCGGCACATCAGAGAAGAAATCGCGAAGGAATGTCCGGGGAGGTGAATCAGGGAATTTGCAATTCTCCTATTGCGGCTTTTGTATCGTTTGTCGTCTTTCGAATGTCTTTCTCATCTGGGGGAGAATCGTAGAAAACGGTCGCACGGTAGGATTTTTCCCAATTTTTATCTTCGAACGTACTTTTTTCTCTCGAGCCTTCGTAACAATACAAGAGTTTGCCAGCTTCTCTCTTCCATTCTCCTTCCTGATCATAATACGAATAATCTGCATACAGCGACGGATCGACTGACAGCATGCGCTCGATTCTTCCTCTCTGTTCATCATCCTTCGCTTCAAATTCTTGCCCCATGATTCTCGCGAGCAATTCCGGCTGTCCGCATTCAAAACGCAGGCGAATCGGACTTTGTAGATCCTCCTTTTTCCTTTCCGCGTTTTTCCTGTCCGCGAATTGTTTGAGGCTTCCCATGACCGCGGGGAAAATATGATTGCCTCTGTACCGTGGAGACACTTCGCGATGATAGATGTCGATGGTGTTGTTTTCCCGGAGCGTCATATTGAAATTGGCGACGAAATGTTCGTCGATCTCCGTCGCCGCCGGTCGCAGAATATTGATGGTCAGCGCATGTCGATTCACGCTCGGCGTGTATATTTTCGTCAAATCCAGCGTGAGACTCGGATCACATTTCATTGGTTCTCTGAAAATAGTTTCGTTTTGCCGTTCCTTCTTTGCTTCAGCACCTTCAATGGTGAACATCGTTTCGAAAGATGTTTTTCCAGCACAAGTCTGCAACGCCTCCAGTACTTCTTGTTCAATTGCCGCTGCACGTTCCTTGATTTCCGAGGCCGGAACCCACTCGGCGCGCGGTACTTCCTTTTCCTCTTCCCTCGGCGGGCAACGACCAGCGTAGGTATCGTACACGTCGAATTTGTTTTGATGTTCGGGGTTGGGCATCTGGATAGTATAGCATAATTACCCGGTCCATTCAGTCTGATTCACGCCTCCCTCAACCCCGGCACTTTCTGCTTCAAGAGCTCGACAACGGCATCCAGATCCTCATTCACCAGGAGGTGATCGAAGAGGTCTTTGCGCTCGTCGAAGAATTGGAGATCTTTTTCCGCGTTCTTCAGGCGGTCGGCGATGTGTTCTTCGGTATCGCGGCCTCTGGTTCGGAGTCTGTGTAAAAGATGGCTCAGCATGGCGCGCTTACTGCTGCCCGGTGGCAGGAGGCCGCAGGAGAGGATGGAGCGGCGGCCGTAGTGCTGCGAAAGTCCTTGGAGCAAGTGCATCTCGGTGGTCACGACGGGGATCTTCCCCGCCTTCCAAATCCGCTCAATGTCTTCTGCTCGATAACCGTAGAGGCGTTCCTCGGATGAAGAGGGGATCTGCGTGCTCGCGATGATCTCACCCCTGCTCTGGAGCTCCGCGAACGTTTTCTTCGAGATGTAGCGATACTCGCCATCGTCCCCGATTTTCTTCTTGCGTGTCGTGTGGATCGGAACTTTTTCCGCGCAGGGCGAACACATTTGGACAAGGAGATGACTAATCGTCGATTTGCCGACGCCGGAGGGGCCGGTGAGGGCGAGGATGTACCCTGGAAAAGAGGTTATTAGTTTCTGGTTACTAGTTACTGGTTCGTAGGAAAGATCGTAGATGCGCAGTTTTTCTTCGTTGATTCGAGAAAGTCGCATTCGCGGCATGACAGAATCGCCAATGGAACAGGGGGCAGTGAGGGGCGCTAAGACGTTCGAGCCGTCTTCGAGTTTGATCAAGGCGATGCGACGCGGGAATTTTCCAAAGGAAGCGGGCGGATGTTGCAGGGTCGTCACCGAGAGGACGGTGCCGGGCTGCATTTTGGATCCGCGCTGTGCAAGCGCACGGTGAAGGGAAGGCGACGTGTCAGTCATGCATGCGTTCGAGGATATGTATACCACAGCTTGCGCACGCGCCGCCGAAATTATGCGTCATTCCCCATCGCTCTTCGCGCTCTGTCAACTGCTTCGCGAGGTCGTTCACTTGCTTGATGCCGGTGGCGGCGACGGGGTGTCCGCAGCCTTTTAGTCCGCCGCTCGCGTTGATGGCGAAGCGCGACTTCTTCCCGTCGTAGAGATCCTTGTAGAGTGAAATTCCCTCACCAGGCTCCGCGAAGCCGAGATCTTCGAGATTGATAAGGGCGGCGATGGAGAAGCAGTCGTGGGTCTCGAGGCACGAGAGGTCATCGAGCGTGATGTCCGCTTCCTTCAGCGCTCTGCCGCAAGCGTCTCTCGTCGCCGGGAAGCTCGTGATGGACGGACGCTTCGTGATGCTGACGGCATCGGAGGCGATGCTCGAGGCGGCGAGACGGAATTCGCTCTCGTGATTGGTCGAGAGGATGCAGGCGGCGGCGCCGTCGCTGATGGGGGAGCAATCGAGGAGGCGGAGCGGATCGGCCACGAGCGGGCTTTTGGAAACCGCTTCCGGCGTGATGGTGTTTCGAAACTGCGCGAAGAGATTCTCTTTCGCATTCCTGTGATGTACGGCGGAGACGAGGCTCAGCTCTTCCCGGGTGAGGCCGTGCTCGTGCATGTAGCGCGCGGCGATGAGTCCGAAGATGCCGGGGAACGTGAGGCCCGATGGACGATCTTCTTCACTGTCCGCAGCACCCATCAGTCCCGCGGCGATGGCATCGATGGAGACATCGGTCATCTTCTCCGCGCCAACGACGAGTACCGTCTTCGCTCTGCCGCTCTCGAGGAACGCGCACGCCGTGTGGAGCGCGTAGGCGCCCGATCCGCAGGCGGATTCGACTCGGATTGCCGGAGGACGGTGGGGGAGCAACGCCGACACGAGCGATCCCAGATGCGCTTGGCTGCTCGTGACTTCTCCCAGCATGTTGCTCACGATGATGGCATCAATCTCCAGAGCCGTGATGCGCGAAGAATCAATCGCGGCCGTCACGGCCTCCTCAATGAGATCCATCAAACTTTTGTCCCATCGCTCGCCGAAGCGGGTTTGGCCTTGGCCGATGAGGGAGATGGAAGTGTTCAAGGAGGGCAGAAAGGGCAGGAAAGTGAGAAAAGGCAGGAAGGTCAGTGAGTTCTGGAATGCTCGATATACTGACTGTAATCCACATGCTGTTCTTCGCGCTCGTCTGGCGGAAGTCGCACGCCGTCTCGCAGCATGGTCATGAAGAATGCGTCCGCTCCGGAGCCCGATCCGTAGGAAACGAGCAGGATCGTTTCATCCTTCTTCGCTTCTTCGATAACGAACGTCAATCCCAGCGGAGAGCAGGCGCTGTACGTGTTGCCGATGCGCGCGACGATCAGCCCATGCCGCAGTTGTTCCTTGGTGATTCCGAATTCCTTCGCGATCAAATGCGGGAACTTGGCATTGGGCATGTGAAGGACGACGTGATCGATCTCGTGGAGATCCAGCTTCGCGACTTCGATGATCCCTTGCATGGCTTCACGCACGTGGTGGAAATAACCGGGCTCCCCGGTGAAGCGTCCGGCGTGGTGCGGGAATTTTTCATCGGCCGGACGCCAGAAATCCGGAGTATCGGTGGTGAACGAGAGCGTCTCTTCAATCCGCGCGATGGCGCTCGCACTCCTCTCGGATCCGAGGAGGAGTGCCGCCGCTCCCGCCGCCGCCGTGTACTCGAGCGCATCGCCGGGCTTCGCTTGCGCCGTGTCCGATCCAATGGCAAGCCCGTACTGGATCTGTCCGCTGCGAACGAAGGAGTCGACAATCTGCATCCCCGCCGTTCCCGCTTTACAGGCGAATTCCAAATCGGCGGCAAAGGAGAACGGATGCAATTCGAGAGCTGTCGCGAGCATTGCGCTCGTGGGCTTGACGGCATACGGATGGCTCTCGGATCCCACGAAGATCGCCGAAACTTCCAAAGACGTAATCCCAGCCATAGCGATCGCTTGCTTGCCAGCCTCGAAGGCCATGGTGAAGGTGTCTTCATCGGGCGCGGGAACGGTTTTCTGTTCGACTCCAATACTTGCGGCTACTCCCGGACCATCCTGGCCCCAATGCTGCGCGATGGTCGCCGTTTTGATCCGAAACACCGGAAGGTACCTGCCGAAGCCGACGATGGCCGAATGGGACATCCGGGGAATTCTAGCAGAAAAAATGTCGAAGGATCCTGAAAAATGAGGAAAATGGAGAATCTGGGAGCGGCCCGAAGGGCCGCTCCCCTGTATGTTGGTTTCAGGAATATCGAAGCTCTGTGACATCCCACTTGCCCGATGCCGATGACCAAGGATAGTCCTCGGCCGATGGAGCCAATCCTTCGACTACGGGATTTTGATGAATGTATCGCAAAACCGTGGCAGAATTTTTCGGGATGATCAAGTGGAAGCGAGATTGCCAAATCGGACCGATGCCAAGCTGAAAAGTGAGTCCGGCTTTGTAAACATTCATGATGAGAGAGATCGATTCGGGAGGGGGAACTCGGAGCAGAAAATGGCAGTGATCCGGCATGATCACGAATCCATGAAGGAAGAATGGATGGAGCAGTTGGACTCTGTAGAGAGTTTCAATCGCTTCTCGGGCATGCGTTGGGTTTTGGAATATTTTCCAGCGATGATGAACGTTCGTCGTGATGAACATCATGGCGGTGTTTTGGACGGGGTGTCTTTGGAACATAGGAACAATCTATCCATCCGCGGCCCGAAGGGCCGCTCCTCTGGATGATGATTTTTCGATGTCCCCTGGTTTCTGCTCTTCTTGAAGGGAAAAAATCGGTTCTGTGTCCATGCAGAACGTCCGAAAAAAGAATTGTCTCTCACAGGGGAGCGCCCCTTCGGGGCGCGTTTCTTCATCTCCCCAGTTTCCTATGTGCCTTCGCCAAACTATGGCTTGCCTGTGCAGCAAGCAACGACAATTCCCCCGCGAGCACCGCTGCTCCACAACTTTCCGCTACTTGGCGACAGACATGGAGCGATGTTTTCGATTTCAAGAGCATTGAAAGACATTGCTTCTGTGCGGGCAGTGCGGTTCCTCCACCGCGAACTCCGACGAGAATGGCAGAAAGTCGGACCGTGATTTTTATTCCTTCATCGACCTTCGAAACGCTCGTGTCCGCGAGCGATCCTTCCACCACGTGCGCGGCATCTTGTCCGGTTGCGAGGTAGAGCGCAGCAATCACATTCGCTACATGAAGATTGCTGCCGATGGCCCCGGCGATTCCCGATCCCAGTTCGAGTTTTGCGTTCGCGACTTCCAAGAGATCAGTGCTGGAGGATTTCAGAATGGATGCGAGAATTTCTTCAGGAATCGTCGCTTCTGCGAACACTTCGAAGCCGCGACCGTGTTCGTACGTCCGCAGGCTCGGCTTCTTGTCGCTGTCCACGTTCGCCGCCACCGTCACGAAGCGACATCCCCCGATCGTCCGTTCGATCCATTCACCAACAGTCTGCGCGGCGATCGTAATCATGTTCATGCCCATGGCTTCGTCAGTATCTCCGAACAGCGTCAGGAAGACGTACGGTTCGCCAATGTCGATCATCGTCTCGAGGATTTTGAGATGACTGCTCGTCTCCTCGGCGACCGCCGTCCATTCCTTTCTTTTTTCCTCGAGTGTCTTTTTGAATACGCCAATCGAACTGTCCACTTTCAGCGCGATGGAGCGGCTGATCCCGCGATGTTCCGATGATGTCTTCACTCCACCGGACGCGCTCACGGCCTTGCATCCGCGGTTCACGCTCGCAACGAGCGCCCCTTCCGTGGTTGCGAGCGGAAGATGGATATTGTGTTTTTCGTTTGAGCTGAATGTCACGGCTAAAGGTCCCGCGTACCCAACGGGAATCGGCACCGCGCCGAACATCTGCTCGCAGTTCTTCTCGTCTGCAGCTCCGAGATCCTCGTAGAGGAAACGCGTCCTGGAAAGATCAATGTCGAGTTCCCGCTCGATGCGACTGCGCCGCTCATTGCAGCGATCAGAGGGGGAAAGGCCGGAGGGGAGGGAGCGGAGGTCCATGGAAAGGTTACTTGTTTCTGGTTACTTGTTACTGGTTTTGAAACAGAAACCAAAAACCAATAAGAAGAAACAGACACTACAGGGATGTACTCTCGTCCATCAACTGCTCTTCTTAAGCAAATGTGCCCCCTTCCCCGTATGCGCCACAAACACCGTGCATCCTTGCTGTTCATGGGCGAAGTGCAGCACATCCTCCTTGGCTTCCGCCGGGCAGAAGAGGTGGACGGTGGGACCGGCGTCCATCGTGTAGAGGACGGGCAGGCGCTTCATCCGCCGGTACACCGTGATCTCCTCGAGGATCAGGCGCGTGTCGCGCGTGAGGTACTGGAGCGAGGGCGTGCTCGTGCGCATCACCTCGTGCATGTCGAGGCAGTCCTCCTCCGCCACGTGTTGGAGCTTCTCAAAGTCCCGTTTATGGATGGCGTCGATGCATTCGCGTTGTCTCCTCGGGATCTCCTGAACGCGTTTGGAAAAGAGAGGACTCGTGCGTGCCAGTGAATGACCTTCCGTCGATCCGTACTCCTTCTCCTTCCGGCTCGGGACGATGATGATGTCGTAGAGGAGCCAATGTTGATCATCCGCGATGGGAACGGCCTTCGCGCTGTCGATGGCGTCGCCCGTGCCCGCCTCGAGCGCAACGTACCCGTCGAATGCGCTGCGCGCGGCCGACCCCGATCCAAGCCTTCCGATCACGCTGATTTCCTCCTGCGAGAGTTTCCGCTCCATTTCGATGAGTCCCGCGTACGCCTGCGCGAGACAACTGAAGACGGCTGCGGACGAGGCGATGCCGATGCCCGGAGGGATCGCGGAATGGATGGTGATCGAGACGGATGCGGGGATCGCTTCGGGAGAACCCAACTCGGCGAGATACTGTTTCGTGAGTTCCAGATGACGGTTG
>JACQCJ010000060.1 GCA_016201685.1 Candidatus Peregrinibacteria bacterium | reverse complement strand
GCCCCGACCGCTCCCGCAGCGAAACAACCTGCGCAGCCAACTGCACAGCCGGCTTCCGCAGGGCGACGCTGAACGTCTGCCGTTCGAGATTGGAACGGGGCGCGGGGCGCCCTGTTGTTTGGTGCGGATTGGATAGAATAAGGCAACTGCATGTCGCCCTTCGAGACGGCCCGCCGTTGTCACCCTGAGGAGCAAGGCACCGCAGTGCCGAGCATCTCGAAGGATGATAGGCGGGCCTCCTCAGGGTGACATGCTTTGGTTGTACTTTGGAAAGGGTGTGCGACGCTTCGCACACTCCTGAATCTTCTGCCATTCCCCTCGAATCAACGCTTCCTTCTTCTTTCTGCTCCATCGTTTGATCTGTTTCTCCCAATGAATGGCTTCAAAGACATTCGTAAACCATGCCGAGTAGACAAGCTCAACGGGACGCCTCGAGAAGGTGTAGCAATCGGGATTGATCCCGTTTTGATGTTGCCATAGACGCCTCACGACGCTGTTGGTGATGCTCGTGTAGTAGCTGCCGTCGTTGCAGCGGAGCATGTAGACGTAATAGTCATACTGTCTCATGGAGACACCATGATGGGATCGTTGCAATCAATCAACAGAGTTTTCTAATGAAAAATGGTCTACAGCTCAAATGGCCTGCACAGAAGATCAAAAGTAGGTTCTTAGAGAAGGCAGAACTACTCGATCATTCCGCGACTTCCTCCGTCGCATTCTTCTCCGCTTTCTCCTTCTTCTCCGACTCCTTTCCCTCGAAGATCTCCAGGAATTCCTCAACGCTCATCGTCTCCTTTTGGAGGAGGACGCTCGCGAGCTCCTCGAGCTTCTTCTTGTGTTGATGGAGGAAGCTCTTCGCGCGCTCGTACTGTGCGGCAATGGTTTCGCGCACGAAGGTGTCGATCGCGCGCGCCATCTCGTCGGAGTAGTTACGTACGACGGAAGGATCGGCCCCGAGGAACGTGGGTCCCTGGTGCTCGCCGTACGCCACGAGCCCGAGAGAATCGTCCCCCATGCCGTAGCGCATGGCCATGTTGCGGGCGATGAGCGAGGCGCGTTCGATGTCGTTACTGGCGCCCGTCGTGATCTCGCCGAAGACCAGCTCCTCCGCCGCCCGTCCGCCGAGGAGTCCGCAGATCTCATCGATGAACTTGCTCTTGCTCGTCGTGTACTGGTCCTCCTGCGGCAGGAACCACGTGACGCCCAGCGTGGAGCCGCGCGAGACGATGGAGATCTTGTGGAGCGGATCGGAAGCGGGGCACAGGTGCCCGACGATGGCGTGCCCGAGCTCATGGTAGGCGGTGATGTCCTTCTCGTGGGGCGTGAGCTTGCGGGACTTCTTCTCCGCGCCGATCGCCACCTTCTCCACGGCGTCGATGAGGTCCCGCTGCGTGACGGCGGGATGCTTGCGCTTGGCGGCGAAGATCGCCGATTCGTTCATGATGTTCTCCAGATCCGCGCCGGTCATGCCCACGGTCTGCTTCGCGACATCGTCGAAGTGGACGTTCTTCGCGATTTTCTTGTTGCGCGCGTGGACTTCCAGGATTTGGTGGCGCGCGGCCAGGTCGGGCTTGTCGATGAAGATGCGCCGGTCGAAGCGCCCCGGTCGGAGGAGCGCAATATCGAGGACATCCGGGCGGTTGGTGGCCGCCATCACGATGACGTTCGTCTCCTGCTCGAAGCCGTCCATTTCCGTGAGAATTTGATTGAGCGTCTGCTCGCGCTCGTCGTGCCCGCCGCCGAAGCCGGCACCCCCTCGTTGACGACCGACGGCGTCGATCTCGTCGATGAAGATGATGCACGGTGCGTTGCGCTTGGCCTTGGTGAAGAGGTCACGGACCCTGCTCGCGCCGACCCCGACGAACATCTCCACGAACTCCGAACCGGCGATGGAGAAGAACGGCACCCCGGCCTCGCCGGCCACCGCCCGCGCGAGGAGCGTCTTCCCCGTTCCCGGCGCCCCCACGAGCAGTACGCCCTTGGGGATCTTGGCGCCGATCGACGTGTACTTCTTGGGATTCTTGAGGAAGTCGACCACCTCGACCAAATCTTCTTTCGCCTCTTCCGCACCCGCGACGTCATGGAAGCGCGTCTTCACCTGCTTGGCGTCGGCGATGCGCGCGCGCGATTTGCCGAAAGAGAGCGCGGTCGATTGGCTGCGGGCGATGCCGCGGAAGAGCCAGATGATGCCCCCGAGGACGAGGAGGAAGAAGACGAGATCGGGGAGGACCGAGAGGAACAGGTTTGTCGTCTCACGGTTCTCCACGCGCACGACGGTCTTGTTCCTGGGATCGTTCCATCCCAATCGGCTCACGGTGTCGCTTCCTTCTTTGTACGATTGAATGGTATTCCCGTCCTTGAGGGTGGCGAAAACCTTGTTGTCTCGCATGAGAATCTCGCTGTACTTGTTCTGCGCATACCCCTGCGTGATCTCGCTCAGGGGGACTTCCGGCGCATCCGCGTACTGCTTCTCCTTGTCCCGCTGGGGATTGAGCAGGAAGAGAAACGAGAGCAGCACCAGCCCGCAGAAGAGGAGCAGGCTCAGGAGCCACTGGGATCGGCTGCGTTGGGGGGGGCGTGGGGAGGTGGGCATGGAACGGCGAATGTTGGATGCTCAAGTATAACAACAAGCAGGAGAGAAAACATCTTGGAAATGGACGAAATTTTGTGGGTTTGTTGTTTGTTTCCTCCACCCCCGACCCCTCCTCCGATGGAGGAGGGGGGAATGGAACAATGGAACATTTCTCCCCCTCTCCCGTGGAGAGGGGGTCGGGGGGAGAGGAAACAACACACAAAACCCCTTCAACCCCCCATCTTCCACCTCCCCAGATTTCTCTCCATCCTCCCCACCACGTCGGGATCCTCGGGAACGTGGAAGCTCATCCCCGTCATCCGCTCGTAGAGATCGACGTACTTGGAAGCGAGCATCAGGCGGACGTCGTCGGTGATGCGAGAGCGCAGGAGATCACGCTTGGCGGCATCGTAGGGATCGATGCCCTGCCCGCTCAGCCACAACCGGAAGAATTCCTTATCCAGGCTCTCGGGTTCCTTGCCCTCCGCGAAGCGTTCCTCGTAGGTCGCAGCCACCCAGTATCGCGAGGAATCCGGCGTGTGGACTTCGTCGGCGATGGTGAGGGTGCCATCGCGATCGAGCCCCATCTCGTATTTGGTATCCACGAGGATGAGCCCTCGGGACGCGGCGATTTCCTGGCCGCGCTGGAAGAGCGCGAGGGCGCGATCCGTGATCTCTTCCCATTGTTTTTTCGTCGTAAGTCCGCGTTCGAGAATGCCCTGCGGATCGATGAGTTCGTCTTCCTCGGCCTTCGTCGTGGGGGTGATGATGGGGGATGCGAATTTCTGGTTCTTGACCATTCCCTCCGGGAGGAGGTTGCCGCAGAAGTTCCTGATACCCTTGTGGTAATTGACCCAGGCCGAGGTCCCGGTGGATCCGGTGAGGTACGCGCGCACGACGATCTCGATTTTGAGGATCGTCACGTTTTTGACGACGGTCGCATTGGGATCCGGCACGGCGATCACGTGGGTGGGCATCACGTCCGCGATGCGCTCAAACCACCATGCACTCAGCTGATTGAGCACTTGGCCCTTGAGGGGAATCGTGCACCACGGAGCATCGAACGCCGATTGGCGGTCGGTGGCGATGAGGATGTTGCGATCGTTCTGACGATACACGTCACGGACCTTGCCCGTGTATTTTTCACCGAGCGACGAAAAATTCGTCTCACTGAGCGTCGTCGCGAGGAAGGGGCGGAGCTGGTCGGGGGAGATCATGGACGGATGATAAATTGAAAATTGAAAATGTTGGGAGCACTTCTCGAACCTGGCCGAGCGGCGGATTGACTTGAAGATCAACGTCCAAGCTTGATCGATCATTGCTGCCATAATTTTCAATTTTCCATTTTCAATTATCAATTTACAATGACACGCTATGTCTCGGTTCGCGCCATTGCTCGTACTCGTTCTCACTCTGATCATCGGGATGTTCATCGGAAGCATTCTGACCGTTCGGCTCCGTCTGCCGCGGGAATCTCTGACGCTCTCCTCGGCTGCATCGACCCCGACGATTCCCGTCATAACGATCGGAAGACTGGGTAATGAGATCAAGGGACAGACGACAGGTGACGTGAGAATCTTCGCAGGATCCAAAGAAATCATTCCTGACGCGAGCGGAGCATTTCGCATCACGCTGCCGACGTGGACCACGGATGTGACGGTGACGGTGCCGACCGGGATGCGCTTCGTCGCGTCCAAGAACGGGAAGCGCTTCTATCCGGTGCTCTCGGCGGCGGGGAGTGCGATCGCGCCTGCCAATCGTGTCTATTTTGCGACGAAGGAGGAGGCGAGGGCGGCGGGGTTCAGCGCAGGGTAGTAGGAACGGAGACGCAGCGAGGAGGGATAAACAGGCGAAGAAAGCCCACCGCTTATCGCTTGCATCCCCCAGACATCACGAACATGCACACTGCAGAATCGATCGCAGATCCTTCATCGCACGCAGAGACACAAGACAAGAATGGCATTGAGGATTCCGGCGAGGACGAGGAGAGAGGTGACCGCATCGCGCGCAAAGCCGCGGAACGCCTGCCTCCCTCGGAGCACAAAGAAGAGCGAGGGAACGAGCAGCAGCATGTTGTAGCGGAAATCCTGGGAAGGACCGTAGGGCGAGAGAAAACGGAACGCCGCATGCCCGAGGAGGAGGGAGCAGCCGGTGATGAGAAAGAGGATCGCCATTCTGTCGCAACGGCGCAGGAGAGCACCCATCCCCAGAATCCCGACCGCGGCGATCGCCATCCAGACGAGGAGGATCATCTGCACGAGGGGTTTGAGCGCGGCCCCCAGATCGAATTCGCCCGTGAATGCCGAACGGAAGAGATACTCGAGGAAGTATTGCCGTCCGGAGGCGTCGTCCCAGGCGTTATTGTAGGGATTGCGGAGAACGGCCAGGGGATGAAAAACATAGTAGAAGGAGGGTGCGTTGCCCACACTGAGTGCTCCCGTCAGGTTCCCGATGTTCCCCACAAGGATCGACCGGGCGTTCTCTTCTTCCAGCATACGGGGGATCAGGAACCAGCCGTACGCCAGAAGGAGCATCCCGGACCCCGCGCACAAGAGCAGAGCGGCATGCCGGTAGCGGTAGCGCTTGAGGAGTAAGGGGGCGCAGAAGAGAGGAACGAGCAGCAGGGCGGCATTCGTCTTGGCGAGCAAACCAGCAACGATCAGCGCGGCGGCGGCGCACCAGTCTTTCGATCTTCCCTTGCCCACGAAGCGCACGAGGAAGAGCAGAGCGAAGCTCCCCAGCATCACGACGAGGCCGTCGTTGTTGATCCTTCCCGCGGAGAAGACCAGGATCGGGAACGTCGCGCACAGAAAGAGAAAGAGCGCAGCATCCGTCCGCCGGGCGCGTTTGGGGAAGGCGGCGTGCGCAATTCCCAGGAGCGCTGCGAGCGTTAGGCAGGAGAACGCGAATGACGTCGCCTGCATCGCGTCAGTGTCTCGCAGGGGGGCAACGAATGCGAATACCTTCACCACGGCCGCCGTGAGGATGTAATACAGGGGAGGCTGGTAGAACTCCCATCCTCCATGGATCGGCGGTGCACGCCAGTGCGCGAGGATGTAGCGGACGTACTCGATGTGGCCATCGACATCGTTCACGTGTACCCAGTAAGGCACCGCGAAGAGATACGTCGCTCGGAGCGCAATCCCCAAAACGAGGACGGCGAAAATCATGCGATGGAACCGCAATCGTCCGCTCCACTCCCCGCTCACGACTCCGACGAAGCACAGTGCCGTTCCCGCGATGAACAGCGCGAGGAGGATCATCAGCTGATCGCGGGGGGAAACGTCGATGCGCATCCCCCCCCTGCCGCCGTCATCCCGGATTCGGGCCGCGATCACATTGTTGCCGACATGGAGCCACGGCCCGAGATCAAGATGGCGGCCTTCCGTGTAATCACAGAACGGGAGATCCGGGAGATCCACCGCCTGCCCGTTGATCGCGAGCGACTCCAGGCAGTTGTCGGGAACAACGCGGTAGATGCGCGGATGGAGCTCGTTGAGTGTAAGCATGAAGCCCACGTCGATCGCCGCGCCCGACGAATCCACCGAGAGCGGCAGGGTGCCCTCGCGCATCGCTCCTCCGCCTTGCCGGTAAAAGACGCTACTGTACTCCGGTGAGATCTCCGCGAGAGCCATCCAGGCGAGAGCCATGCACATGCACAGGCATGTGATCCGAAAGAACATGGTCCGACGTTCAGCAGACGAGACGCGATGCGTAGCATCCTCCAGACGAAACATGGCGCCCACTCTACTGCACTTGCGTCGCGATGCCGCTTCACATCATGCATCGCCGATGGGATAACCGCAGAGCCGATGACTTCGCCCGGTCGCTCCTCCGGTTGACTCGCGCGCGGCGACCCCCGATGCTCTGCGCGATGGACGGAACTTCTCTCACGATTGTGCTGCCCTGCTTCAACGAGGCAGCGAACATTGAACGAACTGTGCGCGACTGCGCAGCGTGGATGCAGCAACGGACAATCTCAGGCGAGATCATCGCCGTGGATGACGGTTCGACCGACCGCACATCCGCAATTCTCGAGCAGCTGCGGATGCAGATCCCCTCTCTTCGCATGGTGCGGCATGAGCACAATCAAGGGTACGGGATCGCCGTGCGCAGCGGCATCGATGCGGCGCGCACGGAGATCGTCGCGTTCATGGACAGCGACGGACAGTTCTGCGCGCGGGATTTCGATCTTCTGCTGCCGCATCTGGACACATTCCCCTTCGCTGCCGGGCGCAGGAGAAGGCGCGCGGACTCGTTCACGCGGAACATGCTCGGGAAGGTGCTGGGATTGATGAACTGGATCGCCCTCGGACTCTGGGTGCGCGACGTGAACTGCGGCATGAAAGTGATGTGTCGCGATCTCTGGCCCGCGATCCGCCCGACGCATGGCGTCGAGAAACTCTTCAATACGGAAATGTTCCTGCGCCTGAAGGAGAACGGCATCGCCTGGGCGACGGTCGATGTGCCCCATTTTCCCCGGCGCGCGGGTTCGCCCACCGGCGCCAAGCTCTCCGTGATCCTCCGCATGTTTTCCGAACTCCGAGGACTGCGTCGAGTGCGGTCTTCTCTTCGCGCGGCGCACGAGCGATCCTCATGACGCGCCCGCTTCTCTGACTGTTGCCCTCATGGATCTCTCGATCGTCATCCCCGCCTACAATGAAGAAGAGCGTCTCTCGAGGACTCTGAATGACATCGAGACATTCTTCGCGCATCCCCGGGAAATGTCGCTGCGCGAGATCATCGTGGTGGACGATGGGAGCGATGACGAGACGCTCTCCGTGGCCGAAGCGTGGAGGGACCGTTTGCCTCTCCAGGTTCTCCGCCTTCCGGTCAACCGAGGGAAGGGCGCTGCGCTGCGCTTGGGCGTGGCAGCCGCGCGAGGGGACGTTCTTCTGCTGGATGATGCCGATGGGGCGACGCCGATCGAGGAAATCGAGAAGCTCCGACCGATTCTGGAACAAAAGGAGGCGGATATCGTGATCGGCTCGCGGGTGCTCCGCACCGCGGAGCATCCCGTGCGGATGCGGTGGCATCGACGCTCGATCGGCCGGGTCTACCACGCGTTCTACGCTCCCCTCATCCCGGGCATAGCCGACGCCGCGTGCGGCTTCAAGCTTTTCCGCAGCGACGTCGCGAAGGACATCTTCGCGAAGCAAACGATCGACCGTTTCGCCTACGACATTGAAATCTTCTCGCTCGCCATGCGGCGAGGCTATCGCATCCGCGAAGTGCCGGTGCAGTGGACCGCCGTCCCCGGATCGAAAGTACGTATGCTGCGAGACAGTTGGGAGATGTTCTGGGCGGTGATGGGGTTGCACCAAGCACGCGGCGGGAGGAAGCCTGCGATTGGACGAACGAAAATTGAAAATTGACAATGGACAATGGAAAATTATGGAAGAAATTCCCACACAGCAATTTGAACTGCATCATTGATCTTTTTGTTTGGAAGGAGAACGCGATGAATGATTGGCCCCAACATTGTCAATTTTCAATTTCGCATTTCTCAATTCCCGCAATTCTTCGCAACCGCGAGCGCATTCGTCCTCGTGCCGTGGACACTCGTCAGTTCCCACACGGGGAGGATGGCGCGGCGGGCGAACTGGGCGTCCGTGAGTGCCTCGTAGTAAGTAAGCGGCCGGTAGAATTGGAAGCTGACGAAGATGAGTGCTGCGAGGACTATGAGACCGAACGTCTTGCCGTACTCGGTGAGATTCCATCGGCCGAGCTTCTTCACTTCCATGAGCACGAGTGAGGCGATCACGAAGCCGACGAGGAGCGGGATGAAGTAGTGATACAAGTAGAGCACGCGCGAGATTCTGCTCACGGCGACGAAGAAGCTGGCGTAGAGCCCGGTGAAGACCATGAGGAGAAAGCGGTGCGTGAGGGGCTGGCGGGGCGGGGCGAGGAAGGAGCCGACGAGGAGGCAGATCGCGAGGATGACAGCGGCGAACGTCGTCAGCCACACGACGGGGTTCGATTGAAGATAGAGGTAGCGGTACGTATTGCCGTCCGGCGTCTCCCATCGGTAATTGATCGCGCGCGCGCCGATCGGCCAATCGAAGAAGGGACTGCCGTTCTCGTCGGGTTTGCACAGATCGAGGCGCGGCGTGCCTCGGTTGTAGTGCGCTATGAAGCCGAAGGCATCCCGCAGCAGAATGGGGAAGGCGAGGAAGGATCCCGTGCGGCCGGTGGCGAGGAGTTGCTTGGAGGCGGGCGACGCCTGATAGTACCCGTTATCGGGCAGGGTGGGGACGACTCTCTTCCCGAGTGCAAAGTGGATGTGCCAGACCGCGATGTAGACCGCAAGGAATCCAAGCAGGAAGCAGACAAAGAAGCGTCCGATCGTGCGCCCATCCGGAAGGAGCTTCCACAGGACGGCCGGGATGAGCAGGATGAACACGAGCCCCAGGATCTTCGTCGTCATGATGCACGCGAAGACGACGCCGAGCAGCGTGCTCCAGAGGAGGAAGAGTCGTTGCCGTTCCCGGTGCTCAAGCAGCAGGAGAAAGACGAGGATCATCGCGGTGCAGAAAAATTCCAGCGGTCCCTCGAGCATGGCGCCGCGGATGTGCACGATGAGGGCGTTATCGAAGATATAGAAGAAGCTCAGGAACGAGGAGAGCAATGGATTGCGTGTGATCAGCAGGAAAATGAGGAAGAGGAGCGATGCCGTCCACCACCCGAGGAACGCGGAGAAGAAGCGGTAACCCTTGAAGGAGAAATCCGGGGGGAAGTTCGTGGCGTAGTCGGTGCCGATATACTGATCTGCGCGGGCGTTAGGGTGGAGAATTTTTTCCCCGGCCGCGATGAGGAGCTTTCCGAGCGGCGGGTGCTGCTCCATGAAGTACACGCCGTTCAGGTATTTCTGCGCGCTCGCGATGTGGTAGTTTTCATCCCAAAAGACCGCCTGCGGCTCCCAATAGTGATGGAAGTATGTGAGGTACGAGAGCAGCACGACGAATCCGAGGAAGAGGAACGTGTGCGTCGTCCACAGTGACGATTTCTGCGCTGACATGGTGCGGAGTGTACAGAGGACAGAGGGCGGAGGACAGAGATTGAGGGAAGAGCACAACATGGTATGTGTGTTTTTTCTGTTTTTGTTTCCTCTCCCCCCAACCCCCTCTCCGATGGAGAGGGGGAGAAATGTTCCATTGTGCCAATGCTCCCCTCCTCCACCGGCTTGCCCCCCCCCGAAGCCTGGCGAAGGAGGGAGGAGGGGCTGGGGGTGGAGGAAAACACCAACAACCAACAAACACCATGCCCGCTATTTCATCCTTCATTGCACCATCAGCTTCCATCCTTTTCCGATTCCATGTTCCCTCGCAAATCCGATCGGCACTTCGAGCGCCTCCTGCGCTTGCCCGTTGGATGCGTAGAACGAACAAGGATCGGTCGTGCACGGTTGCATTTCTTGGACTGAGACGAATGCTCCATCGCCATCGAAGAAGAGCACGTCGAGCGGCATCAGAGTATTCTTCATCCAGAAGGAAAGTTCTTGAGGATGATCGAAGAGGAAGAGCATCCCATCATTTCCGATGGTTTGACGGTTCATGAGTCCCGCCATGCGTTCCTGTTCGGTGCGCGCGAATTCGACGTGTAACGTCAGAGAATTCCCGGCCGGGGAAACGAGATGAATGACGTGAAGAACGGGTGAGGAGGATTGGTTTGTTGAAATGACGCGCGGCGTGAGGAGCCACAGTGCGATCATCGCCCCTAGAACGATGATGATGAAGCCGATGAGTGCGCGTCGTGGAGAAAACGTCATGGATGCGTTCCTCGAAGATCCGCGATGGCTTTTGCACGATCGGGGGCGCCGAAGACCGCGCTCGCGGCGACGAGAGTATCCGCGCCGGCCTCGATGCACAGACCGGCGTTTTCGACCGTGATGCCGCCATCCATCTGGATCATGAGATTCGGGAAGCGCATCCGAAGGGAACGGACTTTGTCGAGGACGTCCGGCAAAAATTTCTGTCCGCTGAAGCCTGGATGCACGGACATGATAAGGACAAGATCGAGTTCGCCGAGCACGTCATCGATCGCGGCAATCGGCGTCTCTGGATTCAACGCAATCCCCACTGTCGCTTCCCCTTGATGAATTCTCTGGATCAGATCACGACGATCCGCCGTCCCCTGCACCGCTTCGGCGTGGAAGGTGATGTGCTTCGCCCCGATCGCGAGGAATTCCGCGATGCGGTCGGCGGGATTGTTGACCATCAAGTGGATATCGAGCGGGAGCGAGGTCTTCAAACATTGCACGACGGGCGCTCCGAAGCTGAGGTTGGGAACGAAGTGTCCATCCATCACGTCGATTTGAAGCCAATCGGCATGCTTCTCAATGGTCGCGACTTCGTCCTGCAGATGCGCGAGATCCGCGGAAAGGATGGAGGGAGTGATGAGAATCGGACGCAATGGCATTAGATGCATGGTAGCATGAAGCATGGAGAGAATTCAGACTTCAGAACACGGAGTTCAGTACAACACTCTGAAGTCTGATCTCTGCATTCTGAACTCTACTCAAGATCGTTGACTCTCACCGCGTGCCGTCCTCCCTCGAACTCCGTCGCGAGGAACGCGTCGACCATCTTTCTTGCGAGATCCGGCTCCAGTATGCGCCCGCCGAGACTGAGCACGTTTGCATCATTGTGCTGACGAGAGAGCTTCGCATCCTCTACGGTGCAGCAGCGCGCCGCGCGGATCCCGCGGACTTTGTTCGCCGCGATCGATTCGCCGATGCCGCTCCCGCCGAAGACGATGCCGGGAATCCCCTGCTCCAAAACGACCGCGCATCCCTTGCGGATCATCGCGGGATAGTCGACGGGCTCCTCGGAGAACGTCCCCTCGTCGATCACGTCGAGACCCTCTTCTATGAGGTGCGCCTTGATTGCTTCTTTGAGGACGTAACCGGCATGATCGGTGGCCAATACAACGCGAGTCATTCTCTGCTGCATGAATGAAGATGGAATGGTTACATTGTTACATGGTTAACAGTATTTGTGGTGGACAATCGCAGGAGCTCGCTTGCGAACCATCTAACCATATAGCCATGTAACCATTTTCAGTGTTCATCTATACTTCCATCATGCCCCGCACGAAGCTGATTGCGGCCAACTGGAAAATGTTCCCGCCCCCCGAGGGCTGGGATGCCATGGATTCTCCGTACCGCGCGACGGACGACGTGGACGTGATGATCTTTGCACCGTTCGTGTACTTGAAGACGTGCGTCGCGGCGGGACTCCGAATGGGCGCGCAGTGCGGGCACCACGAGCCCACGGGTGCGCACACCGGCTGCGTCAGCATGGCGATGATTGCGAGCACGGGCTGCGAAACCGTCCTGTGCGGACACTCGGAGCGCAGACGCGATCAAGGCGAAACGGATGAGTTCGTCGCAGCGCAGGCGAAGGCGGCGCTCACGCTCGGCCTCTTCCCCATCGTCTGCATCGGCGAGACGGCAAACGAGCGCAGCGCCGGAAAAGCCCATGAAGTGATCGAGCGACAATTGAGAACTGTCATTGATCACCTCGATGTTTCGCAACTCGCAACTCGCAACTCGCAACTCGCCATTGCCTACGAGCCTCTCTGGGCCATCAGCGGCGGCGATCCAACCAAGCCCGCGGCCAAACCCTCCGATGCCCAGGAGATGCACGCCTTCATCCGTTCGCTGCTCCCCGAACCGATTCAAAAAGAAATGCTCATTCTCTACGGCGGATCGATGAAAGCGGAGAATGCCAGTGAACTTCTTTCGCAGCCGGATGTCGATGGAGGACTGGTGGGTGGAGCTTCGTTAAAGCCTGAGGAATTCCGGGCGATTGTGGAAGCGGCACGGACATTGGAACAGCCATAGATCACCAAAAACGCATTCGGCTCAATTAAACTGCTCCCTTGCCTTCATCATCAAAATGCTTGACGGTAGCTTTGAGAGAGCATAAGGTAATGGTGATTATTTTCTTTCCCCTTTCTTCTATGGATGCTGAAGGTATGAAGAACTTCGTAGCCCCTGAGACACCAGAAGCAATGCCCGATGAAATGGATCTTCCGGATCTTGAAGGTCTCAAGAAAGAACTGGCAGATCAACTTAAGATGACGGGTCTATCTAACTGAACAATCGTTCAGACGAAAATCCAACCCCGCACGGTGCGGGGGTTTTTGATGTATGCAGATTCCATTGGACAGGATCCGCGGGCAGTATGCCCGCTCCTCCGAGGGGATATAACTCCTTCCAGACGCGGAGCGGCCTTGCTGGCCGCGTTCCCGAAGATTCATCATTCGCCATTCGCAATTCGTAACTCGTCATTCGTCATCCCCTCACCCACATCCCACTCCCCACATTTTTCACCACTCCCGCCAATTCCAGGAGCGTGAGGGCGGCATTGATTCTTGCTGCAGGAATTCCTGACCGTTCCACCAGTTCATCGAGTCGCTGCGGCATGGTGGTGAGGACTTTGAGCAAGGCCTCTTCATCATCGGACTGGGGAATGTACGCCGGTGAGGTTCGCGCTTCGGGAACGATGATGCCGATTTCTTGGAGGACGTCCGCGGGATCCGTGACGAGCTTGGCGTGGGCGCGCGCGATGAGATCGTGGCATCCCCGGAAGTTCGCATCGAAGATTTGACCGGGGACGGCGAACACATCCCTGCCGTACTGGAGGGCAAGATCGGCAGTGATGAGCGCGCCGCTCTCGCGTGGGGCTTCGAGAACAATGGTCGCAAGCGAGAGCCCCGCGATGATGCGGTTGCGAGACGGGAAGGTGTAGGTGTCGGGCGGGAAATCGAGCGGGAATTCGGAGAGGAGGAGGCCGCCGGTCTCCCGGATCTGATGCGCGAGCTTCTCATGCGTGCGCGGGTACATCGTCCCGAGGCCATGCCCGAGCACCGCGACGGTTTTTCCTCTGGTTTTGATGGTCTCGCCGGCGACGGCGCCATCGATCCCATGCGCGAGTCCGCTGACCGTGATGACCCCGGCCTGCACGAGCGGCGGCACGAACGTCTCGACGATGCGTCGTCCGTACGGCGTGATGCCCCGCGTCCCCACCAGCGCCACGCAGGGTTGATCGAGAATGGAGAGATCGCCGTGAATATGCAGAAAGACCGGCGGATCACCGATTTCTCGCAAACTCTTGGGATAGCGATCATCCGCGAGTGAGAGGAGATCGATCTCGCGTTTGGCGAGCTCCGCGGCGTAACGTTCTTCATCGAAGTCCTCGAGCCGCACGAGCGTCTTCTCCACCGTCTCTTGGCGACATCCAAGTCCCTTGAGCATCTCTTCCCCCACGTGCCGCCGCGCATCCTCGAGCGAACCATAGACCTGCACGAGCGCCTCGTACCGCTCGCGCGTGAGGACGTTCAGGTAGGACCAGAGGAGATCGGCGTGGCTCATGACACATCACATCATGCGTTGAACCATAGCTGGAAACCAGATCATCACTTGCGAATGTTCGCAAGAGATCGATTCTTCCGCGAACCATTGCGCTCCGGGAGGTTCTTCCACACAATAGAACGGGATGTGAAAACATCCATCTGATCTTTTTTTGCGCAAGCCGCCTTCGCTCCCATCTTCGTCAGCCTAGGCTGACTACGGTGGGCAGGCAGTGGTCATTGTGATCTTTCCAAACATTCAAGCCGCCTTAGCTCAGTGGTAGAGCAACGGTATCGTAAACCGTGGGTCCGGGGTTCAACTCCCCGAGGCGGCTCCATCCTTCGTTCATCATGTTCGTCGAGGTTCTCCAAAGCACTGTCAATTCCGAGCAACATTGCGCGCTCAATGGAGCAACGGTACCCGCCCGCCCGACTGTTGCGGTCATGCAAGTATTTTTGGAGCCATAGTCCTGGAGACTTTTTCTGCTACCATAGTCGCGTTCATCCTTACTGACATGCAAGAAAAGACCGCCCGCATTCTCTCGATGATTCTCTTTGGCGCGCTCCTGCTGTGGGGCATCTACTCGCTCTTCTCGTACCTCGGCGTGCCGGTGCACCAGTCCGTCCTCGTGCCGGACGACAAGGCGGCGCAGATCCAGCAGACGTGCAATTCGCTCTTCTGCCGCGGCGCGCTCGCGTTTTTCCCATCGATCGCGCGCACGATCAGCCGCGCATCGCCGTTCTCGTGGTACGTCGGCATCTGCATCGTCCTGTACGCCGCATTCGTCCTCTGGAACGTGTTCGTTCGGGGCAGTGGACGGCTGCGTGTGCGGCTCCGCCCCTGGCACTTCCTCGCGCTCTTCCTGGGTTCACTCTTCTTGCTCTTCAATGTTCTCAGTTTTGGAACGAATGACGGCGCACCCATGACGCGCATCGTCGAGCCGAAGGCCGAGGTGTACGCCAACGCCTCCGAGCAGGGACTGAAAACATTGCAGGACAATTTTAACGGCCTCCTCGACCGCGGGTGCTTGACGCTCGCCGGTCAGAGCGAATCGGGGGTGGGTATCTACGACATGAACACGTCGTGCATCGAGGGATCCTTCATCACGCGCGTCCTCTCCCAAGTGGCGGTGGCAGGCATCTTCCTCTTCGAACTCCTCATTGCAGGACATCTGCTGCTCACACTCCTCGGTCTGCGGCCGCGGCGTCTCCTCGCGGAAGCCATGATGAGCATCGGGGTCGGGGCGGGCGCATGGATCGCGGTCTTGTGGACGATCGCCATTTCCTCTCTCTATTCGGCAAATGTCGGGTGGATTCTCGTCATCGGCGTGCCGATTCTCTGCTATCGATCCGCATGGTACTGGATTCAGAAGTTCTGCCGGTCCGAGACGCAGCACGATGTTTCCTGGTACGACCTCTCCATTCTCCTGCTGTGGCTCATCGTGAGCTACCTCGCAATCAACTTCCTCACGGTTGTCCGCCCTTTCCCCATCGGGTGGGACGATCTGGGCAGCTACCTGAACCGGCCGCGGTTGCTCGTGAGCTACGGATTCTTCATTTTTTCCATGTCGCAGTTCCAGTGGGAGTACCTCACGTCACTCGGATTCCTGCTCTTCGGGTACACCAATCCCTTCGCGGCGACGGCATCCATGATCATCAATTGGACGGAGGGACTCCTGGCCCTCCTCTCCGTTTTCCTCCTCGCCAACACCTTCTTCGGGAAACGGAAGGGGCTGCTCGCGTCCCTCCTCTACTACAGCCTGCCGCTCGTGGGGCACTTTTCCTTCGCGGACATGAAGATCGACAACGCAGTCTTCACGATGGGGGCACTCGCGACGTTCACCCTTTTCACGTACCTCTTCGATGCGGAGGAACCGCAGTCCTTTGCGCATGTTCAAGCCCAAGCCGATGAAAACGCTTTTGGACAACCTGGCCGGCCGGCCGGCCGCCTGCCGAACGGGCAGGAAGCTCAGCCCACGAGTTCCACGCTCGCCTCCATTCGCGAAGACCACGGGTGGCAAGCCTCACAGAGCGAACATGGCCTGCCAACCGAAGCCCCGTTGCTGCGGGGCGAAGGTTGGCGTTGGTTGCTCATCGCCGGCGTCTTTGCCGGTCTCGCGTTCTCCATGAAGCCGACATCGGTGATGGTGATCATGGAGCTCATCGCGATTCTCTTCGGCGCCCTTTTCCACTGGTCGGCTTTCCTCGGAATGGTCTTTCTCGCCTTCGGAGTGTTCGCGCGCCAGAACGTCTTCAATGTGGAGGGGATATTCGCACGCATGTTCGGCGGAGCGGTACCGATTTCGCAATCCGCGTTCATGATTCTCTGTTTTGTGCTCGGGGCCGCCTGCTTTGCGTACGCCGTCGTTCGGTCGATGTCGCGACCTCGATGGAGGCCATTGCTCTCCTTCGGAGTCTTCATCATCGGCATCCTCGCTGCCATCTCCCCATGGATGACGTACAACAATATCCAGGCGGGCAATCTTCTCCCGCGTTTTACCATGGGTGCGCCGAATCCACTCTCTCCTCAATTCCTGATGTCGGGCGGATCGGATACATCGAATCACGGTCAGCCGGTCAAGAGCCTTCCTCCCGACTTACAGATCAATGCCAATGATCCGAGCTGCAAGGCCACGGGAGCAACCGAAGAACTCGACCGGTACTGGGGCTTCGATCAGGGCATCGGGCACTACGCGCTCCTCCCATGGCGCACGGTGCTGAATCTGGATTCCGCCGGGTACTATGTGACGACGTCTCCGGCGCTCTTTCTCTTTCCGCTCCTCCTCCTCGTGCCGTTCTTCTGGATGCGCAAGGCCCGCTGGCTGCGTTATCTCTTCGTCGGCACGCTCTTCGTCATCGTCGAATGGATCTTCCTCGCCAACGGCATCCCATGGTACGGAGTGGGCATGTTCCTAGGACTCTCCATCGGCATGGAAGGGCTCATCGCCGAGGCCCCGGATCTCTGGTCCCGCGCGACGGCGGGGACGCTCATCGGCCTGTCCCTCGTCATCGTGTTCGCGATGCGCATCTGGCAGTTTGAACAGCAGCGCAATATCTTCGAGTATTCGATGGGGAAAATTTCGGCGGAGGCGCTCAGCCAACGAACGATCCCGTGGTACGACTCGATTCAGAAGATCGTGACGGATCGCCACCAGTCGATCCCCGGGCGGCCCTACCTCTACCGGGTGGGAACGTTCATCCCCTACTTCATCCCCAAGAACCTCGAAGTCATCGGCCTGGCGGATGCCCAACTCGACACGTTCCACTGCATCAGCCAGGGCAAGAATCCGCGCATGACCGTCAACCGTCTCAAGGCGCTCGGGTTCAACAGCATCATCTTCGATACGAACACCTCGACGATCGAGCGCGATCCCAACGGCTCGCTGCACAAGAAGGTCAATGACTTCGTCGACTTCCTCAATACGCCGGGCATCGGTCTCCAGATCGTCATCAACGACGCCTCGGCGGGGGTGGCCTTTGTGCTCATCAATTGAAGAGGCACGGGATCGGAGGCAATGGTATTTGCTGAGAGATGGTTAAATGGTTAGATGGTTCGCAAGCGATTTACGGAGATTTTCATCCAGAATCCATGTTTCTTGCTTGCCACTAAGTAATCCCACAAAATCTGGACAATCAGCAAACTCTCCAAAGCATGCCTCCGTAGCTTTCATACGTCTTCTTGAGGAAAATGGAGAACAACGGATGTGGAGAGAAAATTGAGAAAATGAAAGCGAAGGGGTATATCTTGGGCTTCCCCGTACCTTGTTCTATGCTTCTCGCATGATCGTCACCGTCATTCCGGCGTACAACGAAGCCACGCGCGTGGGGAAAGTTGTGGAGGAAGCGAAGCAGCGCAGCGATCGCGTGGTCGTGGTCGATGACGGCTCCACCGATGCGACGGCGCGGGTGGCGGCTGCCTCGGGAGCGATCGTTGTTCGCCATTTGGAGAACAGCGGTACCGGCGCCGCGACGATGACGGGCATCGAGGCCGCACGTTCCCTTGGCGCCGATACCATCGTCACGCTCGATGCCGACGGGCAGCATGATCCAGCCGACATCGCTCTTCTCTTGCGTCCGGTCCGTGAGGGGACGGCGGACATCGTCTTCGCTAATCGCTTCGGCCCCTTCGATCCGTCTCCCTCCTTCGCCTTCGGGCTATGGAAGGGCAAGCAGGGCAAGCGGCGCAATCGCATCCCCCTCATCCGCCGCATCTTCAACGGCATCGGCAACATCGTCACCTTCGTCACCACGGGGAGATGGGTCCAGGACAGCCAGTGCGGATTCAAGGTCTTCGGCCCCCGCGCCGTGCGGGAGATCGACCTGCGCATGAGCGGCTTCGAGTGCTGCACGGAGATCGTCCGCGAGGCCGCGGCGCACCGGTGGCGCATCGCCGAAATCCCCACGAAGGTGCTCTATTCGGAATACACGCTGGCGAAGGGGCAATCGTTTGCGAGCGGGGTGCGGACCGCGCTGAAGATCCTATTGAGATCATTTCTGCGCTGAGCGCCCTCGAGCGAATTGACAATTGAGAATTGATAATTGAAAATTATGGCAGTTTCTCTCGTGGCAGGGAAGGTGTCGCCATTGTCAATTTTCAATCTCCATTGCGTGCATTTAACTGCCTACCAAATCGTCGCGCCGGTCGTCTCGCTCCTCGCAATCCTCTACGCGTGGAATCTGGTCGTACGCAAGAAGAAGACCGTATGGGAAGCCTGCTTCTGGACGCTCTTCTGGGGCACGATCGCGTTCATCACGCTCTATCCCTCCTTCCTCCACTACCTCTCGCTCCTCACGGGGATCGCGAATCAGGAGAACGCAGTGATCGTCACGTTCATGGGAATCCTCTTCTTCCTGGTCTTCTACCTCGTCGTGCGCCTGGAAGAACTCGAGCAGCGGCACACGAAGGTCGTGCGCGAGATTGCGCTGCGAGAGGCTGGATTGGAGAAGAATATGAAAAATTGAGAAATGGTGTACATTTGTACACCAACATATTTTCTTTCTCTCTGCACGAGAGAACACTTGGCCCGATCCAAGAGATATGATAGCTTTCGCACATGACTCTTCTCACAATACAAGAAGCGAGCAAATGGGCAGCAGCCTTATTGAAGCAAGATATCTCTCCCTCCAATATTTCCTATCTCGTGCAGTACGGAAGAGTGAGAAAATATCAATTGAATGGCACCACAAAAATAGCGCTGAAGGATCTTCAAAAGTACTACAAAAGCTTTCATGGTCAGCGAGAGGTAGACTGGAAGAAAATATTAGGAGACGATCTCAACTGGGCTCTATCGTTTGATCATCTTCACGAGAAAGATACAACGAAGAACGTGCATCGCTTACACCCCTATAAGGGAAAGTTCATCCCACAGCTCGTTGAATATTTCCTCGATGAACATACTGATGATTTTAAAAAGAAGGTGTATTTTCGTAAGAACGATATAGTACTTGATCCTTTTTTAGGATCAGGAACCACTCTGGTACAAGCACATGAACTGGGCATGCATGGCATTGGCATCGATATTTCCCAATTTAATTGTGTTATTGCTGAGTGCAAAATCCAATCGTACGATCTCCAAACATTAGAAAAAGCCATCCAGGACATGAAGGAATATTTGAACCGCACAGAAATAGATAGTCATCTGCAGGAATTTGAAGAGGAACTCATTTCCCTTCTATCAGCAATCAATGCCAAATATTTCCCTCATCCATCATTCAAGTACAAGGTTCATCGTCGGGAAATAGCAGAAGACACGTACGCTCGCGCAAGGGAAAAAGAATGTCTTCCTCTGTATCATGCGCTTCTGAAGAAATATAACATTCGTCTACAGTCCCAGAAAGGAACGACGTTTTTAGATACGTGGTATGTGGATACTATACGTCGAGAAATCCAGGAGACCTTTGAATATATTAAAAAACAGTCCGCTCCAGAAATAAAAAAAATACTCGCAGTCATTCTCAGTCGCGCTGCACGATCGTGCCGCGCCACAACGCACAGCGATCTTGCCACTCTCAAGGAACCGCAGCTCGATATCTATTATTGTTACAAGCATAAGAAGATCTGCAAACCGCTCTTTTCCATGCGAAAAATGCTCGAGAGATATGCAGACGATACGTTGGCACGTCTTCAGCGTTTCTCTGCCCTACGCACGCCCGCACTGTATTGCATCATCGCTGGTGATTCAAGAACAGTCGATATTGCAGAAGCAGTGCAAAAGACTCCACCGCTTGCATCCCTGCTACAGAAAGAAAAGAT
Source organism: Candidatus Peregrinibacteria bacterium (assembly GCA_016201685.1). GTDB lineage: Bacteria > Patescibacteriota > Gracilibacteria > Peribacterales > Peribacteraceae > JACOTD01. The sequence goes on along the minus strand of JACQCJ010000060.1, from coordinate 984 downwards.
TCGCGGCATTTTTTCCTCCCCTCCCTATGTGGGGCAGATTGATTATCACGAGCAACATGCCTATGCCTACGATCTCTTTGGATTTCCTCGCCGTGATGCATCAGAGATTGGCCCCCTATGCAAAGGTCAAGGCAAACAAGCGCGCGAGTCGTACATCGACAGCATCACCACCGTGCTCCATAACTGTAAGCGGTATCTTGCTGAAGACTATGATGTTTTTCTGGTGGCAAATGACAAATGGAATCTGTATCCGCTCATTGCGGAGAAGACAGACATGCAGATCGTTCAGCGATTCAAGCGTCCGGTGCTCAACAGAACGGAACGCGATAGGAATCCATACTCGGAAACTATTTTTCACTTGAAGCAGAAGGTCTAAACTTTCAGCATGCTTCATCAGTCGAAGAAAGATTCCATTGCAAAAGCATTCAATACTGTTTTGCAGAATCGTGCATTGCTGTTTCCGACAGAAAGTACGTTCAAGAGGAATGAGCCTTTCCATCGCATTCTGTACCACGCATTTGAAGCACAATTGCAAACGCGCAGTCAAGATGTCACATCTATTCTTCAAGTGAGCAGCTGGGTGCAGGGAGTAAATACTTCCATGGGATCTTTCTTTGAGCGCGTCGCATGCATCCTGAGTGGAGGCAAAAAAATGGCTTTCACGACAAAAAAGAAAATGTCTTTGAAAATCAGTGAACCGCAAACGACAAAAATCAAACAGATATGGGATAAATTGAAAAGTGGAAATACGCCTCCAAATGTGGAATCAGAGATCGCAGAAATTCTTTCTGTTCCTTCTCTCACAATGCAAGAAGCTGCCGATTTCACTGTTGATGTGTTCTTGGAAACCCATGATTCCATCACGGCTATAGAACTGAAATCCGTTCGTCCCAATAAGGGGGAATCGGCAGGGGAGAAACAGAAGATGCTGGAGGCAAAAATAGCACTGCACAATTCCTTTCCTGACAAAAAAATTCTCTATTT